>NZ_BAAAIS010000001.1:0-413634 GCF_039526185.1 Brachybacterium rhamnosum
GCCACTAATCAGACCGAGCAAGCTCGGTCGTCATCGTTCGACTTGCATGTGTTAAGCACGCCGCCAGCGTTCGTCCTGAGCCAGGATCAAACTCTCCATGAAAAACATGAAAAACTATAAACCTGACAAAAAACAAACAACCAGCATGTAACTGCTAATCATCCGTATATTCTGCCAATCAAATATTGGCATCAACAAATAGACACGCTATTGAGATATCAAGCAACACGCGCACTCAGTATCAGAACCCTTCCGAGTTCCTCGCTCCGAGGCAACCCCTATAACTTAGGGGATCCGGTTCTCCATGTCAATTCGATGCGGTGTGAACCGCGCCTCATCAGTTCTGAAGTTATCCGAAGCGCCTGGTGGGAGTCGATTTCGCGTTCCGCCACTGCTGGCCTTCCCGCTGTCCCGATCTCCCGGGCACGAGGAAGAACATTACGTGGATCCCCGGGTCCGGTCAACTTGAGAGGCCCCATTTCGGAGTGGCCTCGGCCACTTTCCTCTCGCCCTCGGTATCACCGCAGGTCAGAGGGCGATCCGAGTCCTGAACCGGCTCGGCGGAGGGGATGATCCGGGTCCTCGCCCCGCTGCGGGTGCCCGCCACGGGGAACCATCGTCGCCACCGCCGGCGCCCGCACCCCTGCATGCCGGCACGTCCGGCCCGGCCGGCAGCTCCTCAGAGCGCCTGCGGTGCCCCGTCGGACGAGGAGCCCGTCGGCCCCTCCCCCGCGGTGGGGACGTACCCGCGGTGCAGCGCGACGATCCCCCCGGTGAGGTTCCGGTAGCGGACGTGCTCGAGACCTGCCTCCTGGAACCAGCCGCGCAGCTCCTGCTGATCCGGCCAGTCGAGGATCGACTCGGCGAGGTAGTCGTAGGCGTCCGAGCTCGTGGCGAACCGGGAGGCGACCACAGGGAGGGCACGCAGCAGGTAGCGCTCGTAGACCGTGCGCACGAGCCGCGCCGTGGGCGTGGAGAACTCGCAGACCACGACCCGGCCTCCGGGGCGCACCACGCGCGTCATCTCCGCGATCCCCCGGCGGGGGTCCTGGACGTTGCGCAGGCCGAAGGAGATCACTGCCGCGTCGAAGGAGTCGTCCGCGAAAGGGAGGTGATGCGCATCGGCCCCCACGAACGGAACCGGCGCGCCGCGGCGCCTGCCCTCGGTCATCATGCCGAGGGAGAAGTCTGCGGCCACGACTCGGGCCCCCGCTCGGGCGATCGCGGTCGAGGAGGTGCCGGTGCCCGCGGCGAGATCGAGGACGGCGCCCCCGGCATCGAGCTCGAGGGCGTCCACCATCAGCTCGCGCCACATGCGCACCTGGCCGAGCGCCGCCAGGTCGTTCATGAGGTCGTACCGCCCGGCGATGCTGTCGAACATCCCGGCGACGTCGTAGGGCTTCTTGTCCAGATCGGCACGGCTCATGCCCCGATCATGCCAGGGAATCCTCCACGTCGATGCCGGGCGCACCGCGGCCCGCAGCCCGGACCGGCCGCGGCGATCGTGCCCCGCGCTGGCAGGATGGGCCTCGACCTCGGCCCGCCCCGAAGAGCATCCGGGCCGACGACACGGAGGAGCACATCCATGACCGATCCCCGCACCGCCCGCGCCGAGGCGATCCGCGCCCTGAGCATCCCGTCCTCGCTGCTGCCCGCCGACGGCCGGTTCGGCTCCGGTCCCTCCCGGCTGCGCGACGAGCAGGTGGACGCGCTCGGCACGACCTACCGCGGCGTCCTCGGGACGTCCCATCGTCAGAAGCCCGTCAAGGAGCTCGTCGCCCGCACGCGTCGCGGGCTGGCGGAGCTCTTCTCGCTCCCCGAGGGCTACGAGGTCGTCCTCGGCAACGGCGGCTCGACCGCGTTCTGGGACGTCGCGGCGATCTCCCTCGTCGAGCGACGCTCCGAGCACCTCGTGCTCGGCGAGTTCTCGCAGAAGTTCGCGACCGAGACCACGAACGCCCCTCACCTGCTGGACCCGCTCGTCGTCACCGCGGAGCCGGGGAGCCTGCCCCGCCCCGTCGTCGACGAGGACGTGGACGCCTACGCGTGGCCGCACAACGAGACCTCCACCGGGGTGATGGTCCCCGTGGAGCGTCCCGCCGGTGCCCGCGAGGACCAGCTCGTGCTCGTCGACGCGACGTCGGTCGCCGGTGCGGCCCAGGTGGACGTCTCCCAGACTGACGCGTACTACTTCGCGCCCCAGAAGGCCTTCGCCTCCGACGGCGGGCTCTGGCTGTCGCTCCTCTCCTCCGCAGCGATCGAGCGCGCGGGCCGGCTCGAGGCGCAGTCCGACCGCTGGGTCCCCGGCTTCCTCTCCCTGCAGGCCGCGATCGACAACTCCCGCAAGGACCAGACGCTCAACACGCCTGCCGTGGCGACGCTCGCCCTGCTCGCCGACCAGGTCGAGTGGCTGCTCGAGCAGGGCGGTCTCGCCTGGTCCGACGCCCGCACCCGGGCGACCTCCGGTCTCCTGCACCAGTGGGCGGAGCGTCGACCCGAGGTCACGGCCTTCGTGAGCGATCCGGCCGCCCGCTCCCAGGTGGTGACGACGCTCGACATCGACGAGTCGATCGACGCCACCGCGATCACCTCGGTGCTGCGCGCCCACGGCGTCGTCGATGTCGAGCCGTACCGCAAGCTCGGGCGCAACCAGCTCCGCATCGCCACCTTCCCCGCGGTCCCCGAGTCCGACGTCGAGGCCCTCGTCGCCGTGCTGGACCACGTGCTCGACGCGACCGCCTGAGATTTCCGGGCATCGCGCCCTCCCCGCACGACGAACGGCCGGCCCCCTGAGGGGCCGGCCGTTCGTGCATCCGGGCGCGGGACGTGACCCGGGAGGAGTCTGCTCCTCAGCGGGGGCCGACGAGGGTGCGGCGCAGGATCGCGACCGCCTCGCCGAGCGTGCGCCGCTCCTCGTCGGTGATCTCCCCGATCCGGCCGCGCAGCCACTCGTCCCGCTCCTCGCGGCCGCGTCGCACGAGCTCCGACCCGGTCGCCGTGAGCGAGACGAGGACCTGACGGCCGTCCTGAGGATGGGCGCTGCGGGCGACCAGGCCGGCCTCCTCGAGCCGCGCGAGGATGCGGGTCATCACCGGCGGGGAGACGTGCTCGAAGCTCGCGAGCGCCCCGGGGGTGGACTCCCCCGAGCGCTCGAGGTACGCGAGGACCGAGTACTGGGAGGCGGAGACCTCGTCCGAGGCCGTGTGCGAGCGCAGCACACGCGAGGAGACCAGCAGCACGCGGCGCAGCTCCGCCGCGAGCTGCTCGTCGCCGACCCCGGGGGTCCCCGCCTCCGCGCTCACAGCAGCAGACCCTCGATCGCGCCGCGCAGGAAGTACACGACGAACATCGCCGCGATGACGTACATGAGCCAGTGCACCTCGCGGACCTTGCCGCGCACCAGGCGGATGAGCACGTACATGACGAACCCGGCGCCCATGCCGACGGTGATCGAGTAGGCGAAGGGCATGAAGATGATCGTCAGGAAGGCCGGGATCGCGATCTCGGGATCCGTGAAGTCGATCGAGGTCACGTTGGTCATCATGAGGAAGCCGACCATGACCAGCGCCGGGGTCGCCGCCTCGTAGGGCACGGCCGCGACCAGCGGGGACAGGAAGGTCGCGAGCAGGAACGCGACGCCCGTGACGACCGAGGCGAGGCCCGTGCGGGCGCCGTCGGCCACGCCGGAGGTGGACTCGACGAAGCTCGTGTTCGAGGAGACGCCGCCGACGCCTCCGCCGAGCGCCGCGAGGGAGTCGACGACGAGGATGCGCTGGGAATGGGGGATGTCGCCCTTCTCGTCGAGCAGGTCGCCCTCGCCGGCGACGGCGACCATCGTGCCCATCGTGTCGAAGAAGTCGGCGAGCAGCAGGGAGAAGACGATGACGGAGGCGCCGACGACGCCCGCCGCCTGGATCCCGCCCCACGGGTCGACCTGGAACAGCGTCGCGAAGTCGGGCAGGGCGATCGGGGAGCCCTGGAGCGCCGGGACGTTCATGCTCCAGCCCTCGGGGTTCGCGGCGCTGAGGGTGCCGTCGGAGTAGGCGCCGATGCCCGTGACCGCCTCGATGATCGTCGCGAGCACGGTCGCCGTGACGATCGAGATGAGGATCGCGCCGGGCACCTTGCGCACCCAGAGCACGAGCATGAGCACGAGGCCCACGACGAAGACGAGGGTCGGCCAGCCGGTGAGGGAGCCGTCGTTGCCCAGCTGCACGGGCGTGCCCGCGGCGTGGGTGATGAAACGGGCGTTGTACAGGCCGATGAAGGCGATGAACAGGCCGATGCCCACGCTGATCGCGGTCTTCATGAAGGCCGGCACGGCGTCGAAGACCGCCTTGCGGAACCCGGTGAGCACGAGGACGAGCACGAGCACGCCCTCGATCGCGACGAGGCCCATCGCCCCGGCCCAGGTCATGCCCGGCAGGGAGACCACGGAGTAGGCGAGGTAGGCGTTCAGCCCCAGGCCCGCCGCGAGCGCGAGCGGAAACTTCGCCCAGGCGCCCATGAGGAGGGTCAGCACACCGGCCACGAGAGCGGTGCCGGCGGCGACCGCCGCGAGGTTGGGCTCGGTGCCGCCGCCCAGGTAGTGCCCGGTCGAATCGGGCACGGTGCCGATGATGAGCGGGTTCAGCACCACGATGTAGCACATCGAGAAGAAGGTGACGAGGCCGCCGCGCACCTCGCGCGCGACGGTCGACCCGCGCTCGCTCAGGTGGAAGTAGCGGTCCAGGGGGGATCGGGTCGCGACGCTCGCTGCGCCGCCGGAGGAGGGATCAGCCTGCATGCAGGAATCGTATCGGCCACGTCCTCCGCTCCCCCTCTCGGGACCGCCCGGGGCCCCGAACTGTGACCAGCCTCCGCCCGCGCCCGGGACGGCGGCCGTCCTGGGCGCGGGCCCGCCGGTCAGCGGGCGGCGCGGTAGTCCTCGGCGAGCTCGAGCCGGGACGCGGCCGCCTCGTCCACGACCACGGTCACATGCGGGTGCAGCTGCAGCACGGTCGCCGGCCAGCGGGCGCTCACCGCGCCCTCGACGAGCTGGGCGACAGCGGCGGCCTTCTGCTCCCCCGTGGCGGTCAGCACGATCCGGCGCGCCTCGCGGATGGTGCCGAGGCCCTGGCTGAGAGCGTGACGTGGGACGTCCTCGGCGCGGTCGAAGAAGCGGGCGTTCGCCTCGATCGTCGAGCGCGTGAGGGCGACGACGCGGGTGCGGGAGGCGAGCGAGCTGCCCGGCTCGTTGAAAGCGATGTGGCCGTTGACGCCGATGCCGAGGATCTGGAGGTCCACTCCCCCGGCGGCGGCGATCGCGGCGTCGTAGCGCTCGGCCTCCTCGGCGGGGTCCGCCGCGGCGCCGTCCGGCGAGATCACCGTGGAACTGTCGAGGTCCACGTGGTCCACGAGCTGCTCGCGGATGAAGCGGTGGTAGCTCTGCGGGTGGTCCGCGGGCAGGCCCACGTACTCGTCCAGGAGGAAGGCGCGCGCGCCCGCGAAGGAGAGGCCCTCCTCCCGGTGGCGGCGGATCAGCTCCGCGTAGGCGGCGACCGGTGAGGAGCCGGTCGCGAGGCCCAGCACCGCGCCGTCCCCGGCCCGGAGGACCTGCTCGAACTCGTCGGCCACGGCGCGTGCTCCGGCGGCTGCGTCCTGCGCGATGACGATCTCCATGGCCGTTCTCCCTCTCCCCACCCGAGATGACCGTTCATGCTCGGGTGCTGCGTCTGCTGATCACATTCGGTCACAGCATAGCGCGTCCCGTCGCCCGCGGGCGCCGGAGGTGACCGACGGGACGCGGGCACGGCGAAGGGCCCCGGACACGAGGTCCGGGGCCCTTCACGAGCGGCGCCGACGAGGTCGACGGGGTGGGCGGCTCTGCCGCCCTGCGGTCACTTCTTCTTGGGACCGGAGTTCGCGGCGAGCTCGAAGGCCGCGCGGGGATCGGCCGACTGCGGGATGCCGATGATGTCGCGGCGCGAGACCAGGTTCGAGGCCCAGCCCGCGAGCACGGCGGCCTTGCGGCCCAGGGTCGGCATCGCGTACACGTGGTACGCACGGGCCATGGCCCAGGCCGGGAGACCGCGCACGTCGATCTCCTTGTCGCCCAGCATGAGCCGGCCGACGCCCTTGTACATGCCCAGCGTCGCCATGACGCCGAGGTTCTTGTGGTAGTAGTCCACGAGCGGGCGACCCTGGACGGAGCGCGCGACGTTGTCCGCGATCCGCTTGCCCTGACGCGTCGCGTGCTGGGCGTTGGGCGGGCAGAACTTGCCCTCGCCCGAGGCGAGATCCGGCACCGCGGCGCAGTCGCCCCCGGCGAAGACGTTGTCGATCGGGCCCTCGGCGCCGTTCACGCGGAGGTCCGCGAGGGTGTCGAGCTTGCCCATGAGCGGGCCGCGCTCCGTGACCACGGGGAGGTCCGAGGACTCCTCGTCCATGAGGATCGGGTTCGGCTTGACGCCGGCGTTCCACACGAGGAGGTCGGTCTCGAACTCGTCGCCGTCGGACGTCTTGATGACGCCGTTCTCGGCGGAGTTCAGGAAGGTCTCGAGCTTGACCTCGATGCCGCGCTCGCGCAGCTGGTTCAGCACGTAGGCGCGCTGGTCCTCGGTGAGCTCGGGGAACACGAACGGGGCCGCGTCGATGAGCACGAAGCGGATGTCCGAGGCGTGCAGGTCGGGGTAGTAGCGCAGTGCGTCGCGGACCATGTCCTCGGCCTCGGTGACGGCCTCGCCGCCGGCGAAGCCGCCGCCGATGTAGGTGAAGGTGAGCAGGCGCTTGCGGACCTTCGGGTCCTTCGTCGAGGCGGCCTCGGCGAGGTTCGCGAGGATCTTGTCGCGGACCGTGATGGCCTCCTCGACCTGCTTGAAGCCGATCGCGTTCTCGGCGAGGCCGGGGATCGGGAGCAGACGCGGCACGGCGCCGAGGCCCACGACGAGGTAGTCGTACGCGATCTCGAGCTGGGCGCCGTCCTCGGTCGTGACGACGACGGTGTTGTCCGCGCTGCGGATCGCCGAGACGCCGCCGGTGACGACCTTGGTGCCGGGGAGGATCTTGCGCAGCGGCGCGAGGACGTTGCGGGGATCGATGCTGCCCGCGCCGACCTCGGGGAGGAAGGGCGCGTAGGTCATGTAGGGGCGCGGGTCGACGATCGTGATCGCCACCTCCGTGCCGAGGGTCTTGCGCAGCTCGGACGCGGTCGTCAGACCGACGGATCCGCCGCCGAGGATCAGGACATGGGGCTTGCCGCCGAAGGTGGTGTTCATGTCGCCCAGCCTAGAACCGTCGGGCCCCGGTTCCAAAACGGGTGCACTCCTCGGACGTCTGCTCAGCGCTCCCGGGCCTCGACGCGGTCCAGGACGTCCAGGGCGATCCCGTCGAGGATGTCGTGCTCGCTCGTCACCGTCGTCGTCACCGCGGAGAGGTCGGCGACCCGTCGGAGGATCCGCGCCCAGATGAGCGCTCCGGCGCCGATGACGTCGATGCGGCCGGGGTGGATGATCCCGAGCTCACCGCGCTCCTCCCGGGTCATGGCGAGCAGGCGCTCGCACACGGCGATCGCGTCGCCGATCGACCGCGAGGCGCCGTGGACGACGTCCGGCCGGTACTCGGTGAGCCCCTCCGCGACCGCCGTGACCGTCGTGACCGTGCCGGCCGTGCCCACGAGGGATGTCGCCTCCTGCAGCGGCAGCCGCTCCGCGGCCGTGTCCAGCAGCGCGTCGACGTCCGCCGCCGCGGCCGCGATCTCCTCCGCGGTGGGCGGGTCCGAGCGCAGGTGCCGCTCCGTGAGCCGCACGGAGCCCATGTCCAGGCTGATCCGCGCCTCCGGCTCCTCGGTGCCGAGCACGAGCTCCGTGGAGCCGCCGCCGATGTCGACGACGACGCGCGGGCCGGCGGGAAGCTGCGGCAGCGTGCTCACGGCGCCGCGGAAGGAGAGCGCCGCCTCCTCCTCGCCGCTGATGACCTCGACCTGCACGCCGAGGATCTCGCGGATGCCGTCGATGAACACGTCGCGGTTCGCGGCGTCGCGGGTCGCCGAGGTCGCCACGAAGCGCAGCTCCCGGGCCCCGTGCTGCGCGATGAGCGCCGCGTAGCCGCGCGCCGCCTCGAACGTGCGCTCCACAGCGGCGGGGTCGAAGCGGCCGGTGCGGTCCACGCCGTACCCCAGGCGGACCATCTCGAGGCGTCGCTCGAGGTCCACCATTCCGCCGGTGGACGGGTCCCGACGTGCGATCAGCAGGCGGATCGAGTTGGTGCCGCAGTCGATCGCGGCGACGGGGGCGCTCATGCGGTGGCTCCCTCGGTGCCGGCGGCGTCGGCCTCGTCCTCCGCGGAGGCGCAGCGGCAGACCAGCTCCGGGAGCACCCCGGGGATCCCCGCGAGGATCTCGTCCGCCACGGGGTTCACCCCGGGCCCCTCGGCGAGGGCCTGGCCGGCGAGCGCGTGGAGGCACTTCACACGGGTGGGCATGCCGCCCGCGCTCACGCTCGCGACCTCCTCGGCGCGGCCGACCTCGTCGCGCCGCGCGATGTAGCGCTCGTGGGCGCGCGCGTAGCCCGCGGCGAGCTCGGCGTCCTCGCCGAGCCGCTCGGTGAGCTCGGCCATGCGCCCGGTGGCCTCGATCCGGGAGATGTCCAGGGTCAGCCACGGCAGCGTCAGGTACAGCGAGGTGGGGAACGGCGTGCCGTCCTCGAGCCGGGGCCGGGTGCGGACCACCGCGGGGCGGCCGCAGCCGCAGCGCCGGGCGATCGAGACGACGCCGCGCATGTCGCGACCGAGCTGCTCGCGCATCGCGGCGAGGTCCTCGGCGGTCGCGGGCGACTCGAAGGGGAGCGGCGGCAGGGCCGCGGCGTCGGGGGCGGGGGCGGTGGTCACGGGGTGGCGTCCTCGGTGCTGCTGGGGGTCGGGGTGTCGGCGGGATCCGCGGGATCGGTGGTCTCGGCATCCTCCGGGGAGTCCGATCCGGTCTCGTCGGGGATGTCCTCCGCGGTGAGCCGGCTCGCGCCCTCGAGGCTGTCCCAGAGGGTCGAGAACCACTCACCGCTCGCGGAGGCCTCCACGGCCTTCTCGTCCTCGGTGAGGGGCACGTCCCGGCCGGAGGTGTCGGTGAGGCGGTACTGGGTCTCCCCCGGCATCGCGAACAGGAGCCGCTCGCGGGCCTGTGCGGCGACGAAGGCCGGGTCCTGCCAGCGGTCGACCTCGGACTGCAGCTCGTCGACCTCGTCCTGCTGCTGCGAGACCTGCTCGTGCAGGGCCGCGAGCTGCTGGCGCTGCGCGACGTAGGAGTTGATCGTCGGCACGAGCGCGGCGAGGGCGACCACGACGAGGGTCACCAGCACGAGCGTGCGACGCGTGATCGTGATGCCCGGACCGTCCTCCGCCGCGGCGCAGGACGAGGTGGTGCGGGGTCGGGAGGCCGCGGCGGGGCCGCGATGGCGGTCGCTGGTGGTCCCCGCGGAGGAGGCGCGGCCCGATGCCCGGGAGCCCCGGGCGGACGGGCCGGCGCCGGGCGCGCCGCCGGCGCGTCGGCCCCCGGACGCAGGGACCGGGCGCCTCGCTGATCGCGGGGCGCCCGGTCGCTTCGAGGTCATGCCCGAAGGCTACCGCCTCGACCTGAGGGCTCAGCCCTTCGCGGGCGTGAAACGCGGGAAGGCGGCGGCACCGGCGTAGGTGCCCGCCTCGTCCAGCTCCTCCTCGATGCGGAGCAGCTGGTTGTACTTGTTGACGCGCTCGCCGCGGGCGGGCGCACCGGACTTGATCTGGCCGCAGTTGGTGGCGACGGCGAGGTCCGCGATGGTCGTGTCCTCGGTCTCGCCGGAGCGGTGGGACATCATCGCCTTGAAGCCCGCGCGGTGCGCGAGCTCGACGGCGTCGAAGGTCTCCGTGAGCGAGCCGATCTGGTTGACCTTCACGAGGAGGGCGTTGGCGGCGCGCTCGTCGATGCCGCGGCCCAGGCGCTCCGGGTTGGTGACGAAGAGGTCGTCGCCCACGAGCTGGACCTTGTCGCCGAGCTGGGCGGTGATGGTCTTCCATCCCTCCCAGTCCTCCTCGTCCAGCGGGTCCTCGATCGAGACCAGCGGGTAGGAGGCGACGAGCTCGGAGTAGTACGCGGCCATCTCCTCGGAGGACTTCTTCGCGCCCTCGAAGGTGTAGGCGCCGTCGGAGAAGAACTCCGAGGCGGCGACGTCGAGCGCGAGCGCGACGTCCTTGCCCGGCACGAAGCCGGCCTTCTCGATGGCCTCGACGATGAGGTCGAGCGCCGCGCGGTTGGACTCGAGGTTCGGCGCGAAGCCGCCCTCGTCGCCCAGCCCCGTGGACAGGCCGCGCTCCTTGAGCACGGACTTCAGCTGGTGGTAGACCTCGGCGCCGGTGCGCAGCGCCTCGCTGTAGGTCTCCGCGCCGATCGGCGCGATCATGAACTCCTGGATGTCGACGTTGGAGTCCGCGTGGGACCCGCCGTTGAGGATGTTCATCATCGGGACGGGCAGGACATGGGCGTTCGGGCCGCCCAGGTACTGGTAGAGCGGGACGCCGGCGGAGTCCGCGGCGGCCTTCGCGACGGCGAGCGAGACGCCGAGGATCGCGTTGGCGCCGATCTTGCCCTTGTTGGCGGTGCCGTCGAGCTCGAGCATCGCCTGATCGATCGCGCGCTGCTCCTGCACGTCGAAGCCGACGACGGCCGGGCCGAGCTCGTCGATGACGGCCGCGACGGCCTGCTCGACGCCCTTGCCCAGGTAACGGCCCTTGTCGCCGTCACGACGCTCGACGGCCTCGAAGGCGCCGGTCGAGGCGCCGGAGGGGACCTCGGCGCGGGCGAAGGTGCCGTCGTCGAGGAGGACCTCCACCTCGACGGTGGGGTTGCCGCGGGAGTCCAGGATCTCGCGGGCGTGGACGGCATCGATCAGAGCTGCCATGTGCTGTTCCTTCCATCGGATGAAGTTCCGTCATGGCCGGTCGACGCTGACCCACCGCCGGACAGTCTAGGCGGTCCCGTCCGCATGCGTCCCGCGTGCCCGGGCGACCCGCGCATCGGCGCGGGCGAGCAGCGAGCGCAGCGCCGTCTCCGGGTCGGTGTCGCGCTCCTCCGCCGCGACGACGAGGTCGAGCAGCGCACGCGCGAGCTCGTCGTCCTCGGCCGCGGTCCCGGGCTCGCCGGGGTCCGAGGACCCCGCTGCCACCTCGGCGTCCGCGGCGGCGAGCAGCGCGTCGAGGGCCCCGGCGGAGCGGGCGCGGTGCACCATCTTGGCTCCGCGCTGGAGCGCCGGCAGCGCGGCCGGGATCCCCTCGGACCAGGCGCGCCGGGGGTCCGTGCCGTCCGTGGTGCCGTCTGCGTCCCTCGAGGCGGCGGCCTTCTCCTGCGCCTTCACCGCATGCCACTGCGCGATGATCGCCTCGACGTCCGCCGGGTCCTCGAGCGCGTCCTCCCGCCCCGCCCCGAACACGTGGGGGTTGCGGCGCTCCATCTTCGCGACGAACGAGCGGGCCACGTCGTCGACGTCCCAGGCGGGCTCCTCCTCCTGCCCGATCCGGGCGTGGAAGAGGATCTGGAAGAGCAGGTCGCCGAGCTCGTCGCGCAGCGCCACGGGGCCGTGCGCCGCGGGGTCGTCGATCACCTCGAGGACCTCGTGGGTCTCCTCGAGCAGGTAGCGCGCGAGCGAGGCATGGGTCTGCGTGTGCGACCAGGCGTCGCCGTCCGGGGCACGAAGCGCCTCCATGACCTCCACCGCCCGCAGCAGGGCGGCACCCCGCGGAGCACCCTCCCGCGGGACGGAGTGCCTGCCGGGGGTCTCGGGGGACGGTGCGGCCGGGGTCCGGTCTCGGTGCTCGCTCACGTCCCCGAGGCTACCCGCGGCGGATCACTCGCCGTCGGACCGCGAGATCTGCTCCGCGGCCGACGGCACGAGGGTGCGCAGGACCTCGCGCGCCCAGTCCAGCAGCGCGTGGTCGCGCAGCTCCGTGCCGCCGAAGCGCGCGGTCGTCGGCCGCGGCACGAGCACCTGCCGCACGGCCGGCTTGAGCATCGTGCCGGGGTACAGCCGCTTCATGCGCATCGCGACCGAGTCCGCGGGCTCGACGTGCGCGAAGCGGATCATCTTGCCCTGCGCCTGCACCTCGTCGATGCCTGCGGCGCGGGCGTCGATCCGGAACCGCGCGACGTCCAGGAGCAGGGACACCGGCTCCGGCAGCGGGCCGTAGCGGTCCACGAGCTCGGCCGCGACCTGCTCGATCTCCTCGACCTCGCGCACGGCCGAGAGCTTCGAGTACGCCTCGAGGCGCAGCCGCTCGGAGGGGATGTAGTCGTGCGGGAGGTGCGCGTCCACGGGGAGCTCGACGCGGATCTCCTTCTCCGGCGCGGTCGTCTCGCCGCGGAAGGCCGCGACGGCCTCCCCCACCATCCGCACGTAGAGGTCGAATCCCACCCCGGCGATGTGACCGGACTGCTCGCCGCCCAGCAGGTTGCCCGCGCCGCGGATCTCGAGGTCCTTCATCGCGACCCGCATGCCCGCGCCGAGGTCGGTGTTCGTCGCGAGGGTCGTGAGCCGGTCGTGGGCCGTCTCGGTGAGCGGCTTCGTGGCGCTGTAGAGGAAGTAGGCGTACGCGCGCTCGCTCGAGCGGCCCACGCGGCCCCGCAGCTGGTGCAGCTGCGAGAGGCCGAAGCGGTCCGCGTTCTCCACGATGAGCGTGTTCGCGTTCGCGATGTCCAGGCCCGTCTCCACGATGGTGGTGCAGACGAGGACGTCGAACTCCCGCTCCCAGAAGTCGAGGATGACGCGCTCGAGCTGGTGCTCGTTCATCTTGCCGTGGGCGACCTGGACGCGTGCGTCGGGGACCAGCTCCCGCAGGTGCGCGGCGACCCGGTCGATGTCCTCGACCCGGTTGTGCACGTAGAACACCTGGCCCTCGCGCAGCAGCTCGCGCCGGATCGCGGCGGTGACCTGCTTGTCCTCCTGCGCGCCGACGTAGGTGAGCACAGGGTGGCGCTCCTCCGGCGGCGTCGCGAGCGTCGACATCTCCCGGATGCCCGTGACGGCCATCTCGAGCGTGCGCGGGATCGGAGTGGCGGACATGGCGAGCACGTCGACGTCGGTCCGCAGCGCCTTCAGGGTCTCCTTGTGCTCGACGCCGAAGCGCTGCTCCTCGTCGATGATGAGCAGGCCGAGGTCCTTGAAGCGCACCTGCCCGGTGAGCAGGCGGTGGGTGCCGATGACGACGTCGACGGAGCCGTCGAGCAGGCCGTCGATCGTCGCCTGGGAGTCCGCCGCGGACTGGAAGCGGCTGAGGCCCTTCACGGTCACGGGGAAGCCCGTGTACCGCTCGGTGAAGGTGTCGAGATGCTGCTGGGCGAGGAGCGTCGTCGGCGCGAGCACGGCGACCTGCTTGCCGTCCTGCACGGCCTTGAAGGCCGCGCGCACCGCGATCTCCGTCTTCCCGTAGCCGACGTCGCCGAGGATGAGCCGGTCCATGGGGACCGACTTCTCCATGTCGCCCTTGACGTCGTCGAGGGCGGAGAGCTGGTCCGGCGTCTCGATGAACTCGAAGGCGTCCTCGAGCTCCCGCTGCCACGGTGTGTCGGGGGCGAAGGCGTGGCCGGGTGCGGACTGCCGCGCCGAGTACAGACGCACGAGCTCGTCGGCGATCTCCCGGATCGCCTTGCGGGCGCGGGACTTCGTCTTGGCCCAGTCCGCGCCGCCCATGCGGTTGACGCTCGGCTCCTCGCCGCCGACGTACTTCGTGACCTGGTCGAGCTGGTCGCTCGGGACGTAGAGGCGGTCGCCGGGCTGGCCCTTCTTCGAGGCCGAGTACTCGATGACGAGGTACTCGCGGGTCGTGGCCTTCGCCCCGGAGCCCACGGTGCGGCTCGTCATCTCGACGAAGCGGCCGACGCCGTGGTGGGAGTGCACGACGAAGTCGCCGGGCCGCAGCTGCAGCGGGTCCACCACGTTGCGTCGGCGCGAGGGCATGCGCCGCTCCTCGCCGCGGCGGGCGCCGGACTTTCCCGTGAGGTCGCGCTCCGAGGCGAGCAGGACCTTCGCGTCCTCGTCGACGAGCCCCTCGGGGAACGGGCCGACGGTGACGACCGCCTCGCCCTCGGCGACGGGGCCCTCGAGGTGGTCCGCATAGACGGCGGGCAGGCCCTCCGCGCGCAGGTTCTCGCTCGCGTGGCGGGCGGATCCCTGGCCGGTGAGCGTCGCGACGATGCGCCAGCCGTCCTTGCGGCGGCGCTCGAGGTCCTGGGCGGCGTCCCCGGGCTTCCCCGAGTAGCCGGGGTGCGTGGTCGCGGTCGTGGCCGTGAGGTCGACGTCGCTCTCGAGCCCGAAGGCGGCGAGCGTGAACCAGGGCCGGCCGCCCGCGCGGGCATGGCCCTTCGCCTCGGAGAGCGGGACGAAGCTCGCGGCGCCGACGTCGATCGGGAGCCCGCCGCCGGCGGCGGCGCTCGACCAGGCCGCCGCGAGGAACTCGTCCGTCGTCGCGACGAGCTCCGCGGCACGGGCGCGGATCTTCTCGGGGTCCATGAGCAGGAAGCGCGCGCCGGCGGGGAGGACGTCCGCCACCTGCTGCATCTCCTCGACGAGCACGGCGCTGAGGGACTCCATGCCGTCCACGGCGATGCCCGCGGCGATGCGCTGGAGCATCTCGGCGACGCCGGGGAGATCCTCCGCCATCGCCCGGGCGCGCTCGCGCACGGCCGGGGTCAGCAGGATCTCCCGGCAGGGCGGGGCGTCGAGGCCGTGCGGGGCCGGGTCCAGGGAGCGCTGGTCGGCGACGGAGAAGTAGCGGACATCGTCCACCTCGTCGCCGAAGAGGTCCACGCGCACCGGGTGCGGCTCGGTGGGCGGGAAGACGTCGAGGATGCCTCCGCGCACGGCGAACTCCCCCCGCTTCTCCACCATGTCCACGCGCGCATAGGCGGCGTCGACGAGATCCTGCTCGAGGTCCTCGAGGGCATAGGTGTCCCCCACCGCGGCGCGGACCGGCCGGAGGTCGCCCAGGCCCGCGGCGATCGGCTGGAGCAGGGAGCGCACGGGCATGAGCAGCACGTGCACGGGACGCTCGGTCTCGGGATGGGCGATCCGCCGCAGCGTCGCGAGGCGCCGGGCGACGGTGTCCGCGCGCGGCGAGAGCCGCTCATGGGGAAGGGTCTCCCAGGCGGGGAGCTCGGCGAGGTGCTCGGTGCCCACGAGGGAGCCGAGCGCGGAGCGGAGGTCCTCGGCGGCGCGCGTCGTCGGGGTGACGACGACGAGCGGGCTCTCGGCGCTCGAGGCGCGCGCGAGGTCCGCGACGGCGAAGGGGAACAGGCCCGTCGCCGCGACCATGTCGCCGCCGCTGCCGTCGGCCGTCCCGGAGGCGACGAGCTCGCGGATCGCGGAGAGGTCGCGCCCGCCGGCGAGCAGGTCGAGCAGGGGGGCGAGCGGGGCGGTGGGGGTCATCGGGCCTCCGGGGAGTGGAATCGCTGCTGGGCGGCGGTGAGGCCCTGCAGCACGAGCGCCTCGACGGCGTCCGCCGCGTCGGAGACGAGCATGTCCAGGCTCTTGCGCTCGGTCGAGCTGAACGGGGAGAGCACGAAGTCCGCGGTGTCCTTGCTGCCCGGGGGCCGGCCCACGCCGACCCGCACGCGCAGGTAGTCCTTCGTCCCGAGGGCCTTGGTGATGTCGCGCAGGCCGTTGTGGCCGCCCTCTCCGCCCCCGCGCTTGAGACGCACGGAGTCGAAGGGGATGTCCACCTCGTCGTGGACCACGACGACCCGCTCGGGCGGCACGTCGTAGTAGGACGCGAGCGCCTTGACGGGGCCGCCCGAGGTGTTCATGTAGGTGGAGGGCTTCGCGAGCACGACCCGCTCGTCCGCACCGGGGAGGCCGAGCCTGCCCTCGACGACGACGGCCTGGGCGCGGCGGGCGGCGGAGAACCGCGACCTCGTCGCGGCCGCGATGTGGTCCAGCACCATCTGGCCCACGTTGTGGCGGGTCGCGGCGTAGCGGTCCCCGGGGTTGCCGAGGCCGATCACCAGATACGTGCCCGCGCTGCGGTCGGACGTGCTCACGTGCTCCTCCTGAACATGACGAGAGGGGCCTCCGGCATACCGGGGCCCCGGGAGAAACCTACCGGGGCGCCGCGCTGCTGCGCGACGCCCCGGCGGGTCGGTGTGATCCGAGGATCGTCACTCCTGCTCGGAGGACTCCTCCTCGGCACCCTCGGAGTCGGTGTCCTCGGCGCCCTCGGCGTCCTCGGCCTCCGGCTCCTCCTGGACGCGCGGGATCTGGATGGCGACGACGAGCAGCTCGGCGTCGGTGACCAGCTCGGCACCCTCGGGGAGGGTGACGTCGCCGGCGAAGACCTGGTCGCCGTCGACCTTCTCGTCGACGGAGATCTCGACGTGCTCGGGCACGTGGAGGGCGTCGACCGAGAGGGTGAGGGCCTGGAGGTCCAGGACCGAGATCGCCGGGGCGACGGGCTCGCCGGTGACGGTCACGGGCACGTCGACCTCGACCTTCTCGCCGCGCTTGACGATGATGAGGTCGAGGTGCGCGAGGGTCCGGTGCAGCGGGTGGCGCTGGATCTCCTTGATGAGCGCCAGGTGCGAGGTGCCGTCGGCCAGCTGGAGGTCCAGCAGGGCGTTGGAGTTGCGGGCGGCCAGCGCGGTCTCGTGGCCCGGGAGCACCAGGTGCAGGGGGGCCTCGCCGTGGCCGTACAGGACGGCGGGGATCTTGTGCTCGGCGCGGATGCGGCGGGCGGCGCCCTTGCCGAACTCGTCGCGCAGCTCGACGTTCAGGGTCTCAGCCATGGGGGTTCTCCTCGTGATCGGGGGTCGTGCATCGCGGGGCGAGGACACGACGGACCCGATCCGGCGCCGGGCGCCGGAGGGACCGCACCGCGTCGATCACGGGACGCCCGGGGCGTCCCCTCGCCGAAGTGACCTCGAGAAGATAGCACGCACCCGCGCCCGGTCCGCACGGGAGGTGACGACGATCGCTGCTCGGGTGCCCGGCGCACGCGCTCCGGGCAGGGACGCTGGTCCCGCCGAGCGGCCGACGGAGCTCCCTGGTCTCGATCACGTCAGCGACAGCCGACGGAGCGAGTCTCCGTCCCGACACCGGGAAGACCATGACCACCGCCGCCCCCTCCTCCTCCACCACGTCCGCCCGCGGCACCGCCGCCCCCGCCCGCGCGGGCCTCACACTGCTCGGCGCGGTCCGCATCCTGCTGGGCCTCACCTTCCTGTGGGCGTTCCTCGACAAGACCTTCGGCCTCGGCTTCGCGACTCCCGCGGACCGCGCCTGGATCCGCGGCGACTCCCCGACCGCCGGCTTCCTCGGCGGGGCGATCGAGGCGGGCAACCCGTTCGCGGGGCTGTGGCGGTTCTGGCTGTCCCTGAACCCCGTCACCGACGTGCTGTTCATGGCGGGCCTGCTCGGGATCGGGCTGGCGCTCGTGCTCGGGATCGGCATGCGCATCGCCGCCGTCTCCGGCGCCGCGATGTTCGCGCTCATGTACCTCGCCTCGTTCCCGCTCACCACGAACCCGGTGATCGACGAGCACCTCGTGCACGGCGTGCTCGTCGTCGCCCTCGCCGCGATCGGCGCGGGGGACCACCTGGGCCTCGGCGCCACCTGGAGGCGGCTCGTCGGCGACCGGGCGCGCTGGCTGATCTGAGCCGCGCACCCGCCGGACCGGGCACGGCCCGGACGGCGGGAGGGCCCGCATCCCCGGGTGGGGATGCGGGCCCTCCCGCGCGGCGGCGGTCCCGGGCGGGGCCTCAGACCTCGCCGTCGAAGAGGCTCGTCACCGAGCCGTCGTCGAAGACCGCGCGGATCGCCCGGGCGATGAGCGGCGCGATCGAGAGCTGCGTGAGCTCCTCGAACTGCTTCTCCTCGGGGATCGGGAGGGTGTTGGTGCAGACCACCTCGCGCACACCGGAGTCGCGCAGGCGCTGCGCGGCCGGGTCGGAGAGGATCGGGTGCGTCGTCGCGATGACGACCGAGGAGGCGCCGTTCTTCGTGAGCGCCTCGACGGCCTGCACGATCGTGCCTGCGGTGTCGATCATGTCGTCCACGAGGATGCAGGTCTTGCCGGAGATGTCGCCGATCACGCGCTTCGCGACGGCCTGGTTGGGCCGCTTCGGGTCGCGGGACTTGTGGATGAACGCGAGGTTCACGCCGCCCAGGCGCTTGGCCCACTGCTCCGCGACGCGGATGCGCCCGGCGTCCGGGGAGACGACGGCGATGTCCTCGGAGCCGTACTTCCGGCTCACGTAGTCCGCGAGGATCGGGAGCGCCATGAGATGGTCCACCGGCTGGCTGAAGTAGCCCTGCACCTGCGGGGCGTGGAGGTCCACGGACATCATGCGGTCGATGCCGGCGGTCTCGTAGAGGTCCGCCATGAGGCGGGCGGAGATCGGCTCGCGGCCGCGGTGCTTCTTGTCCTGGCGGGCGTAGGGGAAGCTCGGCGAGATCGCGGTGATGCGCTTGGCGGAGGCCCGCTTGAGCGCGTCGATCATGATCAGGTGCTCCATCACCCAGGTGTTGATGGGCGCCGGGTGGGACTGCAGGACGAAGGCGTCGCTGCCGCGCACGGACTCGCCGTAGCGCACGTAGATCTCGCCGTTGGCGAAGTCCCAGGCGTCCATCGGGAGGACCTCGACGCCGAGCTCCTGGGAGACCTCCTGCGCGAGGACCGGGTGGGCCCTGCCGGAGGCGAGCACGAGCCGCTTCTCCCCCGTGGTGACGATTCCGCTCATCGCTGCCCCTGCTCCTTGCTGTCGTCGCTGTGGCCCTCGGCCGTTCCGGACGCGGCGTCGGCGGCGGAGGCATCCGCACCGTCGAGGGCGGCACGAGCCGCGGCCTCGGCCGCGGTCCCCGCACGGCGTCGCAGGGTCCATCCTTCCACGTTCCGCTGCGAGCCCGCGTTCACGGCGAGCGCCCCCGGCGGCACGTCCTTGCGCACCGTGGTGCCGGCGCCGGTCGCCGCCCCGTCGCCGATGGTGACGGGGGCCACGAGCACGCTGTCCGAGCCGACCCGGACGTGGCGGCCGACGGTGGTGCGGTGCTTCTCGACGCCGTCGTAGTTCGCGAAGATCGTCGCGGCGCCGATGTTGGTGCCCTCGCCGATCTCCGCGTCCCCGACGTAGCTGAGGTGCGGGACCTTCGCACCCTCGCCGATCCGTGCGTTCTTCGTCTCGACGAAGCCGCCGATCTTGCCCTTCGCGCCGAGCGAGGTGCCCGCGCGCAGGTAGGAGAACGGGCCGACGGTCGCACCGGGTCCGATCTCCGCGAGCACCGCGTGGGAGCGCAGCACGCTCGCCCCGGCACCCACCTCGGTGTCCCGCAGGGTCGTGTCCGGGCCGATCTCGGCGTCCTCGCCGACGTCCGTCGCGCCGTGGAGCTGGACGCCGGGGCGGATGATCGCGTCCTGACCGATCGTGACGTCGGCGTCGATCCAGGTGGTGGCCGGGTCCACGATCGTCACGCCGGCGCGCATGTGGCGCTCGAGGATGCGGCGGTTCATCTCCGCGCCGAGCTGCGCGAGCTGTACTCGGTCGTTGACGCCCTCGACCATCATGAGGTCGGAGGTGACGAGCGCGCGCACCGAGCCGCCGTCCTCGCGGGCGATCGCGAGGACGTCCGTGAGGTACATCTCGCCCTGGGCGTTGTCCGTCGTGATGCGGCCCAGCGCGTCGCGGAGGACGGCGAGGTCGAAGGCGTAGATGCCGGAGTTGATCTCGTCGATCCCCCGCTGCTCCTCCGTGGCGTCCTTGTGCTCGACGATCCCGAGCACCTCGGCGCCGTCCTGGCTGCGGAGGATGCGGCCGTAGCCGGTGGGGTCGGGGACCTTCGCGGTGAGCACGGTGACCGCGGCGCCCGCCTGCTCGTGGGCGGCGACGAGCTCGCGCAGCGTGCCCGCCTCGAGGAGCGGGACGTCGCCGTAGGTGACGAGCACGGTGCCGGTCGCGGCGGCGACCTTCTCGAGACCGCACTGCACGGCGCGGCCGGTCCCGGGGACCTCGTCCTGGTCGGCGACGGTGACCTCGGGGGCGTGGTCGGCGAGGTGGGCGGCGACGCGGTCGCGCTCGTGGCGGAGCACGACGACGAGCTCACCGGGCCCGGTGCCCTCGGCGGCGGTCACGGCGTGGACCAGGAGCGAGCGGCCCCCGATCTCGTGCAGGACCTTGGGGGTCCGGGACCGCATGCGGGTTCCGGCCCCGGCGGCCAGGACCACCACGGCGGCGGGTGCGGGGTTTTCCACGGGGGCTGCTCCTCGGGATCGACGACATCTCCATCCCCGGACGGGGAGGCGGAGGGCGTTCCGCCATCAGGATTCGAACCTGAAACATCAGAACCAAAATCTGAGGTGTTGCCGATTACACCATGGCGGAAGGACGCGCACCGGACGGTCCGCGAGCGGGCCGCAGGGGACTCCCTGCGGGGCCGACGGCGACCGGCGCGAGGCCGCACCGATCCTATCCGCCGCGGATCCCGCCCGCCGCCGGGAGCGCGCGGCCTGTGCCAGACTCGCCCCCATGGCGAACGACCAGGCCCCGCGCCCGCGCTCCGTCCGGATGACCGGCCGGGAGCGTCGTGAGCAGCTCGTGGCCGTGGGTCGTCGCCTCTTCGCGGAGAAGGGGTACGACGCCGCGAGCGTCGAGGAGATCGCCGCCCGCGCGAAGGTCTCCAAGCCCGTCGTCTACGAGCACTTCGGTGGCAAGGAGGGTCTGTACGCCGTCATCGTGGACCGCGAGGTGGGAGCGCTGCTCGCTGCCCTCGAGCAGTCCCTCCAGGACCAGCGCTCGCACCCCCGGGTGCTCATGGAGCGCGCGGCGCTCGCCTTCCTCTCCTACATCGACGACAACGAGGACGGCTTCCGCATGCTCGTGCGGGACTCCCCCGTGAGCCAGAGCGGCGGCACCTTCTCCTCCCTGCTGAGCGACGTCGCCCGCCGCGTCGAGGGGATCCTGGCCGCCCAGCTCAAGCTTCGCGGCTACCCCACGAAGGACGCCCCGGTGTACGCGCAGATGCTCGTGGGCATGGTGGCGTACACGGGCCAGTGGTGGCTCGAGACGCACAAGCCGTCCAAGGAGGTCCTGGCCGCGAGGCTCGTGAACCTCTCCTGGTTCGGGCTCGCGGCGATGGAGAAGAAGCCCGAGCTCCGTGGCGGCGCCGGCTCCTGAGCGGAAGCGGCGCGGGTCGCCCTCTAGACTCACGCCCATGTCCTCCGCCTCCACCGAGCACTCCGAGACGCCCGGAGCGGCCGCACCGACCGCCCCGTCCGACGAGGTGGAGCGGATCGTGCGCGGGTGGGCGAGCGCCCGGCCGGACCTCGACACCCGACCCCTCGAGGTCTACTCGCGCATCTCGCGCCTCGCCCGCCATCTCGAGAGCGCGCGCCGTGAGGCGTTCGCCGGGGCAGGGCTCGAGGGCTGGGAGTTCGACATGCTCTCCGCCCTGCGCCGCAGCGGGGACGACGCGCTCTCCGCCGGGGCGCTCATGCAGCAGACCCTCGTGACCTCCGGGACCATGACCGCCCGGCTCGACAAGCTCGTCGCCAAGGGCCTCGTGACGCGGGCCCGCTCCCCCCGGGACGGTCGCGCGGTCGAGGTGCGCCTGCATCCCGAGGGCGCCGCGCGCGTGGACGCGGCGATGGAGAGCCTGCTCGCGGCGGAGCGGGAGCTCCTGGCCCCGCTCGCCGACGGCGAGGAGGACCTGCTGATCCGGCTGCTGCGCGAGCTGCTGCTCACCTTCGAGGCGGACGCCCGCCCCGGGGACTGACCTCCCCGGCCCCGCGGCTCCGCTCGACACCACCCCGTCATCACCCCGTCACTTCGTCCCTGAGGACCCTCCTGCATGGCCCATCTGCTCGGCACCCAGTTGCTCCACCTCGCCCTCCCCGACCGCGTCCTCCTGGACGACGTGACCCTCGGCATCGACGAGGGCGACCGCATCGGGGTCGTGGGGCGCAACGGCGACGGCAAGTCCACCCTGCTGCGTCTGCTCTCGCGCGAGCGCACCCCCGACTCCGGCCGAGTCACCGTGCGCGGCGGGGTGCGCGTCGGCGTGCTCGACCAGCAGGACGAGGCCGCCCCCGGGGTGAGCGTCCGCGACCGCGTCGTGGGCGACCGCCCCGAGCACGAATGGGCCTCGGACCCGCGGATCCGCGACGTGCTCGCGGGGCTGCTCGGCGGCATCGACCTGGACCTGCAGCTCAGCGCCCTCTCCGGCGGCCAGCTGCGGCGCGTCCACCTCGCCGAGCTGCTCGTGGGCGACTGGGACGTGCTGCTGCTGGACGAGCCCACCAACCACCTCGACGTCGAGGGCATCGCCTGGCTCGCCGAGCACCTGCGCCGGCGCTGGTCCGTGCGCGACGGCGGGCTCGTGGTCATCACCCACGACCGCTGGTTCCTCGACGCCGTGTGCACCCGCATGTGGGAGGTGCACGACGGCGTCGTCGACCCCTTCGAGGGCGGCTACGCGGCGTACGTGCTCCAGCGGGTCGAGCGCGACCGGCAGGCCGCGGCGATCGAGTCCAAGCGCCAGAACCTCATGCGCAAGGAGCTCGCCTGGCTGCGCCGCGGCGCCCCGGCCCGCACGTCGAAGCCGAAGTTCCGCATCGACGCGGCGAACGAGCTCATCGCCGGGGAGCCGCCCGTGCGCGACACCGTCGAGCTCACGCAGCTCGCGACCTCCCGCCTGGGCCGGGACGTCATCGACGTCCTCGACGTGACCGCCGGCTACGACGGCACGCCCGTGCTCGAGGACGTGACGCTGCACATCGGCCCGGCGGACAGGATCGGGATCCTCGGCCCCAACGGTGCCGGGAAGTCCACGCTGCTGGGCCTCGTGCGCGGCACGGTGACCCCGATGAGCGGGCGGGTGAAGCGCGGGAGGACCGTCACGGTGCGCCAGGTGTCCCAGCGCCTCGAGGGGCTCGCGGATCTCGGCGAGGAGCGCATCAGCGACGTCGTCGGCCGCTACCGCACGACCTTCCGCGCCGGGAAGGACGAGGTCTCCCCCGGGCAGCTGCTCGAACGGCTCGGCTTCACCACCGCCCATCAGAAGGTGCAGGTCAAGGCCCTCTCCGGTGGTCAGCAGCGACGGCTGGACCTGCTGCTGACCCTGCTCGAGGAGCCCAACGTGCTCGTGCTCGACGAGCCCACCAACGACATGGACACGGACATGCTCGCGGCGATGGAGGACCTGCTGGACACCTGGCCGGGCCCGCTGCTCGTCGTCTCGCACGACCGCTACCTGCTCGAGCGCGTCACCGATCAGCAGTACGCCGTGCTCGACGGGCACGTGCGCCACCTCCCCGGCGGCGTGGAGCAGTACCTCTCCCTGCGCGAGCAGCAGGAGCGGACGGCCGAGGAACCGCCCGCCGCGCGAGCCGCCGCGGGCAGCCCCGACCCCGCCGGGTCCCCGGCCGCCCCGGGGCTGAGCGGCAAGGAGCTGCGGGACGCCCAGAAGGAGCTCTCCGCGCTCGAGCGGCGGATGGGGAAGCTCGCCACGCAGCGGGAGGCGCTCGTGTCACGGATGGCCGAGCACGACCAGTCCGACTACACGGGGCTCGCCGCGCTCACGGCGGAGATGAGCGACCTGCAGGACGAGAACGACCGGGCGGAGGAGCGCTGGCTCGAGCTCTCGGAGCAGCTGGGCTGAGCTCCCCCGCGGGTCAGTCCTGCGCGAGCACCCGGGCGCCGGGCGCGCCGCCACGGGCGAGGAGGCACTGCTCGACCACGCCCGCGCCGTGCACGCGCTCCGCGATCGCGCGGGCGTGCCGCTCGTCCCGGGCGAGGGCGGCGAGCGTGGGCCCCGATCCGGAGACCAGAGCGCCCGGGGCGCCCGCGTCCCGCAGCGCGTCGAGCACCGGGGCGAGCCCCGGGTGGAGGCCCAGCGCCGCCTCCTGCAGGTCGTTGGAGAGCGTCGCGGCGAGCAGCTCCGTGTCCCCCGCCGCGAGCGCGTCGAGCTGACGGGCATCGACCTCGGGACGCGCGGGCAGGGCGCGCCCGGTGGCCTCGGCGATCTCGTCGGCGCGCCGGTACACGGCCGGGGTGGAGAGGTGACCGCCGGGGACGGCGAGCACCCACCAGGGATCGCCGCCCGTCCGCAGCGGGGTGAGGTCCCCGCCCGTCCCGCGCCCCAGGGCGGTGCCGCCGAGGAGGGCGAAGGGGACGTCGGCCCCGAGCTCCCCGGCGAGCTCCGTTAGCGCGGCGGGGCCGAGGGCCAGCCCCCACAGGGCGTCGAGGGCGACGAGCGCCGCGGCGGCGTCGGCCGAGCCGCCGCCCATGCCGCCGGCGACCGGGACGCGCTTGTCGACGTGCAGCGCCGCGCCGCGCCGGGTGCCCGTGCGCTCGCGCAGCAGGGCCGCCGCGCGCAGGGCGAGGTTGGTGCCGTCCAGCGGGACGTCACCGGGGACCCTCGAGTCCACGGCCAGGGTGAGCTCCGCGCCGTCCACGGCGCGCGCGGTCACGGTCTCCAGGAGATCCACGGCGTGGAACACCGTCGCGAGCTCGTGGTAGCCGCGGCCGTCGACGGCCCCCACGGCGAGGGAGAGGTTGATCTTGCCGGGGGCCTGCACCACCACGCGGCGCGGCGGGGCCGCCGGGACGGTCATCGGGCGATCACCGCGTCGGCGCGGGCGATCGCGCGGAATCCGTCCACGTCGAGCGTCTCGCCACGGGCTCCGGGGTCGATCCCGGCCTCCCGCAGCACGGCCTCGGCCCGGGCGGGGCTGCCCGCCCAGGTGCCGAGCGCCGCGCGGAGCGTCTTGCGGCGCTGGGCGAAGGCGGCGTCGACGACGGCGAAGACGGCGATCCGCTCCGCGTCGTCCCCCAGCGGCACCTCGTGCCGGACCAGCCGCACGAGCGCGGAGTCGACGTTGGGGACGGGCCAGAAGATCTGCCGGGAGATGCGGCCCGCGAGCTCCGCCCTCCCGTACCAGGCGGCCTTGACGCTGGGCGCCCCGTAGATGCGGGACCCAGGACCGGCGGAGAGCCGCTCGACGACCTCGGTCTGCACCATCACGAGGGCCGTGCGCAGGGACGCGAAGCGCTCGAGCGCGGTGAGCAGGATCGGGGTCGCGACGTTGTAGGGCAGGTTCGCGACGAGCGCCGTGGGCACACCCGCCCGTGGCAGCACGGGCAGCTCGGTCACCTGCAGCGCGTCGGCGTGGAGCAGCCGGAAGCGCTCCTCGTCGATGCCCCGGGCGGCGAGGGTCGCGGGCAGCAGCTCCGCGAGCCCGCGGTCCAGCTCGATCGCGGCGACATCGGCCCCCGCCTCGAACAGGCCCAGGGTCAGCGAGCCGAGGCCCGGCCCCACCTCGAGCACCGCCTGTCCGGGCTCGAGGCCCGCGCGCTCGACGATCGTGCGGACGGTGTTCGGGTCCATGACGAAGTTCTGGCCGCGCTGCTTCGAGGGCCGGATCCCGGCCGCCGCGGCGAGCTCGCGGATGTCGCGGGCGCTGAGCAGGGGCCCGGGGCCCTCCGCCGCGCTCATGCCGCCGCTCCGATCGGGCCGTAGACCTGCCGGGTGGTCGCGCTCACCGCGGCGCAGGCCTCCTCGAGGGTCACCCCGGTCACCTCGGCGATCGTCGCCATGGTGAGCGGGATCAGATAGGAGGAGTTCGGTCGGCCCCGGTAGGGCACGGGGGTGAGGAAGGGGGCGTCGGTCTCGACCATCACCTGGCCGAGGCCCACCTCCGCGAGCGCCTCCCGCAGGCCGGTCGAGTTCTTGAAGGTGACGGTGCCGGCGAAGGAGAGGAGGTAGCCGCGGTCCGCGCAGGCGCGGGCGAACGCCGCGTCCCCGGAGAAGCAGTGCAGGACCGTGCGCTCGGGCGCGCCGTCCGCGTCGAGCACGTCGAGCACGTCCTGGTGGGCGTCGCGGTCGTGGATCTGCATCGGGAGATCCAGCTCCTTGGCCATCGCGATGTGCGCACGGAAGGAGTCGAGCTGTGCCTGACGTGCGGCGTCGTCGCCCCGGGAGGTGCGGAACCAGTCGAGCCCGGTCTCCCCCACGACGACCATGCCGGGGCTGCGCAGGAGGTCCGCGGTCTCCGCGAGCGCCTCGTCGAGGGAGGGCAGCGCGCGCCCCTCGTGGTCGTGGCCGCGCGCGTGCAGCGGCGCCTCGTTGGGGTGCACGGCGACCCCGCCGCGCAGGGACGGCGGGCAGTGCGGGGAGGCGACCAGCTCCGCCGTCCAGCGCGCGGCGAGCATGTCCGAGCCGATGGTGATCTGCCCCTCGATGCCGGCCTCGCGGGCGAGCCGCACGTGCTCGTGGACGTCACGCTGCTCGTCGCCGTCGGAGAAGTCGAGGTGGCAGTGGTTGTCGACCACGGGCACCGGCAACGGCGCGGGGGCCGGGGGCCAGGAGCGGTCGCGGGACCTGCCGCGGGGGTCGATGTCCTCGCGGGCGCGCACGGGAGCGGGCAGGGGGTTCTCGGCTGGCGGCATGCGCTCATCGTAGGATCTCCGGGGCGCGCGCCCCGCCGGTCCGGTCCGACCTGCGGCATACGCGACCAGGTGGGCCACCTCACCCCGCGCGAGGGGGCGCCGACCTCGGCGCTGTGGCACAATGATTCCTCGTTGCGTGTCCTCACCGGCACCCGAGCGCCCCTCTCGTGACACGGGTCCGGGTCGCTGCTCGGGGCGGACACCTTCGCTCGTTCATCCTCCGGACCGTCAAGGAGCGTTCCCATGGCAGTGCCCAAGTTCAAGATGTCCCGGGCTCGCACCCGGTCCCGCCGCTCGCAGTGGAAGGCGAACAACGCCGACCTCGTGCAGGTCACCGTCCGCGGCCGCAGCGCCGCCGTCCCGCGTCGTCTGGCCAAGGCCTACCAGCGCGGTCTGCTCTCGATCGACGACTGATCGCGGCGGGCCGAGCCCGCACCGCAGCATCCACGGAGCCCCCGGTCATCGACCGGGGGCTCCGTCGTGCTCCCCTGCTCCCCGCACGGATCAGGAGCGCGCGGCGAGGGCCAGGTCGTAGAGCTCGCGGGAGCTGACGCCCTCCGCCCCGGCGGCGACCGCCTTCGCCGCCTCCTTGAGCCGTTCCCCCGCGGCCGCCCGCTCGAGCACGACCGGGAGGAGCTCCTCGGCGCTCGCCGCCCGCGGCTCGGCGCCCGCGACGACGATGACGATCTCGCCGAGCACCTCCGTCCCCTCCGCCCAGGCGACGAGCTCGGCGAGGGTCCCCCGCACCACCTCCTCGTAGGTCTTCGTGAGCTCGCGGGCGACCGCCGCGCGCCGCTGCTGCCCGAAGTCCTCCGCCATCGCGGCGAGCGTCGCCGCCGTGCGCCGCGGCGACTCGAAGAACACCATCGTGCGCCGCTCCTCCGCGAGCGGGGCGAAGGTCGCATGGCGCCTGCCGTCCCGGCGCGGCGGGAAGCCCTCGAAGCTGAAGCGGTCCGGCGCGATCCCGGAGGCCGCGAGCGCGGTGAGCACGGCGGAGGGGCCGGGGATCACCGTGACCCGGTGCCCGGCGTCGACCGCAGCCTGCACGGCGCGGAACCCGGGATCGGAGACCACGGGCATGCCCGCATCGGTGACCACGAGCACCGAGCGGCCCGCTCCCAGCGCCTCGAGCAGCACGTCCGTGCGCTCGGCCTCGTTGTGCTCGTGATAGCTGAGCACCTTCCCCGTGAGGGTCACCTCGAGGGCATCGGCGAGCCGGTGGAGACGACGGGTGTCCTCCGCGGCGATCAGCTCCGCCTGCTCGAGGGCCCGCAGGAGCCGCACGCTCGCGTCGAGCGGGTTGCCGATCGGGGTGGCGGCGAGGGTGAGGACTCCGGGTTCGAGCATGGGGTCCATGCTAGGGCCGGTCCGCAGGTCCCCAGGGGCCATGACCTAGCATGACCGGGTGCAGACGGCCCCCGACGCGCGCCACCGCGCCGACATCGACGACGAGCCCGCCGCCGTGCTCGACTCGTACCGCCGGCGCCTGGGCGCCACGCCGCTGCCCTTCTCCCGCTGGGCCTGGGCCGCCGCCTTCGCGGTGTTCGGGCTCGCGCTCGTGCTCCGTCTGTGGGGACTCGGCTCGATCGGCGAGCTGATCTTCGACGAGACCTACTACGTCAAGGACGGCTACACGATCACCCAGCAGGGTGTCGAGATGGACTGGCCGGACGAGCCCGACGCCGCCTGGGAGCGCGGGGACGTCGACACCTACGAGGACACCGGCTCCTACGTGGTGCATCCGCCCGTCGGCAAATGGGTGATCGGCCTGGGCATGGAGCTGCTCGGGGCCGACAACCCCTGGGGCTGGCGGATCTCCGTGGCGCTGCTCGGCGCGATCAGCGTGCTCATGGTCGCGAGGATCGGCCGGCGCCTGTTCCGCTCGACGACCGTGGGGCTCATCGCGGCGCTGCTGCTCGCCGTGGACGGGGTGCACCTGGTCGAGTCCCGCACGAGCCTGCTGGACCTCGTGCTCATGTTCTTCGCGCTCGCGGGCTTCGGTGCGCTGCTGATCGACCGCGACCGGCACCGCGAGCGGATGGCGCAGCTCGCCGCGCGCCTCCACGTCGCCGCGGAGGCCTCCCCCGCGCTCGGCCTGTCGGGCGGCGTGCGCCCCTGGAGGATCGTGGGCGGCGTCATGCTCGGTCTCTCGTGCGGCGTGAAGTGGTCCGGCCTCTACTTCCTCGCGGCCTTCGGGATCATGATCGTGCTGTGGGACTGGTGGACGCGGCGCGCGATCGGCGAGCGGCGCTGGTTCACGGGCGGCCTCGTGCTCGACGCGATCCCGGCCTTCCTCTCGACCGTCGGCGTGGCGCTGCTGACGTACGTGCTCTCGTGGTCGGGATGGTTCGCGAGCACCAAGGGCTACGACCGGCAGTGGGCGGCCGAGCAGCCCGGCGGCGGCAGCGGCAATGCGGTGTTCGACGCGCTGTGGTCCCTGTGGCACTACCACGCCCAGGCCTACGACTTCCACGTCAGCCTCGACACCCCGCACCCGTACCAGGCGAACCCGCTGGGCTGGCTGCTGATGATCCGGCCCACGAACTTCTACTACCGCGGCTACGACTACGGGGAGCACGGCTGCGAGGTCGCCCGCTGCGCGTCCCACATCCTCTCCGTCGGCAATCCGCTGATCTGGTGGCTCGGCACCGTGGCGATCCTCGCGTGCGTCGTCCTCGCGATCCGGTACCGCGACGGCCGCGCGGCCGCGGCGCTCGCGGGCATCGTGGGCGGCTACCTGCCGTGGCTGATGTACATGGACCGCACGATCTTCACCTTCTACACGGTCGCCTTCGAGCCGTGGGTGGTGCTCTGCCTCGCCTACGTGCTCGGGCTGCTGCTGGGCCCGCCGGGCGCGGAGAAGGAGAGGCGTCTGGCCGGCGGGCTCTTCGTCGGCTCCCTGCTGACGCTGATCGTCATGGTCTCCGCGTTCTTCTGGCCGGTGTGGACCGGTCAGGTGATCGACCTCGAGCAGTGGCAGTGGCGCATGTGGCTGCCCTCGTGGACGTGATCCGCGCCGCTACGATGTGCGCATGGCACTGACCTCCTCCGCCCTGCGGGAACTCGCCCGTGACCTCGGCGTCGGCACCGACTACTGGGGATGGGACGGCGTGCGCCGCGACGTCGCCGACGACACCCTCGCCGCCGTCCTCGCCGGGCTCGGCCACCACGTCGAGGACGACGCCGACCTCGCGGCCGTGCGCACCGCCCGCGAGGACGCCCCGTGGGCGCGCACGCTGCCGCCCGCGACCGTGCTGCGGGCCGGAGAGGGGTCCTCGCTCCCCGTGCACGTGGACCACGGCGACGCGGTCACGGTGCACCTCGTGCTCGAGGACGGCGGCCTCCGCGGCCTCGAGCAGACCGTGGACGACACGCCTCCGCGCGAGATCGCCGGACGCCTGCGGGGTCGCGCCCGCTTCAGCCTGCCGGGCGACCTGCCGCTCGGCTGGCACCGGGTCGTCGCGGAGACCCCGCAGGGACGCGAGGAGGCGGATCTCGTCGTCACCCCGCCGCGCGTCACGACGGCGGACGCCCTCGGCCCGCGCCGAGCCGTCGGCGTGCAGGCGCAGCTGTACTCCGTGCGCTCGGCCCGCTCCTGGGGCGTGGGCGACCTCGGGGACCTCCGCGACCTCGCCGCGATCACCGGGGCCCGCCACGGCATGGACTTCCTGCTCGTGAACCCGCTGCACGCCTCCTACCCCACCCCGCCCGTCGAGCCCTCCCCGTACCTCCCGGTGACGCGCCGCTTCACGAGCCCGCTGTACCTGCGCATCGAGGACGTCCCCGAGTACCGGGACCTGCCCGAGCACGCCCGCCAGCGGATCGCGCTGCTGCGGGAGCCCGTCGCCGCCTGGAACGACCGCGTCGACCACCTCGAGCGGGACGAGGTGCTGAGCGCGAAGCTCGCGGCGCTCGAGGAGCTCTTCGCCGCTCCCCGCAGCGCAGGACGGCAGGCGCTGCTGGACGCCTACACCGCCCGCGAGGGGCAGGGCCTCGCTGACTTCGCCCTGTGGTCCACGATCGCGCAGAGCCTGCGCGGCACGCCCGAGGAGGCGCGACTGCAGGACCTCGACGAGCAGACGGTGGAGCGGGCGCGCACCGAGCTCGCCGGATCCGTCGCCTTCCACACCTGGGTGCAGTGGCTGCTGGACGAGCAGCTCGCCGCCGCCCAGGCCGCCGCGCTTGAGGCCGGCATGCGGATCGGCGTCATGCACGACCTCGCGGTGGGCGTGGAGCAGGTGGGCGCGGACTCCTGGCGGCTGCGGGACGTGCTCTCGAGCGGGCTCTCCGTGGGCGCTCCCGCGGACCAGTACAACCAGCAGGGCCAGAACTGGCACCAGCCGCCCTGGCATCCCGATCACCTGCGCGAGGCCGGCTACCGGCCCTGGCGGGACATGCTCCGCTCCCTCATGCGCCACGCGGGCGCGCTCCGGATCGACCACGTGCTGGGGCTGTTCCGCCTGTGGTGCATCCCCGAGGGGAACGAGGCGGCCGACGGCGCGTACGTGTTCTTCGACCACGAGGCGATGATCGGGATCCTCGCGCTCGAGGCGGAGCGCTCGGGCACCCTCGTGATCGGCGAGGACCTCGGCACCTTCGAGCCGTGGGTGCGCGAGTACCTCTCCGGCCGGGGGATCCTGGGCACCTCGATCCTGTGGTTCGAGCACGAGGACGGCGCTCCCCTGCCGCCCGAGCGCTACCGGCGCCTGTGCATGGCCTCGGTGAACACGCACGACCTGCCGCCGACCGCCGGCTACCTCGCCGGGGACCACGTGGCGCTGCGCCACGAGCTGGGCCTCCTCGAGCGGCCGCTCGAGGAGGAGCGGCGGATCGACGCCGAGGCCCGCGACCGGGTCCTCGACGTGCTCCGTGCGGAGGGGCTGCTCGCCCCTGGCGCGGGCACGGAGGAGACGGTGATCGCCCTGCACCGCCATCTCGCGCGGACGCCCTCGCTGCTGCTGGGCGTCTCCCTCGTGGACTGCGTGGGCGAGCGGCGGATCCAGAACCAGCCGGGCACCGACGAGGAGTACCCCAACTGGCGGATCCCGCTCGCCGATCCGTCGCTGCGGCCCGTGACCGTGGACGACCTCGCGGAGGACCCGCGCACGGCCCGCCTGCTGCAGGCCGTGCGGGAGGAGATCAGCCGGCGGTGACGGTGCCCCACTCGGCGCGGCGGTCGAGGAACGCCCGCGCCGCCCGCTGCGCGCCCTCGAGCGTGTGGTGGGCGCCCCAGCCGCACTGGACCTCGTTCGCGGCGGGCACCTCGGTCGCCGCGAGCACGTCCTCGAGCGTCGCCGCGAGCACGGGGGCGAGGTCCTCGGCGGTGTGGTCGCCGGAGAGCAGCGCGTAGAAGCCGGTGCGGCAGCCCATCGGGGACACGTCGATGACGTCGCCGGTGTGGTCGCGCATGTGCTCGGCCATGAGGTGCTCGAGGGAGTGGACCGTCTCGGAGTCGAGGTGGTCGACGTTGGGCTGCGTGAAGCGGAGGTCGAACTTCGTCAGCACGTCCCCGCCGGGGAGCACCTTCCGGTCGGCGATGCGCACGTAGGGCGCGGCCACGGTGCGGTGGTCGAGGTTGAAGCTCTCGACGTTCATGCGGGACTGCTCGTCGTGCGTGGTCTGCTCGGTCATGTCGGGTCCTTTCCGGGCCTTCTCGGGGTCGGTTCTGCGGGACTCAGCGGCTGGAGCGGGAGGTGCGCCCGCGGACGACCCCCACGAACTCCTGACGCAGATCGTCGTCGGCGGCGCGCGGCCACACCAGCGCGATGCGGGTGGGCTCGGCGTCCACGAGCGGGATCTGCCGCGTGTCCTTCCGGTGGTGCAGGCGGGCGAGGGAGAGCGGCAGGCGCGTGAAGCCGACGCCCGTGGCGACGACGGCGACGCGGTCCGCGGCGTCGTCCTCGTGGGCGGCGGGGATCTCGGTCTCCCCCTCGAGGTCCGCGAGGGAGATCTCCTCGTGCAGGCTGAGGACGTTCTCGTCGCCCACGACGATCGCCGGGCGCTCCTCCCACAGCGCGACGACGTGGAGGTCCTCCGCCGCCTCGAGCGGGAGCCGCACGAAGCACATGTCCACCTCGCCCTCGGCGAGCGCGCGGCGCTGCCCGGAGAGCGGCACGGGCACGACCTCGAGGTAGGCAGCACGGCGCCCGGTCCTCCAGCGGCGCACGAAGCGGTCGGGTTCGACGCCGGGCACGAAGCCGACGCGCAGCACGGGGCGGGTCATGTCCCCAGGGTACGGCGCCGCACGGCGGGCCGGGGCGAGGGTCAGAGGGCGGCGGGGTCCGGGAGCGCGGCCGCCAGCAGGGCCTCGAGGCCGCTCGTCCCGAGCTCGCGCACCTCGACACGCTCTCCTGCATCCTGCGGGGTGTCCATGGCGAGCACGGCATCGGTCGTCGCGACGACGGTCAGCTGGGAGCTGGTCCCGCCGTCGGCCGAGGTGACGACGGTCAGTGCTCGGGCATCCTGCAGCCGCCGCGAGATCTCCGTGGTCCCCGCGTCGAGCTCGGCGGCGGTCGCGGTCGTGGTCGCGCCGTCGGCCTCGCCCGCGACCTGGTCGGCGTCGACGTACCGGGCGAGCCGCGCCGGGACGGCCTCCCGTGCGGGGAGGCTGAAGTGGTGGAAGCCGTCGGCGGTGATGAGCTCCTCGAGGACGCCGCCGTGGGGATGGAGCGAGAGCAGCAGCGAGGTGGTCTGGTCCGCGACGCGCCGCGTGAGGTGCACGAGGGCGAGCGGGGAGGTGCGCAGGGTGAGGAGACCGGCGAGGGTGCGGTCCAGCTGCGCGGCGCGCCGAGGCTCCGCTCCGGTCGCGAGGTCCTCGCCCTCGGTCTCGCGGCCCTCGTCGGTCAGCTGCACCAGACCGCGGGCCACCAGGGAGCGCAGGGCGATCGCGGCGGCGGCGCCGCGCTCGAGCTCGGACTCGTCGAGGAAGGGGGTGCCGGCGAGCGCCGCGGCCTCGGCTCCGGCGAGGGCGGTGAGCTCCTCGTCCGTGAGGACGGCGAGGACGGCGGGGTCCTCGCTCGCCGTCGAGAGCAGCTCGTAGGCGGCGGCGGCATCGCGCTCGGTGCGCAGGGACTGCTGGGGCATGGCTCGATCCTAGGGTCGGGGGCGGTGCGGGGACAGGGGGCGGTGATCGGAGGAGGGTCAGAACCCGAAGGCGTCGCCGACCTTGCCGATCCCGTCGCTGACGGCGGAGCCGACGTCGCTGACGGTGTCCTTCACGGACTCCGCCGCGTTGCCGACGGCATCGCTCACGGTGCTCGCCGCGTCGCTCACGGCACCGGTCGTGGCGTTCCACGCGTCGCCCACCGCCCCCGTGATCCCGTCCCAGTTCTCGTAGACGAGCTTGCCGACGTCCATGCCGATCGAGACGACGCCGAGCCCCGCGCCGATCGCGCCGACGATCGGCGCGGCGGGTCCGGTGAACGGGGCGATCGCGAGCAGGGTGCCGCCCGCGGCGCCGATGCCGCCGCTCCAGCGGTCGTAGGCGTTGTCCGCGGTGAAGGCCTGGTGGAGGCCGAAGCCGATGTCGACGAAGGGCAGCGCCTTGCCGAGCAGCTTGCCGCCGGTCTTGAGGAACGGGGCGACGTCGTCGAGCTTGTTCAGCCACTTCGCCGGTTCGAACTTGCCGATCGAGGAGGGCAGGCCGAGCTTGCCGAGGAGGTTCTCCGCGGCCTTCTGCCAGCCCTTGCCGCCGTTGAAGAGCTCTTCGAGGTACGAGGCCTTCCACAGCTTCTGCAGACCTGCCTCGGCGAGGTGCGCGAACTCGTCCGCCGCGGTGGGGATCCGCTTGAGGAAGTCGAGCAGCTGGGCGCCCTTCTTGTAGAGGGACTGCCCCTTGCGCAGGAGGTCCTTGAGGAACGAGAACGGGCCGGAGCCCTCCTCGCCGTTCCCGCCGCCGTCTCCCCCGGCGCCGGAGCCGGCGTCCTGCCCGGAGGCGGTGTCCTGCTCCTCCGCCTGCACGTCGAGGTCCGCGCCGCGCCGGCTCAGCTCCTCGCCCCGCTGCGAGAGCTGCGCGGCGGTGCTCCCCGTCCACTGCGCGCGGAACGCGTCGGCGTCCGGTCCCTGCCACGCCGACTCGTCCATGACCAGCGGCTCGAGCGACTCGCGCAGCTCCATGAGACGCTGCGCCCGCTCGCGCAGCACGCCCGCGTGCTCCCGCAGCCGATCGGTGTCCGCACCGAAGAACCCGCTCATCCCGCTCCCCTTCCGAACCGCTCGGCCCGAGGGCGAGGAGCGGCGTGTCCGTGTCGAGGTCGACCGTAGCGATCCTCCGGCCGTCCGCCCATGGGGAGGACTCCCCATGGGCGCCCTCCTCCACGCCCCTCCTACGATGGACGGCATGGCCTCGACCCCCGCCTCCATGTCCTATGCCACCGCCCTGGTGAGGAACGAGCTGTTCGCCTCACCCGGCCTCCAGCGCGACGTGCCGAAGGTCCTCGACCCCGAGGAACAGGTGCTGCTCGCCCTCCCGGGCGTCGCCGGGGACTTCCCCGACGTGCTCGTCGTGACCGCGCGCCGGCTGCTCGTGGTGAAGGTGACCGGGGGCCTGAAGGGCGCGAAGGTCAAGCGCGAGGTGCCGGCGCCCGCGGTCACGGGGGTGAGCTACCGGGTGGGTGCGTTCTCCCGGGTGAAGCTCGCCGTGGAGGGGCGGCGCGACCTCGCGTTCATGCCGCACCGCAAGGCGGACGCGGAGCGCTTCGCCGGCGAGTTCGCGCATCTCCTGCGCACGGGCGAGCTGCCTGCCTGACGGCCGCGCAGGCACGATCCGCGCCCCGGCGGGCCTCAGCCCTCGCGGGCGAGCCGCGACTCCGCCCCGGCGGCCGCGGCGCGCCGCAGCACCTTCGCGAAGCGCTTGGGGCGCGACAGGTTCGCGATGTGCCCGGCGTCGTCGAGGATGACGAGCCGCCCGTCCCGCGCCGCCTCGACGAACAGCGCCTCGTGCCGCCGGAACGGGTCGTGCTCGCCGTTGACGAAGGTGACGGGCACGTCGATCGCGGCGACGTCGGTGAGGAGCTCGAGCGAGCCGATGGTCTGCACCACGGTGCGCACCACGCCGTGGGCGCGGCCGCCGCCGTAGTAGCGGCGGGCGGCCTTGTCGCTGTGGCGGCGGGCGAAGGCGCGGGCGACGCGGGCGTCGGAGTCCCCCGGCAGCCAGTCCTTCATCGTGATCCAGAGGCCGTAGAGCCGGGCGAGGGCGGGCCCGGGGACGATCGTGCAGTCCGCGGCGACGACGCCGGCGAGCCGCCCGGGGTGGGTGCCGGCCCAGTGCAGGGTGAGGAAGCCGCCGAGCGACAGCCCCACCAGCAGCGGCGGCTCCTCGCACGCGGCGACGGCCTCGTCGATCGTGGCGAGCGCGGCCTCGAGGGTGAAGGGCTCCCCGCGCCGGCGCCCGTGCCCGGGGAGGTCCGGGGCGATCACGGTGTACCCGCGCTCGCGGAGGCGGCGGGTCTGCCCCTTCCACATGGTGCGCGAGGAGCGCACGGCGTGGATCAGGACGATGCTCCGCGTCATGGTGACCTTCCCGGGGGCCGACGGCGGGGCGGCGCTCCCGCCCGAGGTGGAGGGTACCGGCCGCGCCTCGACGCCGGCCGCACGCCGGGACATGGACGGCGGGAGCGGGCCTCTCCCGCCCCCGGCGCGCCCCTAGGCTGGCCGCATGCCCAGCTATCGCCTCCACGTCCCGCTCGGCGCGCTGCGCCCTGGCGTGCATCCCCCGGACCTGCTCGACCAGGCGGCGCTCGCGCTGGGCAGCCGCCATGTCGTCGAACGCACCGACGTCGAGGCGCCGCTGGTGCACGGCCGGCGCGTGGGGCGGATCGTGCTGCGCTTCCTCGTGGAGGACGGCTCCCGCGAGGAGCAGGACGAGCAGGCGCGCGCCGCGCTCGCCGCCGTGCTCGAGCACCTCGAGGTGAGCGGCGCGGAGGTCGCCCCGCTCGACGCGCTGCTGCTCACGCGCGGGGCGCACGGGCGCTTCACCCCGATCCCCTGGGGCTGAGGGTCGGCAGGGCCGTGCCGCGGTGCGAGATCTCGCCGCCGCGCAGCGGCCCGGCGTACGGCGGGTCCCGGCGGGGGCGGCACCGGGCCGACGTCCGTGAGGATGCGCCGCGCCCCGGCACCTGCCACGATGTCCTCCTCACCCGGAGGAAGGACCGTCCCATGGCCCGACGCGCGCAGCAGGCGGATGCCGAGGAGCGCTCACGCCTCGGCGACTCCGACGAGCCGGTCGAGGACGAGCTCGTCGCCGAGTTCCGCTCGACCGTCTCCGAGGGCGCCGAGCGCCTGCACCGCACCTGGCGCGCGCTGATCATCACCGGCCTGTTCGGCGGGATCGACGTGGCGCTGGGCCTCATGGCGATGCTCGCGGTGCTCGACGCGACGGGGTCGAAGCTGCTGGGCGGCGCGGCCTTCGGGATCGGCCTGTTCGCCCTCCGCCTCGCGCACTCGGAGCTGTTCACCGAGGACTTCCTGCTGCCGATCAACGCGGTGCTCGCACGCCACGGCACCTGGGCCCAGCTGCTGCGGCTGTGGGCCGTCACGCTCGTGACGAACCTGGCCGGTGGGTGGCTGTTCACCTGGATCCTGGTCGCCGCGTTCCCACGCTTCGAGGACGTCCTCGCGAGCACGGCGGCCGGCTACCTCGAGAAGGGACCCACCGCGGAGACCGTCGCGCTCGCCCTGCTCGCGGGCTTCACGATCACCCTCGTCACCCGCATGGGCCAGGGATCCTCGGAGGGGATCGTGACGCTCGCCAACGCCCTGCTCTCGGGCTTCCTCGTCGTCGGGCTCGGCATGCTCCACGGCGCCCTGAACTCGGTGGTGATCTTCGCGGCGATGCACGCGGGCGCCCCGATCCCGTACACGCAGTGGCTGGTCTGGATGTGCTGGGTCATCCCCCTGAACATCGTGGGCGGGCTCGCGATCATCACGCTGCCCCGGCTCGTGCGCACCGCGGAGCTGCTGCGCCGCGAGCGCGCCGTGCACGGTGCGGACGGCGACGGGCACGGCTGCCTGGTCCGCACCGCGGAGGAGTGAGCCCCGCGGCTCGGACCGCGCCGCCCGCAGGTCAGCCCGCCTCGGACTCCGCTGACGGGGACGGGGACGGGGCGAGCTTGAGCCCGATCACCGCGCCGATGATCCCCAGCAGGAAGAGGATCTTCAGCGGGGAGACCTCCTCGCCGCCGGTCACCATCGCGACGCCGACGGTAAGCGCGGCGCCGGTCCCGGTCCACACGGCGTAGGCGGTGCCGAGCGGGATCTCGCGCGTCGCCCGGCCGAGGCCCGCCATGCTCAGCGCGAGGGCGACGAGGAAGACGAGCGTGGGCGCGGGACGGGTGAAGCCGTGCGACTCCCCGAGGGCCGTCGCCCAGACCGCCTCGAGGACCGCGCTCGCGAGCAGGATCGTCCACGCCATGTCAGCTCACCGCCTTCAGGCCCACCACGGAGCCCACGAGCAGCACGAGCAGCGACACGCGCAGCACGGTGGGGCGCTCCTGGTGGGTGACGTACCCCCAGATCACGGTGAGGGTGGCGCCGATGCCCACCCAGACGGCGTAGGCGGTGCCGGTGGGCAGCTCGCGCATGGCGACGGCGAGCCCGGCCATGCTCAGCACGAGACCGGCCACGAACAGGGCGGTGGGCACGCGGCGGGTGAAGCCGTGGGAGGCGGCGAGCGCGGCGGCCCAGACGGCCTCCATCACCCCCGCCGCGACGAGCAGGATCCAGGACATGACAGGTCACCTCCGTGGCCGTCTTGTCGTGGTGCGGGTACAGCTCCCTCGTCCGCAGGCCCGTCCGGGGCCTCGCTCCTCACGGTAGCGATCCCGGTGCACCGGTGGAAGAAGTGGTGACCGGGCTGACCGGCCGGGGCTCTCAGGACGGCGGGGCGAGCATGACCGCGAAGGTCTCCAGCGTGCTGCGCAGGGCGATCGACGGCTCGAGCAGCCACTGGATCTGGAGACCGTCGGAGGCGGCGATGAGCAGCGCGGCGACGTGCCCCGGGTCGACGTCGGCCCGCACGGTGCCGGCCTCCTGCTCCGCGCGCAGACCCTGCTCGAGCTCCTCCCTCAGGTTCTCGAAGCGGGGGGCGAAGTACTCCTTCGCGGGACCGGTCGCGGTCTCGAGCGAGGCGGCGACGAGGGTCGAGTAGAGCTGGACGAGGCCGGGGACCTCGACGTTGATCTCCGCGGCGCGGATCATCGCGTCGAGCGCGGCGCTCACGCCGCTGCGGTACCCGGAGCTCTCCTCGCGGCGCGCCTCGGCGTGCTGGTAGACGGCGACGAGGAGCTGCTCGCGGGAGTCGAAGTAGTGCAGCAGGGCGGCGTGGGAGACGCCGATCGCGGTCGCGATGCGGCGCAGGGAGGTGCCGTCGGCCCCGCGCTCGCGGAACACCTCGATCGCACGGTCGAGGATCTCCTGCCGACGGGCGACTCCCTTGGAGTACGCACCCGGCCGGCCGATCGGCTCGGGGGCGCGCTCGGCCGGCGCGTCCGACGGCTCCGCCGCATCGGGGTCGGGGGCCGGTGCGTCGGGGTCGGGCCCCGCGGGGAGGGAGTGCTTCGCTGCCATGGACCGCACTGTACCCGGAGAAAACCTCCACATGGAGGCTTTTGCGTGCTAGCGTTCCACCAGCACGCCTCCCCGGCGTGGTTCTCGCCCGATGATGACGCGTGAAAGCAGGTTCCCCGTGGCACTCCCCGTTGCCTCCGTTCAGCTGTACACCCTGGCCGCAGAGTTCACTGCGGACATGGACGGCTCCCTCGACAAGCTCGCGAAGATCGGGCTGGAGAACGTCGAGGCGTTCGACTTCGTCCGCCGCCCCGCGGAGATCCGCGCGGCCCTCGACAAGAGCGGCCTCGCCTCCCCCACCGGACACGCCCCGCTGCTCTCCGACGAGCTGTGGACGCCGGACGGCTCCATCCCCACCCCCTCCAACGAGGTCGTCTTCGAGGCCGCCGCCGAGATCGGCATCACGACCGTCATCGACCCGATGGTCCCCACCGAGCGCTGGATCACCGAGGACGGCGTGAAGGACATCGCCGAGCGCCTCAACGCCGCCTCGGAGAAGGCCAAGGAGTTCGGCCTCAAGGTCGGCTACCACAACCACGCCCAGGAGTTCCTGGCGAGCTTCGACGGCCAGACCGCCTACCAGCGCTTCCTCTCCCTCGTGGACCCGTCGGTCGAGATCGAGCTGGACCTGTTCTGGGCCCTCGTCGGCGGCCAGGACGTCGTCGCGCTCGTCGAGGAGCTCGGCGACCGCCTCGTCGCCGTGCACGTGAAGGACGGCGTGGCCCCGGCCTCGAACCCCTTCGCCCCCGACGCCCCGAAGTTCAACTCCTCGGACCTCGACCAGCGCCACGCCGGCGAGGGCGACGTCCCCACCGTCGAGGCCCTCAAGGCCGCGACGAACGTCAAGTACGCCGTCATCGAGTACGACAACGTGCCCGGCGACGTCTTCGAGGACGTCGAGAACAGCTACCGCTTCCTCGTGGACGGGGGCTTCGTCGCATGAGCAGCCCCATCGGCGTCGGCTTCATCGGCGTGGGCGTCATCTCCGACACCTACCTCGAGAACCTGAGCTCCTTCCCCGACGTCGAGGTGCTCATCCTCGGCGACCTCGACACCGAGCGCGCCCGCTCCCAGGCGGAGAAGCACGGCGTCCCCGCGCACGGCACGGCCCAGGACGTCCTGGACCACCCGGGCGTGCAGGTCGTCGTGAACCTGACGATCCCCGCCGTCCACGCCGAGGTCTCCTCCTCCGCGATCGCGGCCGGCAAGCACGTGTGGACCGAGAAGCCGCTGGGCCTGGACCGCGAGTCCACCGCCGCCCTGCTGCAGCAGGCCGAGGCCGCGGGCCTGCGCGTCGGCTGCGCACCGGACACGGTGCTCGGCCCGGGCGTGCAGACCGCCAAGCGCGAGATCGCCAAGGGCACCATCGGCCGCCCGCTGTTCGCGCAGACCTCGATGCAGTACCAGGGCCCCGAGGTCTTCCACCCGAACCCCGGCTTCCTCTTCGCCCAGGGCGCGGGCCCGCTGCTGGACATGGGCCCGTACTACTTCACGACCCTCGTGAGCCTGTTCGGCTCGGTCGAGAAGGTCGCCGCCGTGGGCCTGCGCGCCTCCGAGGAGCGGGCGATCAAGGTGGGCCCGAACGCGGGACAGACCTTCCCCGTCGAGGTCCCCTCGACGATCTCGGTGCTCACCCAGTTCGAGGCCGGCCAGACCGGCACCTCCCTGGTCAGCTTCGACTCGCCGCTCGCCCGCCAGGGCATCGTCGAGATCCACGGCACCGAGGGCTCCCTCGTGGTCCCCGACCCCAACCAGTTCGAGGGCCGGATCGCCTACGTGAAGCCCTTCGAGTCCTTCGGGGAGAAGCCGCCGGAGCAGGAGTGGATCGAGGTCCCGCAGAAGGGCGTGGTCGTGGGCCGCGGCCTGGGCCTGCTCGACATGGTCCGCGCGATCCGCGAGGACCGTCCGCACGTCGCGAGCGGCGAGCTCGGCTACCACGTGCTCGACGTCATGCTCTCCGCCGAGGAGTCCGCAGCCTCGGGCGAGTTCGTCACCGTCGAGAGCTCGGTGGGCACGGTCCCGCCGGTCCCCGCGGACTTCGACCCCTTCGCCAGCACCCTCTGAGAGCGGCGCCCCGGCGCCGAACCCGCACCGGACCCCCGGGGAGCCCCGCTCCCCGGGGGTCCGCCGCTTCCTCGGGGCACGACGGGCGGCACTCCCTTCCGACCCGGCGTCTCACTCCTCACCCCAATGCATCCCTTGATGCATGCATCAGCTACGGTCGATCGGGTGAACGTCGCCTACGCCCTGCCCTGGAGGGAGCCCGAGAGGGGAACCCTCGCCCACCGCGCCGCCGCCGAGGCCGCCCGCCGCATCGTCGAGGGCGCGCTGCCCGCCGGCGAGCTGCTGCGCGAGAGCGACCTCGCCGAGGCCACCGGCATCAGCCGCACCCCGGCCCGTGAGGCCATGCTCCAGCTCGAGCGCTGGGGCCTGGTGCGGCTGCTCCCCAAGAAGGGAGCCCTCGTCACCGCGGTCACCGCGCGCGAGCGCCGCGAGCTGATCGCCGTGCGCACCATGCTCGAGGCCGCCGCCGGCACCGCCCTGCTCTCCCGCCCCGCGGCGATGCCGGCCCTCGCCGCCGAGCTCGGGCGCCTGCTGGACCAGCAGCGCGCCGCCGCGGAGGCCCAGGACCCGCTCGCCTTCGCCGCCGCCGACCTCGACTTCCACCTCGCCCTCATCGCCGCCGCGGACAACAGCGTCGTCGCCGGGATCTGCCAGGACCTCGGCCCCCGCTTCGCCCGCCTCACCGCCGCCGTCCTCGACGAGCGCAGCGGCACCATGCCCGCCCTCCTCGCCGAGCACGAGGAGCTCGCCGCGCTCCTCGCCGCGAGCGACCCCGCGGCCTTCGCCGAGCGCCTGCGCGCCCACGTCGAGGACGCCTACGAGCTCGACGGGGGCGCACGATGAGCCGCACCGCGATCCGTGCCCCCTGGAGGCTCGTGGTCCCCGCGACCTTCCTGCTCGCCTGGGGCGGCAACCACTTCACCCCGCTCCTGCACGTCTACGAGTCCGTGGGCCACTACGCCGCCTGGCAGGCGAACCTCCTGCTGGGCACCTACGTCGCCGGGCTCGCCCCCGGCCTGCTCGTCGCCGCCGCACTCTCCGACCGCCACGGCCGCCGCCCCGTGATGCTCGTGGGCATGGCCGCGACCGTGCTGGGCAGCGCGCTCCTCGCCGCGAGCCCCCACGTCTTCGCGCTGCTGTGCCTGGGCCGGGTGCTCGCCGGGCTCGGGGTCGGCGCGGCCATGTCCGTCGGCACGGCCTGGATGAAGGAGCTCTCCTCGCCGCCGTACGAGATCGGCGCCCCGGCCGTCGCGGGCGCCCGCCGCCCCTCCCTCACCCTCACCCTCGGCTTCGCCCTCGGCGCCGGGGTGAGCGGGCTGCTCGCCCAGTTCGCCCCGCTCCCCGAGGTCCTCCCCTATCTCGTGCACGGCGGCCTCGCCGTCCTCGCGACCCCGCTGCTCCTGCTCGCACCGGAGACCCGTCGTGTCGAGCGGCCCGCCGCCGGGCACTGGTGGGAGGACCTCCGCGTGCCCGCAGCCGGGCACCGCCGCTTCACGCGCGCCGTGGTCCCCGCGGCGCCGTGGATCTTCGGCGCGGCAGGCGTCGCCTACGCGGTCATCCCCGCGAGCGTCGAGAGCCACCTCGGGGACGGCGCGACGCTGTACGCGACGGCGCTGACGGTGCTCACGCTCGGCACCGGGGCGGTCGTGCAGTCCTTCGTGCCGCGGCTGGACCGCCTCACCGGCGGCCGATCCCTGCCCGTGGGCCAGGCGGCGATGTGCGTCGGCCTGGTGCTCGCGGTGCTCGCGACCGCGATCGGCAGCCCGGTCCTCGGCATCCTCGTGGCGATGGTGCTCGGCGCCGCCTACGGCACCCTCGTCGTCGCCGGGCTGCTGCAGGTGCAGAGCATCGCGACGGCGGAGGATCTCGCCGGGCTCACCGGCGTCTACTACGCGCTCGCCTACCTCGGGTTCCTGCTGCCGACGATCCTCGCCGCGCTGCTGCCGCTGCTCGCCTACCCCGCGTCGCTCTCGATGCTCGTGGTGCTCTGCGCGCTGTGCCTGATCCTCGTGCGTCGCGGCCTGCGCACCGCCTGAGGCTCTCCCCACCGGGGCGACGTCGGCGGCCCGGCCGCGGACGCCGCCCCCGCGCGGGCGACGATCACGTACGGTGGCCTGCAGTGACACGGGGTGCCCGAGGACCGGGCTGAGATGACACCCGTCGAACCTGATCTAGCTCGGACTAGCGAAGGGATGTCGCCATGACACTCGCGCACGCCTCTGCCCCCACCGACCCGGCGGTCCTCGCGGCCGCCCTCGAGGAGGTCCGCTCGCGGGTCCCCCTCGTGCAGTGCCTGACCAACGTGGTCACCACGAACCTCGTCGCGAACGCGCTGCTCGCCGTGGGCGGCTCCCCCGCCATGGTCGCCGTGCCCGAGGAGGCCGGGATCTTCGCGCGGATCGCCGACGGCGTCCTCGTGAACCTCGGCACCGCCGGCGCCGAGCAGCGGGAGGCGATGGTCGAGGCCGTCGCCGCCGCGCGCTCCGCCGGCACCCCCTGGGTGCTGGACCCCGTCGCCGTCGGGACCCTGCCCGTGCGCACGGCCCTCGCCGCGCGGCTCGTGACCGAGGAGCCCGCGATCATCCGCGGCAACGCCTCCGAGATCCGCGCCCTCGCGGGGCTCTCCGCCGGCGGCCGCGGCGCGGACTCGATCGACTCCGCCGACGACTCCCACGAAGCCGCCACGACCCTCGCCCGCAGCACCGGCGCCGTCGTCGCCGTCTCGGGCGCGGTGGACCTCGTGACCGACGGGGAGAGAGTGGTGCGCGTCGCCACCGGCAGCCCTCTGCTCACGAAGGTCACTGGTGCCGGCTGCGCGCTCGGCGGGATCACCGCGGCCTTCGCCGCCGTGGTCGAGGACCGCCTCGTCGCCGCGGTCGCCGCGACGACGGTGCTCACCCTCGCCGCCGAGCGCTCCGCCCGCACCGCCGAGCACCCGGGCTCCTTCGCCGTGGGGCTGCTCGACGGGCTCCACGCGCTCAGCCCCCAGGACGTCCGCGACCAGGCGAAGGTGCGATGACGACGATGAGCACCCCTCCTGAGGTCGACCTCTCCCTCTACCTCGTCGTGGACCGCCCGCAGCTCGAGCGGGCCGGCCACGACCCCGTCACCGCCGTGCGGGACGCCGTCGCCGGCGGGGTCACCGCGGTCCAGGTGCGCGACAAGCAGCTCCCCACCCGGGACACGCTCGCCTTCTGCGCGGCTCTCACGGAGACGCTGCCCCCGTCGGTCGCGATCATCGTCGACGACCGCGTCGACGTGGTCCTCGCCGCCCGGGAGACCAGGGTGCGCCTCGCCGGGGTGCACGTCGGCCAGTCCGACCTCCCTGCGCACCTCGTGCGCCGGCTCCTGGGCCCGGGCGCCGTCATCGGCGTCTCCGCGCAGACCGCCGCCATGGCCCGCGAGGGCGAGGCCGCCGGCGCCGACCACCTCGGCATCGGCGCCGTGCACGGCACCACCACGAAGGCGGACGCCCCCGCCGCGATCGGGGTCGAGGGCGTCGCCGCCGTCGCCGCCGCGACCGCTCTCCCCGCCGTCGCGATCGGCGGGATCACCGCCGCGGACCTCCCCGCCCTGCGCCGCGCCGGGCTCGACGGCGCGGCCGTCGTCTCCGCGATCTGCTCCTCCCCCTCCCCCTTCGACGCCGCGTCGGAGCTGCGCCGCGCCTGGGAGGACGCCCGATGAGCCTGCCCGTCCCCCGCGTCCTCAGCATCGCCGGCACCGACCCCACCGGCGGCGCCGGCATCCAGGCGGACCTCAAGTCGATCGCCGCGAACGGCGGCTACGGCATGGCCGCGACGACCGCGCTCGTCGCCCAGAACACCCGCGGCGTGCGCGAGGTGCACGTGCCGCCGCCCGCGTTCCTCGACGCGCAGCTCCGAGCGGTGAGCGAGGACGTCACGATCGACGCCGTGAAGATCGGCATGCTCTTCGACGGCACCATCATCGACACCGTCACCACCTGGCTGGACGACGTGCGGCCCCCGGTCGTGGTGCTCGACCCGGTCATGGTCGCCGCGAGCGGCGACCGGCTGCTCGACGACTCCGCCGAGCAGGCGCTGCGGGACATGCTCCGCCATGCGCACCTCGTCACCCCGAACCTCCCCGAGCTCGCCGTGCTCGCCGAGCGACCCGAGGCGAGCACCTGGGAGCAGGCCCTCGCCCAGGCGCAGGAGCTCGCCGCCCATCATGCGGTGCTCGTGCTCGCCAAGGGCGGTCACCTGAGCGGGCCGGACTCCCCCGACGCCCTCGTCGGCCCCGAGGGGGTGCTCGCCGCGCTGCCCGGCGCGCGGATCGCGACGCGGAACACGCACGGCACCGGCTGCTCCCTCTCCTCCGCGATCGCGACCCTCCGCGGCCGCGGCGAGGACTGGGCCGGCGCCGTGCGCGGGGCGAAGGACTGGCTCGCGGGCGCGATCGCCGCGGCGGACTCCCTCGAGGTGGGGCGGGGCAGCGGCCCGGTCTCCCACTTCGCGGCGCTGTGGGAGGCGGCCGGCACCCATGTCCCGGCCGCGGCGACGATCGCCGAGGAGTGGTGGGAGGCGGCCGCCGAGCTGCGCACGCAGATCGACGCGCTGCCCGTGGTGCGCGGCCTCGCCGACGGCACCCTCCCGCGCCCCGCGTTCCACCGCTACCTCGCCCAGGACGCGCTCTACCTCCAGGAGTACTCGCGGGCCCTCGCCGCCGCGTCGACCCTCGCCCCCTCCGCCGAGGAGCAGGCCTTCTGGGCCGGGGCCGCGCAGGGCGCCATCGCCGCGGAGACCGAGCTGCACGCGGGCCGCCTGGGCCCCGAGGAGCTCTTCGCCGCCCAGCCCGATGCGACCACCCGCGCCTACGTGGACCACCTCCTGGCCCTCGCGGCGCGCGGTCGCTACGAGGAGCTCGCCGCGGCGCTGCTCCCCTGCTTCTGGATCTACGACGACGTGGGCGCCCGGCTCTCCCGCTCCGGGACGGGGGGCCACCCCTACGGCGACTGGCTCGCGACCTACGGCGACCCGGACTTCCACGCCGAGACGCTCCGCGCGGTCGAGCTGGTCACCGCGTGCGCGGCCCGGGCGAGCAGCCCGGTGCGCGAGGCCATGCGCACGGCCTTCCTGGTCTCGGTGCGGCACGAGCGGGACTTCTTCGCGGCGCCGCTCGGCGGGGGCCGCTGAGCGGATGCGCGGGAGCGACGTCACCCCCGAACCGACGCAGCTCCTCGGCGCCTGGGACCTGACCCGGCGCATCGAGGACCGCGTCGCCGGCGAGCGGATGAGCGTGCGCGGCACCGCGCTGCTCGAGGAGCACGGACCCGGCGAGGTGCTCTGGGCGGAGAGCGGTGAGCTGCGGCGCGAGGACGGCCGCCGCAGCCCCGTCACCCGCACGCTGCGCATCCTGCGCGGGGACGACGGCTGGACGGTGCACCTGCCGGACGGCTCCCCCTTCCACCGCTGGCAGGCGCGCTCGCCGCTCGTGCACCTGTGCGGGGCGGACGTCTACCGGGGCCGGCTCGAGCTGCCGGACGAGGATCGCTGGGCCCTCACCTGGCAGGTGCGCGGGCCGCACAAGGACCTGCTGCTCGTGAGTGAGCTCGAGCGGCCCGCGGGCCGGTCCCCCGCGATCCCGGCGCACCGGCCCGGCGACGACGGGACCGCCCGGGGGCTCCCGCCCTCCGCGAGGCCGTGATGGGATGGGGCCGGGACGGCGTGCGTCGGCGTCCTGGTCCGTTCGACGACGGCAGGGGGCGGCACATGCTGCGAGGGGTGGAGATCACGCCGGGAGCACCGAGGATCAGCGCGGTGACCGGCACCAACGGGAAGACCAGCGTCGCGAGCGCGACGGTGCAGCTGATGCGCGCCGCGGGGTGGGCGGCGGCCGGCGTGGACTCGCTCGGCGTCGCCCACGTCAACGGCACACGGGAGCCCACCCGCTTCCGGAAGTCGCCCGACCACCTGCCCGCGATCATCGCGGAGGAGTCCCGCGACGGGGCGGAGGCGGTGTCCCTCGAGGCGTTCGTCGGGATCCTCAAGGACGGCCTGCTGGACCGGGTCACGGTGGACGTCGCCGTGAGCACCGGGATCGAGAGCGATCACCTCGACACCCTCGGCTCGCTCGAGGCGTACCGCGCCGCGAAGCTGCGTCTGTTCACGGAGCATCTGCGCCCGGACGGACTCGCCGTCGTCGCGACGGACAGCGCCCACGGGGAGCTCGTCGCGGAGGCCGTCGCGCGCCGCGGGGCGCACCTGGTGACCGTCGGCGCGGGCGGCGACGTGGAGCTGCTCGAGGCCGTCGAGGAGTCCGGTGCGCTGCGGGGCCGGCTGCGGATCGGGGACGGGACGTGGGAGGCCGAGCTGCCCACGGTGCACGCGGTCGCGGTGACGAACCTGCTGCTCGCGGCGACCGCCGTCATCGCCCTCGGCGGGGACCCGGGCGCGGTCGTCGAGGGCCTCGCCCGGGTGTCGCCGCCCCCGGGGCGGCTCGAGGTGATCGGCGAGCGCGAGGGCGTGCGCGCCATGGTGGACACGGCGCACAACCCCGGGGCGCTGCGGGCGGCCCTGCGCAGCGTGCGCGAGCGCACCGCGGGGCGTGTGCTGCTCGTGGTCGGCGCGGGCGGCGAGCGGGACCGCTCCAAGCGACCGGAGATGGGCGCGATCGCCGCGGAGCTCGCGGACCTCGTGGTGCTCACGGACGACAACCCGCGCCGCGAGCCGCCCGCACGGATCCGCGCCGAGGTGCGCGCCGGCTGCCCGGACTGCATCGAGGTACCGTTCCGGGCCGATGCGATCCGGGCGGCGCTCGCGATGGCCCACCCCGGGGACACGGTGCTCGTGGCCGGCAAGGGTGACGAGACCGAGCAGCTCGTGGGCACGCGCCGGCTGCCGCACGACGACCGCGCGCTGCTGCGGGCCTGGGTCGACGGAGCCTGAACGACCTGCGGCGCCCGCCGGGAGGGCGGGCGCCGCACGTCAACGGGGTCGAGCAGGGTCAGACGAGGCCGATGCCGCCGTCCGGGTCATAGCCGCCATCGGGGTCGTAGCCGCCGTCCGGGTCGTAGCCCCCGTCCGGGTCGTAACCCCCGTCCGGGTCATACCCGCCGTCCGGGTCATAGCCGCCGTCCGGGTCATACCCGCCGTCCGGGTCATACCCGCCGTCCGGGTCATACCCGCCGTCCGGGTCATACCCGCCGTCCGGGTCATAGCCCCCGTCCGGGTCATAGCCCCCGTCGGGGTCGTAACCCCCGTCCGGGTCGTACCCGCCGTCCGGGTCGTAACCCCCGTCCGGGTCGTAGCCACCATCCGGGTCGTACGGGGAGGTCAGATCAGCGTCGGTCATGGGGTCTCCTTGCTCTCGTCGGGGTGGTGCACCTGTGATCCAACGCGCTCCGCGGCCGACACGCCAGGGAATCCGCGAACTTTTCCGGACAGGTGCCGATCTCGGTCGCGAACCTGCAGCGAGGAGAGGACGGGGGACGACGAAGGGCCCCGGCGAACCGGGGCCCTTCGACTGATGAAATTTTGTGGAGCTAGGGGGATTCGAACCCCCGACCTTCTCATTGCGAACGAGACGCGCTACCAACTGCGCCATAGCCCCATGTCAACGAGCGACTCGAGAAGGTTAGCACTGCCGGGAGGGTGCTCGCACACCAGGTCAGCCGCCGTTGACGAGGATCACACGCGCGCGCTCGCGGCGCCGGCGGCCCGAGCCTCGCGTGCCGCCTGCAGCTCGTCCTGCAGGCGGTCGAAGACCTCGATCCGCTCCTGACCGGTGCAGGCGACGTACGCGGGCTGGTGGTGCGCGGGGAGCCGGGGGTCGCCCAGCGCGGGCCAGGTGCGCAGGGATCCGCCGGCGCGCTCGAGGATGTGGAAGCCGGCGGCCACGTCCCAGGCGTTGATGGAGCCGAGGCCGGTGGCGTCCGCCCAGCCGGCGGCGACGTAGGCGAGCTCGATCGCGGCGGAGCCCAGGTGCCGCACGGCGGAGACGCCCACGTGCAGGTCGGTCGCGGCGCGGGCGGCGACCTCCGGCTCCTCCTCGATGATGCGCTGGCTCGGGAAGCCGGTGACGAGCAGGGCGTCCGCCGCGGCGTGGGTGGCCCGCGGCGTGATCTCGCGGCCGTTGAGCGCGGCGGGGCCGTCAGCCGCGGTGAAGACCTGCTCGAGGATCGGCACGTCGATCACCCCGGCGACGAGACGCTCCTGCTCCCCCGCGCCGACGGCGACGCCGATCGAGACGCAGAACAGCGGCAGCCCCGCGGCGAAGTTGCTCGTGCCGTCGATCGGGTCGACGTAGAAGCTGACCTGCTCCGGGCCCGCCTGGGCGGCGGTGCGCTCGCCGCCCTCCTCCCCCACGATCCGGCAGCTCGGCAGCGCCGTGCGCAGGGAGGCGACGATGATCTCCTCACTGCGCTTGTCGTGCTCGGTGACGATGTCGTGGCTGGACGTCTTGTACTCGCGGGCGAGGTGGTCGCGGTCCAGGGAGCGGATGTACTCGGCGGCCTCATGGGCGGCCGCGACGGCGATCGCGAGCAGCTCCTGCGGGGCGGGCACGGCGGGGACGGTGGGCACGGGGGCGGGGGTCTCGGCGTTCATCACCGCCAGCCTACGAGTCCAGCTCAGAGACGGGAACCGGCTCCCAGCAGGTGGCGCAGGTAGGGGGTGAGGAGCAGGTCCTGCGGGTCCGCCGCGGCGCGCACGGCGGTGAAGTCGGCGAGGCGCGGGTGGAGGGCGTGCAGCTCCCGTGCGCCGAGCCAGTGCATCTTGCCCCAGTGGGGCCGGGCGGCGAAGGGGGCGAGGGTGCGCTGGACGAGCAGGAGGTAGGGGCCGGGGTCCTCGCGGTGGTAGCGGTGCGCGGCGAGGTAGACGGTGTCGCGGCCGTGGGCGGTGGAGAGCCAGACGTCGTCCGCGGCGGCGCGACGGATCTCGAGCGGGAAGGTGACGCGCACGTGCTCCTCCTCGAAGCGGCGGCGCAGCGCCGCGAAGGCCTCCTCGAAGCGCTCCGCGGGGATCGCCCACTCCGACTCGTGGAAGCGCACGCGGCGCGGGGCGGCGTAGACGGCGGCGGAGTCGTCCGTCATCGGGGAGCCGGCGAAGACCCGGGAGGCGATCTCGCCGACGGGCCTGCTGAGCGCCGGGGCCGTGCTCGCCGCGCGGCACAGCAGCTCCCAGGCGCCGTTGCCGAGCACCTCCCGCTGCAGGAGGTCCGCGGCGCGCCCGGGGCGGTGCACGGGGGCGTCGGCGGGCAGGCGCACGCTGCTGCGCACGGTCGCGCGGTCGGTGCGCGGGAACCAGAAGAACTCGTGGTGGTCGACGGCGGCGGACTGCTCGATGAACCCGCCGACGGTCTCCGCGAGCGGGCGCGTCGCCTCGGTGAGCGCGAGCCGGTAGCGCGGCACGCACTGCAGCGTCACCTCGAGCACCACCCCGATCGCGCCGAGGCCCAGGCGGGCGGCGTGGAACAGGTCAGGGTCCCGCTGCGGGGAGGTCTCGACGACGGAGCCGTCGGCGAGGGCGAGGCGGAGCGCGCGCACCGTGCCGGAGAAGCCGGTGAAGGCGGCTCCGGTGCCGTGGGTGCCGGTCTGGATCGCGCCGGCGATCGACTGCCGGTCGATGTCCCCCATGATCTCGAGGGCGAGACCGTGGGGCGCGAGGAGGCCCGCGACCTCCCACAGCCGGGTGCCGCCGCGCAGGGTCACGAGGCCCGTCGTGGGATCCGCGCCGACGAGGCCCCGGTGCCGGTCCAGGGAGACGAGCACGCCGTCGGTCGCGGCGAGCGGGGTGAAGGAGTGCCCGCCGCCCACGACCCGCAGCGTGGTGCCGAGCGTGCGGGCGAGGGCGATCGCGTCGAGGACCTCCTCCTCGCTCGCGGGCGTGAGCACCTGCTGCGGGGTCCAGCGGTGGGCGCCGCTCCAGGTGCGGTGCGGGACGGGCGGCATGCGCATGCGGGGCTCCTTCGCTCCGGGTCGGTCGGGAGGTCAGCGGCTCACAGGAACACGGCGCCCTCGCCGCGGTAGGTGGGCAGCCAGCCCTGGACGCGGATCGGGTCCGCGTCGGTGCCCGCTCCGGCCACGAGGACGTAGCCGTTCGTGTGCTCGGCGGGCTCGCCGGCCTTCGCATGGCGCAGCCACACGGTGTCCCCCACCCGGAGCCGCTCGGCCTCGGGGCCGAGCACGGGGGTCTGCACCTCGCCGGCGGCCTCCTGCGGGGCGAAGCGCAGACCGGCAGGGTGCGCGATCGTGGGCAGGCGGTCCGGCCCGGGCGGCCCGCTCGCCACCCACCCGCCGCCCAGCAGCGTCGCGACCTCCCGCGCGGGACGACGGACCACGGAGAGCCCGAGGTGGAGGGCGGGGCGCGGGGTGAAGTCGCGGTAGCCGTCGAACAGGCCGGGGCCGATGAGCCCGGACCCGGCGGCGACCTCGGTGACGGCGGGCTCCGCGGCGGTGGACTCGAGCGAGCCGGTGCCGCCGCCGTTGACGAGCTCGAGATCCGCCACCTCGCGCACCGCCGCGACCGCCTCGGCCCGCCGACGGGCGACGTCCGGGCGGGAGAGGCGCTTCATCGTGCGCACGGCGGCGCCGTAGGGTCCGCGGGCCGTGTCGGTGACCCCGGCGATCTGCCCCTCGTAGGCCATCATCCCCACGAGCCGCAGCGCGGGCCGGGCGGCGATCTCCCGGGCGAGGGCCGCGGCCTGCTCGGCGGTGCGCACCGGGGAGCGGTGGGCGCCGAACCGCAGCCCGGGCGCGGGGGCGTAGGAGACGTCGAGCTCGATCGCGACGCGAAGCGGGGGCCGGTCGCGCCCGGGGCGGAGGTCCCGTGTCGCGGCGACCATCATGTCCAGCTGGGCGGTCCCGTCGACCATGAGGGTCACGGCCTCGAGGGTGCCGGGGAGCATGCACAGGCTCCGGATCACGCCGATCTCCGCCGTCGGGTACGCGAGCAGCACGTCGTCGACCCCGCGCTGCACGAGCCAGAGCGCCTCGGGGAGGGTGAAGGCGAGCACGCCGCGGGTCGCCGGATGGGCGAGGGCCCGCTCGAGCAGGCCGCGCACGCGCAGGGACTTCGAGGCGATGCGGATCGGGGTGCCGCCCGCACGGCGGGCGAGGTCCTCGAGGTTCGCGTCGAAGGCGTCGAGGTCGAGGACGGCGATCGGCCGCTCGCGGTACCCCTCGTCGTCGAGGGCGCGGGCGATCGCGGCGATCCGCGGGCCGGCGGCGGTGGTCATCAGGTGACCTGGGAGATGGTTCCGGGTCAGGCCCGACGGCGGGCGAGGACCTCGTCGAGGCCCAGGTCCATCGCGGGGGCGGGCGCGACCTCGTCCGCCGCCTCGATCGCCTCGACGCCGTCGCGCTCGAGCGGCACGGCCGAGGCCCGCAGGGACTCGCGGTGCGCGGCGTGGCGGCTCGCGAGGTCCTCGACCTCTCCGCGCAGGGCGTAGGTGGGGCGCGGCACGGGCCGCGGCGTCCACTCGCCCGGGGCGGAGACGAGCTCCTGGGCGCGATCGGCGGTGTCCTGCAGCGGGGTGCGCGCGGGCAGCTCGGGGGCGGGACGCGGGGCCGACGGGGCGGGCCGCGACGCGCGGGCGGCGGCCTCGGCGTGATCGGCCTCCTCGAGACGGGCGAGCGCGGCGGCACGGCGGGCGCGGGTGCGGCGCTCGAGCTCGGCCCGGCGCAGCCCCACGACGTACGCGGCGAGCACCACCGCGGCCAGCAGCGGGAGCACCCAGTGGACCGCGCCGAGCACGACGCCCGCGGTGAGGCCCAGCACCGCGAGGCCGAGCACCACGAGCGCGGCCTTCATGGCGCCGCGGCGGCGGGTGCTCTCGACGAGCGGGTCCACCCGCTCCCCCGGCGTCGCGTCGAAGCGGGGGCGGCTGGTGGGATCGGCGGGACGCAGCAGCAGACGGTCCTGGGTCATGGGGGGACTCACCTCACGGGACGTACGACGGGAGTGGACGGCCGCGGAGAGGTCACGGGACTTCGCGTCGACGGGAGCGGACTCGGTCCGGCGGGCTCGGCCCATCACGTCGCGGCGGCCGGCGGTGCGCGGCAGGGCGTACAGCACCCACAGCAGCAGCAGGAGGGCGAACAGCACGGCGCCGAGGTTGATGGACTCCACGAGGACAAGCGTAATGACACTCTTGTGATTCAGCTGGTCACGCGCTGGGCGTGTCGGGCATCGAATCGATCGGGAGCACCGCCGGCCGGCCCTGCCGGAGCACGGTCGAGCGGTGGGCCCGCTCAGGCGAGGCGCCGCACGTGCGGCGGATGCTCGCGGTGCAGTCGCGCGAGGATGCCCTTCCCTCCGCGGGGATCGTGCTCCTCGCCGATCTCCCCGGCCTCCTCCGCGGTCATCGCGAAGACGAGATGGTCCCGCCAGGCGCCGTCGACGTGGATCGCACCGCGACGCAGCCCCTCCTCGCGCAGGTGGAGCTTCTCGACCACGCGCAGGCTCGCCGTGTTCTCCGGGCGCACGGTCATCTCGACCCGGTGCATGCCCATCTCGACGAACAGGTGGTCCATGAGGAGCGCGGCGGCGCGCGGGACCAGGCCCCGGCCCGCGGCACCCTCGTCGATCCAGTAGCCCAGGACCGCGGTGCGCAGCGCCCCGTACTGAAGCGGGCCCGCGGTGATCTGCCCCAGCATGCGGCCGTCGACGGTGATGACGAGCGGCACCGCGAGCCCCTGTCGCGCCTGCGACTCGCTCCAGCGGCGCAGCGCCGTGAAGCCGGGCGGGCGGCCGGGCCGGGTGGGATCCGTCGCGTCCCAGGGGCGGAGCCACTCGTGGTTGCGGGCGCGCAGGCCCTCGTGGACGAAGCGGTCACGGCGGCGCAGCGGGCGCAGGACGAGCTCCTCGTCGCGCAGGGTCAGCGGCCACACGTGCACCATCGCGCCATCGTAGACGCGATCTGTGTCACCCTGGCGCGATGGTGGACGACAGCGGCACCGGGGATCCCGCGCACGGCGCGGAGAGCGGCGAGGACGCACCGCAGGAGGTCAAGCGGCGACTGCGCCGAGCCCTGCGCGGCGCACGCCGCGCGCGCTACGCCGGGGACGCGGGTGCACGGCGGCGCGAGGAGGAGGCCTCGCGGATCCTCGCGGCGGCGTCCGGCATCGTCGCGGATGTCGCGGAGGAGGTCGCCCGCGCGGACCGGGACCCGGTCCTCGTCGCCTGCTTCCGGCCGCTCCCCACGGAGGCGGACGTCATGCCGCTCGCCCGTGCCCTCGCGGAGGCGGGCGCGGGGATCCTCTTCCCGGTCGCGACGGGCGGCGAGGAGCTCGACTGGGTCCTGTGGGACGAGGACGAGACGGCCTTCGCCCCCTCCCCCGCCGACGGCTTCGGGGCGGAGCCCACCGGGGACCGGCTCGGCGCGGGGGCGCTCGCCACGACGCACCTCGTGCTCGCGCCGGCGCTCGCGGTGGACCGCTCGGGGACGCGGCTCGGGCACGGCGGCGGGTACTACGACCGGGCGCTCGCCCCGGCGCGGGTCCGCGTGGTCGCCGTCGTGCATCCGACCGAGGTCCTCGCCGCAGGCGCACTGCCCCGGGAGGGCTTCGACCGACCTGTGGCCGAGGTGCTCACGGCGGAGGGTCTCGAGCGCGTGGGGGACGGCACAGGGGCGTGAGCACGCCGCGGTCGTAGAATCGACCCGGCCCCGAGGCCGGGGCCCCAGCTCATCCCGGAGGATCCCGCGTGCCCACCTATGTCTACGCCTGCAAGAACTGCGGTCACCGCTTCGAGAAGTACCAGTCCTTCTCCGAGGACTCCCTCGTGACGTGCCCCGAGTGCGCGCAGGACGCGCTGCGCAAGGTCTTCGACTCCGTGGGTGTGGTCTTCAAGGGCTCGGGCTTCTACTCGACCGACGCGAAGTCCGCGGGCGCCAGCACCGGTCCTGCGAGCTCCTCGGAGAGCAGCGGCGCCTCGAGCACCCCTGCACCGAGCACGCCCGCCCCGAGCACCGCCGCGAGCTCGAGCAGCTCCTCGTCCTCCTCGCAGGCCGCCTCCTCCTGATCCGCAGGAGCCGGGCCGCGACCCTCCGGCGCCGAGAGGTCTGAGCGTCTCTCCTCCCCATCACCGCCCCGTCCACAGCGGGCCGACGGGCGACCGTCGTGCGTCCCGCGCCGCCCTACGGTGCGGGCATGCTCCCGAGGATCCGTGCCCGTCTCCCGCTCTGGCGCCGCGCCCTGCGCCGCAGGCGCCGCCTGCTCCTGCTGCTGCTCGCCGCGGCGCTCACCGCGACCGCGCTGCCCGGCATCGCCGCGGCCGTGGTGCCGCCGGGCGCGCACGGCACGGAGGTCGTCGTCGCCGCCCGGGACCTCGACCCGGCGCAGCCCCTCACCTCGGCGGATCTCAGCACCGTGCGCGTCGCTGATCAGCTCGTGCCGCCGGGAGCCGTCTCCGATCCTGCCGCGCTGCTGGGCAGCCGCACCTCCCTCGCGATCCCCGCGGGCACCGCGCTGCAGCCGGCGCTGATGCGCGGCGGCGGGGTCACCGGGCCCGGGAGCGGCGAGGCGCTCATGGTCGTCGACGCGCCGGCCGCGCTGGCCGCGCACCTGGCGACCGGCACGGCGCTCGAGATCCTCGCGCCGGATCCCGAGAGCGGGCTCGCCCGGCGGGTCCCCGCGCGGGTGATCGAGGTGACCGACGGGTCACCAGGAGGGGCGGCGATCGCGGGGGCCGGGGGCGCCGGCACGGTCGAGCTGCTCGTGGCGGTGGGACGGGAGGAGTCCGACGACCTCGCCGCCGCGCAGCGTGGCGGATGGTTGACGGTCTCGGTCGTCGGCTAGAGTCCCCACCGATATACCCGTCCCCTTCCCCCAGCAAAGGATGAGACCCATGAAGGGCTTCAAGGACTTCGTCATGCAGGGCAACGTCATCGATCTCGCCGTCGGCGTGGTCATCGGCGGCGCCTTCACCGCACTCGTGACCGGCTTCGTCGACTACATCATCAACCCGGTCGTCGCCGCGGCCGGCGGCTCCGGCAGCATCGGCCTGGGCTACCAGATCATCGACGGCAACGAGAACACGTTCATCAACGTCGGCGCTCTGATCTCCGCGATCATCACCTTCCTCATCACGGCCGCGGTCGTGTACTTCGTCTTCGTGCTGCCCATCAACCGGGCCCGCGAGTTCGCGAACCGCAACAAGCCGGCCGAGGTCGAGGCGGCACCCGAGGACATCGTCCTCCTCACCGAGATCCGTGACGCCCTGCGGGCGAACACGACCCCCAAGGCCTGATCAGCAGCATCGGCCAGGTCCGCTCGACGGACCGATCCCCACGGCGGGGCGGGACCTCAGGGTCCCGCCCCGCCGTCGTGCGTCCGGGGTCCGCGGCGGTGTACGGTCCCGAGGTGCCCGAGACCCCCGCCCCGCTCACGACCGGCGCTGTCGACGCCGTCCTCGCCTGGTACGAGCAGTCCGCGCGGGAGCTCCCGTGGCGCCTCCCGGAGGCCGGCGCCTGGGGCATCCTCGTCTCCGAGATCATGCTCCAGCAGACCCCTGTCGTGCGGGTCCTCCCGCGCTGGATCGACTGGATGGCGCGCTGGCCCAGCCCGGCGGACCTCGCCGCCGCACCGACCGCCGAGGTGCTGCGGGCGTGGGACCGGCTCGGCTACCCCCGTCGCGCTCTGCGCCTCCAGGACTGCGCCCGCGCGATCGTCCGCGACCACGACGGCGTGGTGCCCCACGGGGAGGACGCGCTGCGGGCCCTCCCGGGCATCGGCGAGTACACCGCGGCGGCCGTCACCGCCTTCGCCCATCACGACCGCGCCGTCGTCGCGGACACGAACGTGCGCCGGGTGATCGCCCGCGCGGTGCAGGGCGACCCGCTCCCCGCGCGCTCCTCCACCGCCGCCGAGCGCTCCCGGATCGCCGCCGCGGTCCCGGAGGACGTCCCCCGCTCGGTGCGCTGGAACCAGGCCGTCATGGAGCTCGGGGCGCTCGTGTGCACGGCGCGGTCGCCGCGCTGCGAGCAGTGCCCGCTCGCGGCACACTCCTGCGCCTGGGTCGCCGCGGGGAAGCCGGCACCCCAGCCCGGGGCCCGCCGCACCCAGGCCTTCGCCGGCACCGACCGTGAGATGCGCGGGCTGATCATGGCGCAGCTGCGGGAGCACGGCGCCGTCGCGGTCACCGCTCTGGACGCCCTCGACCCCACCGACCCCGCCCGCGTCGCACGCTGCCTCGCCTCGCTGCTCGTGGACGGTCTCGCCGTGCGCGAGGACGGGCGGGTCCGTCTCCCCTGACCTCCGTCGCCGCCCGGGGCCTGCGACCCGCCGATATGATGGATCCATCATGCCGATCACCGAGACACAGCTCCCGCTATACGAGATCAAGGCCGATCTCTTCAAGGGCCTCGCCCACCCCCAACGCATCCGCATCCTCGAAATCCTCTCCTCCGCTGCGGAGGTCCCCGTCGCCGAGCTCCTCGAGGAGACCGGGCTGGAGTCCTCGCACCTCTCCCAGCACCTCGCCGTGCTGCGCCGTCACCGGCTCGTGCGCTCCGAGCGCCGCGCGAGCCACGTCTACTACCGCCTCGCGGACCCTCGCACGGCCGAGCTGCTCGCCGTCGCCCGCGCCCTGCTCCTGTCGATGCTCGACACGGACTCGCAGCGCCTGGCCACCGCGCACGAGCTGCCCGACCTCCCCCGGGTCGGCGCCTGATGCGCACCGCCGCCCCCGCCGCGCTGCGGCACGCCCTCACCCTGCTGCCCGGCCCCGGCGACTACCGCGACCTCCGCCGCACCTGGAAGGGCGACCTCCTCGCCGGCGTGACCGTCGGCATCGTCGCCCTGCCCCTGGCCCTCGGCTTCGGCGTCAGCTCGGGCCTCACCGCCGAGCAGGGCCTCGTCACCGCGATCGTCGCGGGCGTCCTCGCCGCCGTGCTCGGCGGCTCGAACGTGCAGGTCTCCGGCCCCACCGGGGCGATGGTCGTCGTGCTCGTCCCGATCGTCGCGGAGCGGGGCCCCGGGGCCGTCGCCGCCGTCACCCTCCTCGCCGGCGTGATCGTCCTGCTCGCCGGGGTGCTGCGACTGGGCCGGGTCGTCGGCATCATCCCGTGGCCCGTCATCGAGGGGTTCACCCTCGGCATCGCGGTGACGATCTTCCTCCAGCAGCTGCCGCTGCTGACCTCCGCGCAGCGCGCCGGACCGGGAGAGCTCTCCACCCACGCGATCATCGCCACCGGTCAGACCCTCGCCGCCGCCGATCCGCGCTACCTGCTGTGGGCTCTCGGGGCGGTCGCCGTGGTGGTCGCCTGCATGGTCCTCGCACCGCGTCTGCACCCCTCGGTCCCGGGCTCCCTGCTCGGCATCGCCGTGGTCGCCGTCCTGGCGGCGCTGCTGCCCTCGCCGCTCGCGCTCATCGGGACGATCCCCTCGACGCTCCCCTCCCCCTCCCTCCCCTCCTTCGACCTCGGCACCGCCCGCGACCTGCTCCCCGCCGCCGCGACCGTCGCCGCCCTCGCCGCGATCGAGTCGCTGCTGAGCGCACGGGTGGCCGCCGGCCTCGGGGACACCGGCGACTACGACCCGGACCGCGAGCTCGTGGGCCAGGGCGTCGCCTCCCTCGGCGCGAGCCTCGTGGGCGGCATGCCGGCGACCGGCGCGATCGCCCGCACCTCCGTGAACATCCGCTCGGGAGCCCGCAGCCGGCTCGCCGCGATCGTCCACGCGCTCGTGCTGCTCGCCGTCGTGCTCGTCGCCGCGGGGCCCGTGGGGCGGATCCCGCTCGCGGCCCTCGCCGGGGTGCTCATGCTGACGGCGGTGCGGATGGTGCACCTGGCCACCGTGCGCACGCTCCTGCGCTCCACGCGGTCCGACGGCCTCACCTTCGTCATCACGGCGCTGATCACCATCTCCTTCGACCTCATCGCCGCAGTGCTGATCGGGGTGGTGCTCGCGGCGGTCCTCGCGCTGCGATCGCTCTCCCGCACCACGGAGGTGACGATCGAGCCGATCAGCACCGAGCGGGCGCTGCCCGGGGACGAGGAGATCATCCAGGTGCGGCTGCGCGGGCCGCTGTTCTTCGTCTCCGCGGACCGCGTCTACGCGAAGGTCATGGGGATGGGGCACACGACGGTGGTCATCCTGCGCATGTCCGGTCTCGAGCTGGTCGACGCCTCGGGCGCGCGGATCCTCTCCGATCTCGTCACCGGTCTCGAGCGGCGCGGGATCACCGTGCTCATCAAGGGGGTGCGTCCCGAGCACACGGCGCTGCTGCGCCAGGTGGGTGTGCTCTCCGCGCTGCGGCACCGTCGGCACCTGTTCGCCGATCTCGACCCGGCGATCGACCACGCCCGCTCGCACGTGGAGCGGGCCCGCGCGGCCGGCTGACGGTCCCTCAGAGGTGGGCGATCATCCTCGTGTTGCCGAGGGTGTTGGGCTTGACGCGGGCGAGGTCGAGGAACTCCGCGATGCCCTCGTCCGGGGAGCGCAGCAGCTGGCTGTACAGCTCCGGGTCCACGATCTCCGCCATCTCCTCGAAGCCGTGGCGGGAGAAGAACTCCGTCTCGAAGGTCAGGCAGAACACGCGGGCCAGGCCCAGGTCCCGAGCGCGCTGCAGGAGCGCCTCGAGCATCCGGTGGCCCGTGCCGGTGCCGCGCAGGGCGTCGCTCACGGCGAGGGTGCGCACCTCGGCGAGGTCCTCCCACATGACGTGCAGGGCCCCGCAGCCGACGACCGTGCCGTCCTCGTCGACGGCGACCAGGAACTCCTGGACCGCCTCGTAGAAGGAGACGAGGTCCTTGCCCAGCAGGATCCCGCTGTGGGCGAGCGGCTCGACGAGCGCGTTGATGCCGCGGACGTCGGCCGGGAGTGCGAGGCGGATCGAGATGGTCACGGACGGGTCTCCTCGGGGGACGAGCTCGGTTCGGCGCCGGGGGCGACGAGGTGCCCGGTGCGGTCGGCATCGGTCCCTGCATCGGCACCGGCTTCGGTGTCGGTGCCGGCGGTGTCGTGGGTGTCGGAGCCGGCGTCGGACGTGGAACCGGCGGCGGCTCCCTCCTCGACGGCGCGACGATCGACGCGCCGGTCGAGCACCCGGTGGACGGCGTTGATGACCCGCTCGACGACGAGCGCGAGGACCACGGCGGCGACGAGGGCGACGGTGATCGCGAGCAGGTGGTTGTCCTCGAACCAGGCGCCCGCGAGCGAGCCGATCGCGCACGAGTACACGGCCCAGACGAAGGTCGAGAGCAGCGAGCGGGGCCAGAACTCGCGGTGCGGGTAGCGCACGGCTCCGGCCACGAGGTTCACGGCGGTGCGGCCGAAGGGGATGTACCGCGCCGTCATGAGGAAGATCAGCGCGCGACGCTGCAGCCCGCGCTCGGCGGCCTCGACCGCGCGGCGTCCCTTGCCCTCGCGCAGGAAGCGGAAGCGCTGCCAGCCGATGGTCCGCCCCAGCAGGTAGCCGAGGTTGTCACCGGTCCAGGCGCCGAGCCAGGCGGCGAGGCCCACGAGGATGATCGACGGGCGACCCGAGGAGGCCCACAGCGAGGACAGCGTGACGATCGTCGACTCGCTGGGCACCGAGGGGAAGAAGCCGTCGAAGGCGGCGAAGAGGTACACCATCAGGTGCACCCACCAGGCGTCGGCGACGCCGAGGATCCACTCCTCGAGGATTCCCGAGAGGTGGAGCACCTGGTCCAGGAAATGCTGCACGGGCTGCCGCTCGCTTCCCCGGGCGCACGCCCGGATTGAGGACGGGCCGGCCCCCACCCCGGAGGGTGGGGACCGGCCCGCGGCGATCAGGAGGCGTTGGCCTCCGCGCTGTCGGAGGAGTCCGCGTCCGAGCGCCCGTCGGCATCGGGATGCGCGACCTCGTCCGACCGCGCCTCGGTCATCCGCTCCACGTCGATGGCGTCGCTGATCGGCTCGAGGGAGCCGTCCTCACCGCGACGGGAGAAAGTGAGCTCGCCGAGCAGCCCCTCGCCCTGCGCGTCGACGACGATCTCGTCTCCCACCCGCACCTGGCCGAAGAGGATCTTCTCGGACAGCACGTCCTCGATGTCCCGCTGGATGGTGCGGCGCAGCGGCCGGGCACCCAGCACCGGGTCGTAGCCCTTCTCCGCGAGGAGGGCCTTCGCCGGGGCGGTGAGCGCGAGGCTCATCTCCTTCTCCTCGAGACGCGTCTCGAGCTTCGCGACCATGAGGTCCACGATCTCGACGATCTCCGACTGCGAGAGCTGCGGGAACACGACCACGTCGTCGACGCGGTTGAGGAACTCGGGCTTGAAGTGCTGCTTGAGCTCCTCGTGCACCTTGGACTTCATCCGCTCGTAGTCCGTGGACAGGTCGCCGCCGGCCTGGAAGCCCATCGACACGCCCTTGGCGATGTCCCGGGTGCCCAGGTTGGTGGTCATGATGATGATGGTGTTCTTGAAGTCGACCACCCGACCCTGCGAGTCGGTGAGACGGCCGTCCTCGAGGATCTGCAGGAGCGAGTTGAAGATGTCCACGTGGGCCTTCTCCACCTCGTCGAACAGCACCACGCTGAACGGCTTGCGGCGCACCTTCTCCGTGAGCTGGCCGCCCTCGTCGTAGCCGACGTACCCGGGGGGCGAGCCGAACAGGCGCGAGGCCGTGTGCTTCTCGCCGAACTCGGACATGTCCAGCTGGATGAGGGAGTCCTCGTCACCGAAGAGGAACTCGGCGAGGGCCTTGGCGAGCTCCGTCTTGCCGACGCCCGTGGGGCCGGCGAAGATGAACGAGCCGCCGGGGCGCTTGGGATCCTTCAGACCCGCGCGCGTGCGGCGGATCGCCTGGGACAGCGCCTTGATGGCCTCGTCCTGGCCGATGACGCGCTTGTGCAGCTCGTCCTCCATGTGGAGCAGCCGCGAGGACTCCTCCTCGGTGAGCTTGACGATCGGGATGCCGGTCGAGGCCGCGAGGACCTCGGCGATGACCTCCTCGGAGACGGTCGTGACGGCATCGGACTCGCCGTGGCGCCAGGCCTTCTCCTTCTCGTCGCGCTCGGTCTTGAGCTTCTGCTCCTCGTCGCGAAGGCTCGCGGCGAGCTCGAAGTCCTGCCCGTCGATCGCCTCCTCCTTCTTCTTCCGCGTCTCCTCGATGCGGGTGTCGAAGGCCTTGAGCTCCGGCGGGGCGGTGAGGCGGCGGATGCGCAGGCGCGCGCCGGCCTCGTCGATCAGGTCGATCGCCTTGTCCGGGAGGAAGCGGTCGTTGACGTAGCGGTCCGCGAGGTTCGCGGCGGCGACGAGGGCGCTGTCGGTGATGGTCACCTTGTGGTGCGCCTCGTAGCGGTCCCGCAGGCCCTTGAGGATCTCGATCGTGTGGACGATCGAGGGCTCGTCCACGGTGATCGGCTGGAAGCGGCGCTCGAGGGCCGCGTCCTTCTCGATGTGCTTGCGGTACTCCTCGAGCGTGGTCGCACCGATGGTCTGCAGCTCGCCGCGGGCGAGCATCGGCTTGAGGATGCTGGCCGCGTCGATCGCGCCCTCGGCGGCACCGGCCCCGACGAGGGTGTGGATCTCGTCGATGAACAGGATGATGTCGCCGCGGGTGCGGATCTCCTTGAGCACCTTCTTCAGGCGCTCCTCGAAGTCGCCGCGGTAGCGGGAGCCCGCCACGAGGGAGCCGAGGTCGAGCGTGTAGAGCTGCTTGTCCTTGAGCGTCTCGGGGACGTCCCCGGCGACGATCGACTGGGCGAGGCCCTCGACGACGGCGCTCTTGCCGACGCCCGGCTCGCCGATCAGCACCGGGTTGTTCTTGGTGCGGCGGCTGAGGACCTGCATGACGCGCTCGGCCTCGTGCTCCCGACCGATCACGGGGTCGAGGTTGCCCTCTCGCGCGGCCTGGGTGAGGTTGCGGCCGAACTGGTCCAGCACGAGCGATCCGGCGGGCTGCCCCTCGGCGGGGCCGCCGGCGGCGGCGGGCTCCTTGCCCTGGTATCCGGAGAGGCGCTCGATGACCTCCTGGCGCACGGCGGCGGGCTCGGCCTTCAGGCGGGACAGGACCTTGACGGCCGTCCCCTCGCCCTCGCGCAGCAGGCCCAGCAGGATGTGCTCGGTGCCGATGTAGTTGTGGCCCAGCTGCAGGGCCTCGCGCAGGGACAGCTCGAGCACCTTCTTCGCGCGGGGCGTGAAGGGGATGTGCCCGCTCGGCGTCTGGTTGCCCTCGCCGATGATGTCGCGGACCTGCTCACGGACGGCGTCGAGGGTGACGCCGAGGGCCTCGAGGGCCTTCGCGCCCACGCCCTCGTTCTCGTGGATCAGGCCGAGCAGGATGTGCTCGGTGCCGATGTAGTTGTGGTTGAGCAGGCGAGCCTCGTCCTGCGCCAGGACGACGACGCGGCGGGCCCGGTCGGTGAACCGTTCGAACATGGTCCTCCCCCATTCGTGGTGGTGATGGATCGAGACTACGCGCGAATCCCGGAGGGGTCAGTGCTGTTCGCCGCGGGCGTGACGACGCCGCCCCGGCTGTGCGCGCGCCGTGCCCCGCCTGGGCGCGGGCCGTGCCCGGCGGGGTGCGCGGGTGCCCCGCGTGGGGCCGCCGGGACGCGCGGCACTAGGATCCGAGGGGTCGGCCCTCCCCCGCCCCCGAACCCCTGGAGAGTCCCTGATGACGGCAGCGCTCGCGGTGACCGATCGTGCGATCGAGGCGATCCGCCGGATGATCCAGTCCGGGGAGCTCGCCCCCGGCGACCGCCTCCCCCCGGAGAAGGAGCTCGCGGAGGGGATCGGCGTGAGCCGCAACTCGCTGCGCGAGGCGGTCAAGGCGCTGTCCGTGATCCGCGTGCTGGACGTGCGCCAGGGCGACGGCACCTACGTCACCTCCCTCGCCCCGGACCTCCTCGTGGAGTCCCTCGCCTTCATGCTGGACCTCCATCAGGGCTCGGCCGAGGGGCAGATCCTCGAGGTGCGCCGCCTCCTCGAGCCGACGGCCGTGGAGCAGGCGTGCCCGGCGCTCACCGCGGAGGACCTCGCGGAGCTCGAGCGCCTCACCGAGGGGCTCGGCGGGGCCTCCGACGTCGAGGAGCTCGTCGCCTCGGACATCGCCTTCCACCGGCTGATCGTCTCCCGCTGCCCGAACGCCTATCTCCGCTCGATGCTCGACGGTCTCGCGAGCGCCACGTCGCGGGCCCGGGTGTGGCGCGGGATCACGGAGGACGACGCCGTCGAGCGGACGGTCGCCGAGCACCGCCGGATCCTCGACGCGCTGCACAGCGGACGCGGGGACCTCGCCCGCGTGCACGCGGCCGCGCACATCGCCGGGGTCGAAAGCTGGGTGCATCGCACGGCGACCGGTGCGGTCCCGGAGTCCGACGCCACCGGGTCCCCCACCGCCGACTGAGCAGGCCGCCCGCCCCGAGGCACGCGGTCCGGTCCCCGCTCAGCCCTCCCCGCGGCGCCGGTACACGCGCGCCGCCGTCCCGTGCAGCACCTGCTCGGCGACATCGGCGCCGCACGAGCGCACGAGGTCGATCAGGGGCGCGAACGCGCTCCCGGTCGAGAAGGGCTCCGGGGCGATCGGCCAGTCGCTGCCGATCATCAGCCGCTCCGGGCCGAACAGCGCGAGGGCGAGGTCGAGCACCCGCTCGAGCTGCCCCGCACGCGGACCCGAACCGCTCGTGCGGAGACCGGAGACCTTGGCGACGGTGCCCGGCGCCGCCGCGAAGGCGCGCAGCCGCCGCTCCCACTCCGCCAGGGCGCCGTCGTCCCCTGCGTCCCCGAGCGGAGGCTTGCCGAGGTGGTCGAGCACCACGGTGAGGCCCGGGACCTCGTGGGCGAGGGCCGTCGCCTGCCCGAGGTGACGGGGGAAGGCGTCGGGCACGTCGAGGGCGAGACCCGCCGCCGCGACGAGCGCGAGGCTGCGGCGCACCGCGGGGCGCTCGAGGACTCCCGGGTCGGGGTCGTCGTGGACGAGCGCCCGCACGCCGACGGTGCGCGGCAGGGCGCGAGGCTCCTCGAGGATCCGGGCGACGGCGGCAGGGTCCTCGAGCGGGAGCCAGGCGACGACGTCCGCCCGCCGGACGGGCGAGGCATCCGCCTCGATCGCGGCGGCCGCCGACTCGAGCTCGCGGGTGTGGACCACGGAGTCCTCCGCCTGGACGAGCACGACGCGGGTGACGCCGAGCCCGGCGAGCCCGGGCAGGGCCTGCGACCAGCGGGCGTCACGGCGCAGCGCCGGCGGCGCCTGCTCGAGCCAGCCGAAGCGCCCGGGCGCACGCTCCCAGAGGTGCAGGTGGGCGTCGGTGATGGCCGGGCCAGGGGCGGGATCAGGCACCGATCTGCTCCCAGAGCTCCTCGGGGATCCTCGCCGCGGCGCGGGCGAGGTTCTCACGCACCTGGTGCGCGGTGCGCATGCCGAGCACCACGGTGGTGATCGCCGGGTGCCGCAGGGGGTGCTGGATCGCGAGATCCGGCAGCTCGATCCCGTGGTGGGCGGCGGCCGCGGCGAGGGCGCGGGCGCGCTCGAGCATCTCCCGGGGTGCGGCGCCGTACTCGTAGGTGGCGTCGTCGGGCACGGTGGGCCGGGCCAGGATCCCGGAGTTGAAGACCGAGACCGCGACGACCTCGATCCCGCGCTCGAGGCAGGCGGGGAGCAGCGCCGCGGCGGCCGGCTGCTCGAGCAGCGTGTACCGCCCCGAGAGCATGACCTGGTCCACGAGCCCGGTGCCCACGGCCTTCAGCAGCACGTCGACGTCCTTGGAGCCGACCCCCACCCGGCTCACGAGCCCCTCCTCGCGCATCGCCGCGAGGGCGGGGAGCGCCTCGGCGAGCGCCTGCTCGGTGGGCCCCTCCTCGGGGTCGTGGAGGTAGAGCGTGTCGACGCGGTCGGTGCCGAGCCGCTCGAGGGACTCCTCGTGGCTGCGTCGCACGCCCTGCTCGCTCATGTCCCAGACCCGCTCGAGGTCGTCGGGCACGGCGAAGCCGTTCTCGAGGTCGTCCCCGCGCCCGGGACCGGGGCGCAGCAGCCTCCCCACCTTGGTGGACAGGAGCAGCTCCTCACGCGGGAGGCCCGCCAGCAGCGCCCCGAGCCGGCGCTCGCTCGTGCCGAGCCCGTAGTGGGGAGCGGTGTCGAACAGGCGGATGCCGCCCTCCCAGGCGGCGTCGACGGCGCCGCGGGCCTCGGCGTCGGTGGTGCGGCGGTAGAGGTTGCCGAGCTGGGCGGCGCCGAATCCGATCCTCGGCATCACCGGCCGCGTCGGCCGCAGCACCTCGCTCACGACTGCTCAGCCGGGGGCGTGGCGGGGAGCGACCAGACGTGCTCGATGCCGTCGTCCTCGGCGTCGTAGGAGTCCGCGACCTCGAGGAAGCGGTTGATGTGCTCCTGCCAGCGCTGGTTCGCGGGATCCGCGGCGAGGGTGCGGCGCATGGCCTGATAATCCTCGACCTCGACGAGGTGGAAGAGGTCGCGGCCGTCGCGCCAGATCCGCCAGCCGTGCACGCCCGCGCGTCGCAGCGCCGCGTCGAGCTCCGGGGGCACGACCGCGTGCTCCCGCACGTAGTCGGCCTCCGAGCCCTCGGCGATCCGCGTGTGCAGGGCGATGGTGCGCGTCATGCGCGGGCCTCGGGCTCGAGGCGGATCTCGAGCACGGGCAGGAGCACCTCGGGCCGGCGGATCGGCAGCGTGAAGGTCACCGTACCGGGGGCGAGACCGTCGATGGCCATGTTGTCGTGCACCGAGTGCTCGGGCTGCGCCGTCACGCGGAAGGCGACCTCGGAGCCGTCGTGCAGCAGCCGCGCGGCCCGCACGCCGCCCGGCAGCCCGGTCAGGTGGAGGCTCTGCATCGGCCACGCGGTGAGGTGCACGTAGAGCCGGTCCCCGCGCCGGGTGAGGATCGTCCCCTGCGGGGCCTCGATCCCGCGAGCCGGCCCCGCCCCGTGCACCGCGTCCCCGTGCAGGTCCATCCAGTCGCCGATCTCCGCGAGCAGCGCCAGGTCCTCGCGGCGCAGCCCGCCGCGGCCGTCGGGGCCGACGTTCAGCAGCATCGAGCCGTTCTTGCCGACCGAGTCCACGAGCATCCGCAGCAGGAGGTCTGCGCTCTTGAAGTCGTGGTTGTCGCGGTCGTAGCCCCATGAGCCGTTCGTGGTCTGGCAGGACTCCCAGCGCACCTCCTGGCCGTCCGGCCCCACCATCGGGGCGACGGGCTGGTACTGCTCAGGGGTGACGAGGTCGCCGGACAGCCCGAGGCGATCGTTGACGATGATGCCCGGCTGGAGCTCGCGCACGAGCGCGAGCAGCCGCTCGCTGTCCCAGTCCTCGGGGCCCTTGCCGTCCTCACCGGGGTAGGTGAAGTCGAAGAACAGGTAGTCGACGGTGCCGTAGCCGGTCAGCAGCTCGCGCACCTGCCCGTGGAGGTACTCGCGGTAGCGGGCCATGTCGCGGCCCGCGTCGAGCGCCGCGCGGTCGGGGTGCTCGCGCAGCGGGTGGACCCGGTCGATCGTGAAGTCCTCGTGGTGCCAGTCGATGAGCGAGTGGTAGAAGCCGACCTTCAGCCCCTCCTCCCGCAGCGCGGCGACGAACTCCGCGACGAGGTCGCGGCCGCACGCGGCGACGGAGGTGTAGTCCGTGAGCGCGCTGTCCCACAGGCAGAAGCCCTCGTGGTGCTTCGTGGTGAGGACGGCGTACCGCATCCCCGCCGCGCGGGCCGCGCGTGCGATCGTCCGGGCGTCGAAGCGGTCGGGGTCGAACAGCTCGGCATAGCGCTCGTAGTCCTCGGGGGTGCGCTGCTCCCTCGACATGACCCACTCGTGGCGGGCGGGGATCGCGTAGAGGCCGAAGTGGATGAACAGGCCGAAGCGGCCGAGGTCGAACCAGGCCCGCGGATCGGCGTGCTCGTCCTGCAGGGTCGGGGTGGGTGCGGGGGTGCTCATCGCAGGAGTCCTCTCCAGACGGGGCCGTCGGGGAATCGGTGGGTGCTGAGGGAGTCGGGGAGCATGCGGGCGCCGGCACCGGGGAGCTCGGGCGCCCGGTAGCGGCCCGCCTCGATGATCGCGGGTTCGACGAAGTGCTCGTGGAGGTGGTCCACGTACTCGATGCGCCGGTCCTGCACCGTGCCGCTGATGGCGACGTAGTCGAGCATCGCGAGGTGCTGGACCATCTCGCAGAGGCCGACGCCGCCGGCGTGGGGGCAGACGGGAACGTCGAACCTCGCCGCGAGCAGCAGGATCGCGAGGTTCTCGTGGACACCGCCCACACGCGTCGCGTCGATCTGGACGACGTCCACCGCCTGGGCCTGCAGGAGCTGCTTGAACATCACGCGGTTGTGGACGTGCTCCCCGGTCGCGACCCGGATCGGGGCGATGCGGCGCCGGATCTCGGCGTGGGCGAGCACGTCGTCCGGGCTCGTGGGCTCCTCGATCCAGTAGGGCGAGGCGGGGGCGAGCGCCTCCATCGCCGCGACGGCCTCGGCGACGCCCCAGCGCTGGTTCGCGTCGGCCGCGATCGGGAAGTCCTCGCCGAGGACCTTCCGGGCGATGCCGAAGCGGCGGAGGTCGTCCGCAGGGTCCCCGCCGACCTTGAGCTTGACCATGTCGAAGCCCTCGTCGCGTGCCTCGCGCAGCAGGCGCTCCATCTTCTCGTCGGTGTAGCCGAGCCAGCCGGGTGTCGTCGTGTAGGCCGGGTAGCCCTCCTCCCGGAGCCGCGCGATCCGCTCCGCGCGGCCGGGCACGGAGCGCTCGAGGATCTCCAGCGCCTCCTCTCGGGTCATCACGTCCTCGAGGTAGCGGAGGTCGACGAGCTCCACGAGCTCCTCGGGGGACAGCTCGGCGAGCAGGAGCCAGAGCGGCTTGCCCTCGCGCATGCACCGCAGGTCCCAGAGCGCGTTGACGACCGCGCCGATCGCCATCTGCATGACGCCCTTCTCCGGGCCGAGCCATCGCAGCTGCGAGTCCTCGATCATCGCGGCGCCCGCCCGGCCGATGCCGGCGAGCACCTCGTCGACGTCCCGCCCGACCAGGTGGTGGGAGAGCGCGCGGATGGCCTCGCCCTGCACGTCGTTGCCTCGCCCGATCGTGAACACGAGGCTCGCGCCGCTCTCGCCGGAGGAGGTCCTCAGATCGAGGTAGGCCGCGGAGTAGTCCGGGTCCTGGTTCATCGCGTCGGATCCGTCGAGGGTCCGCGAGGTCGGGAAGCGGACGTCGGTGACGTCGAGGGACGTGAAGGTGGGCATCAACAGGCTTCCTGGCAGGAGTGGCGGTCTCGCCGGGTCGCGGTCGACACCGATCCGCAGACCTCGGATGTCTATGGACATTACGGGACTGTCGGGGTGAGATCAAGGACCATCATTCCTGTAAGAAGCCCGGATCACCCTCGACGCCATCGGTCAGTGATCGGGTCTCTGTCGATGCTGGACGAATGCAGCCAGCGCCGACCGCTCTACGGTCGCCCGCCGCCCCCGGCAGCGCTCACCGCGGCTCCTCGGTGCTCGCCCTCACCGCGCCCGTGAGGTCCGGGACGGGGGCGCCGGTCGCGTCGTGCACGAGGACGGTCTCGAGCACGGCGCCGCCCCCCTCGAGCTCGATGGTCAGCTCGTCGGCGTCGATCGCGCGATCGAGCCGGTGGATCCGCCGCACCCCCACCGTGCCGCCCTCGGCGAGGAGCGTGCCGTCCGCGCCGCGCAGCCGGTGCGCCCGCACCCGCTGGCCCTCGACGAGGCGCTCGCGGATCTCGACGTGGTCGAACCTCGTGCCCGCGGGAAGGTGCGCCCGCACGGTGCCCTCCTGCTGCTCGAGGGTCTCCGCGGGGACGGGGCGCCCGAACCGGGCCTCGAGGGCCTCGGCGAGCTCGGCGACGCGCGCGGCGTCCGCCGGGTCGATCCGGCCGCGACGGTCCGGAGGGATGTTCAGCAGCAGGTTCGCACCGAGACCGATCGAGCGGTCGTGGATCGCCAGCAGGTGCGGCAGCGACTTGGGCTCCTCCCCCTCCTGCCAGAACCATCCGGTGCGCAGGGACACGTCGCACTCGGGCGGCAGGTAGCGGGGTGCGGCGGTCTCGATCGTGTCCGCGTCGTAGTTGTTGAGGTCCGCGCTCGTGGTCACGTACTCGACAGGGTCCGAGGCGAGGCCGTCCTCGTTGCCGACCCAGCGGATCGTCGCCGGGCCCATGTTGAAGATCATCGCGCCCGGCTGGAGCTCCGCGGCGAGCGCCCCGATCGCCTCCCAGTCGTACTCCCTGCCGGCGGATCCGGCACCGTCGAACCACAGCTCGTGGAGCTCGCCGTACCCGGTGCACAGCTCGCGCAGCTGGGCGAGGTAGAGGGCGTCGTAGGCGGCGGGGTCGGCGTACTCGGGGGCGTGGCGGTCCCACGGGGAGAGGTAGAGGCCGAGCTTCAGGCCGTGGCGCGCGCAGGCGTCGGCCACCTCCCGGACCACGTCACCGTCGCCGTCCCTCCAGGGCGAGGAGGCGACGGAGTAGTCGGTCGTCGCGGTGGGCCAGAGGCAGAAGCCGTCGTGGTGCTTCGCGGTCAGCACCACGTACCGGGCGCCGAGGGAGGCCGCGGTGCCCACCCAGTCGTCGGCGTCGAGGTCGCTGGGGTCGAAGATCGCCGGGTCGAGGGTGCCGTCGCTCCACTCGAGGCCGGCGAAGGTGTTCACGCCGACGTGGAAGAAGACGCCGAGGCCGTCCTCCTGCCAGGCGAGCTGCGCGACGGTGGGGACGAGGGGCGCGGGGCCGGTGCGCTCGGGTGCAGACATGCCACCATCCCAGCAGAGATCGGGTCTCTGCGCCAGTTCCTCCCAGTTCCTCCCGCACGTTCCTGTCCGGCAGCGGAGTGACGCCAGCAGACATCGGGTCTCTGTCGGTAAACCTGAGGGGCCTTCTGGCAGCGGTCGACCGTCGCCCCACCCCGCGCGCACGGCTACCCTGAGCCGCATGGACGACTCCCGCCGCCCCTCCGGGCCCTCCGAGATCCCCTCGTGGGCGATGCGCATGAACGAGGCGATCGAGCGGGTGGCGGTCCTCGTCCTCATGAGCCTCACCTGGCTCGTGCTCACCGTCGCCGGCCTGGTCCTGCTGGGCATCGGTCCCGCGACCACCGCCGCCGCCGAGGTCGTGCTGGCCCTGCGCGAGGGCGAGCGGGCCCGGGTGCTGCCCCGCATGTGGCGCACGTTCCGGGAGGAGCTCGTGCGCGCGAACCTCCGGATGCTCCCCCTCCTGCTCGTGCAGGGCGGAGCGCTCATGCTGCTGTGGATCGCGACCGCGGGGCTCGCCGGCGGCCCGGGCGCCACGCTCGCGCTCGGCGTGGTCGCCGCGATCGCGGGTGCCTGGACCACCATCGCGCTCGCGGCGATCGCCGTCTCCCCGCGGGTGCGGCGCCAGGACCCGCTCGTGTGCTGGCGCCTCGTGCTGCTGCTCCCGGGCGCCCTCCCGCTGCGCGCCGTCGCACTCGTGCTCCTCGTGCTGCTGTGGAGCCTCGCCTGCTCATTGCTGTGGCCGCTGGCCCTGCTGCTGGGACCCGCGGTCGCGGTCGAGCTCGCGGTCGCGCTCCTGTCCCGTCGCATCAGGGAGCTGCTCGCGCAGATCGACGCGTCGACCGCCGCGGCCTGAGTCCCCCGCGCGGGGAGCGATCTCCCCCGCACGGGGGACATGGGCCGCGGGGGCGCCGGGAAGGCTCGACGCATGGACACCAGACCGGACCTCACCCGCCCCCACCTCGTCACCGGCGTCGCGCTCAGCGCGGCGGCGATCCTCGCGGTGCTCACCCTCGTCCTGTTCCCGGACGGCCCCCTGCCCCAGCCCACCCCGCGGACCTCCTTCCTCATCGCCCTCACGTCCCCGGCCCTCACCGCGGGCGCCGTGCTCCTCACGGCGACGCTCGGCGTGCTGAGCGGGGGTCTCGCCCTCGCCGGGCGCATGCCCCGCACGCTCCTCGCCGCGGTCGCCGCCCTGCACGTCCTCGTGATCGGCGTGGGCACCGCCTCGATGTCCACGCTCATGGTCGCCGGCTATCTCACCGCGCTCGCGGTGCCCGTCGCCGTGGTGCTTCTCATCGTGCAGGGGCTGCGCCGGAGGGGACCGGGCCGGATCGTCGCCGCGATCGCCGGCCTCGCCCTGGTCGCCGGCCTCGCCCTCCGCGGCGGGGTGATCCTCACCCTCGCCGGGGACCTCGGACCGAAGATGCTCGCCGGGATCCCGGACATGGTGCTCGCCCTGCTCCCCGTCCTGATCGGGGCGAGCTGGGCGGTCACGCTCGTCCTCGTCGCCCGCGGCACGGAGGCCGCGCGCCGCGCGACCACCTGGGTCACCGACCACCGCGTGCCGCTGACCGTGCTCGCCGCCGCCGGTCCGCTGCCCTACGCCGCCGCGCGCGCCACCTGGCTCACCCCTTGGCCGTTGTTCGCTCCCGACGCGGTGCAGCTCACCGCCGACATGCGCCTGTGGGGGATCCTGCTCGGTGCGGGCGGCCTGCTCGGCTCGCTGCTCACCCTGCTGCTGATCACCCCCTGGGCGCAGGTCTTCCCGCGCTGGATGCCCGGCGTCGCCGGGCGCCCCGTGCCGCTCGCCGCGGCCGTCGTCCCCGGCGGCCTCGTCGCCTCCCTGCTGTGCTTCGCGGCGGTCCCGACGCTGCACGGCGCGGCGATGATGGATCCGGCGCTCGTGCTCGAGTTCGCGCTGATCTTCCCGCTGTGGCTCTGGGGCCCGTCCCTCGCGCTCGCGGTCTGGGGCTTCACCGGTGAGCGGCTCGGCGCCGGGAGCTCCGCCCGGGAGGCCAGCGCCCGGATCACCCTCCCCTCGGCCCCGGGACAGGACAGGATGGGGGCGTGAGCTCCCTGCGACGCCTCGGGCGACGGACGGCGTGGCTGATGGCCGGTGCGGCCATCGGCCTCGCCGTCGTCCTGCTCGTCGCCGCGCTCGCCGTGCTCCTCGTGGGGATCGTCGCCGGGCCCCGTGCCGTGCTGGGCACCCCGACCCCGGCAGCCTTCGCGCTGTGCGCGATCGCGGCCGTGCTGATCGGCGCCCTGCTCGGTCTCGTGCCGGGGGTCCGCGAGCTCGAGGTGACCGGCGCCCGCGCCATGCTCGGCGCGCGCGGCGAGCTGATCGTCCCGGAGGCGCCGCGCGCCGGGCACCGGGTGCGCACCGTCGCCTTCGTGGTCCTGCACCAGCTGCTGGGGCTCGCGGTCGTGTCCCTGCTCGGCATGGTCCTCCCGGGCGGCGTCGCGGCCCTCGTGGAGGCGGTCACGGGCAGCGCGACCGGTGTCGGCCCGGCGCTCCCCCTCGACGGGGGCGGACGTGCCCTGCGGGTCCCGCTCGGGCTCGCCGAGGTCGCCCTGGGTCTCGGCGGCGCGTGGCCGCTGGGCCTCCTCGCCGCCGCTCTCGCACCGCCGCTGCTGGGCCCCACCCCGGCCGACCGCCTCGCCGCCGCCCAGGCGCGCGCGGACCGCGAGGAGGAGCACCGGCGGATCGCCCGCGACCTCCACGACGGGATCGGCCACGCCCTCACCGCGATCGGGATCCAGGCCGCCGCCGCGCGGCGCGTGGGCGCTGACGACCCCGCTCTCGTGGCGGGCGCCCTCGAGGCCGTCGAGAGCACGGCCCGGGAGGCGACCGCGGAGCTCGACGCCGTGCTGGCCGTCCTGCGGGAGGAGCGGGAGGCGCCCCCGCCCACGAGCCCGCCGCCCGCGCGCTCCCTCGACGCCCTCCTGGACCGGCACCGCCGCGCCGGCATGGAGCTGCGTGCGCAGGTGGACCTCCCCGCCGACGTCGCGCCGCTCGTCTCCCGCCATCTCGAGCGGATCCTCGCCGAGCTCCTCGCCAACGCCGCCCGCCACGGCGGCACCGGCCCCGTGGACGTGCACATCGGGCACTCGGACGCCGAGCTGCGCATCGAGGTCACCAATCCCCTGCCGCACTCCCGGCCGTCGCCCCCGGGGCGGCGGAGCGGCCACGGGCTGGACGGCCTCCGCGAGCGGGCGGGCCTGCTGGGCGGGAGCCTCGAGGCCGGCCCGGTCGACGGCCGCGGTGCGCCGGCCTGGCGCGCTGTCTCCCGCCTCCCCCTGCTGACCCGACCCGAGCATCGGAGCTCCTCATGACACCCGATCCGAGCACCGGCGGCACGCGCACGGGCGGGACCCCTCTCCTGCGCGTCCTCCTCGTGGACGACGAGCCGCTCGTCCGCCAGGGCCTGCGGCTGATCCTCGACGCGGAGGAGGACATCGACGTGGTCGGCGAGGCGGCCGACGGCGCCGAGGTCCCCGCGCTCGTGCGCTCCCGGCGCCCCGACCTCGTCTGCATGGACGTCCGCATGCCGGGGATCGACGGGATCCGCGCGACGGAGCTCGTGCTGCGCGAGCCCGACCCGCCGACGGTCCTCGTGGTGACCACCTTCGCCCACGACGACCACGTGGCCGACGCGCTGCTCGCGGGCGCCTCGGGCTTCCTCCTCAAGCGGGCGACGGCCGAGGAGATGGTGCAGGCGGTGCGCACCGTGGGACGCGGCACGAGCCTGCTGTTCCCGGACACCGTCCGCACGCTGCTGCGCCCGCGGGCCCGGGGCGCGCGCCGCGCGGGGCCCGCCCTGACCCCGCGCGAGCAGGAGGTGCTCGAGCTGCTCGCGCTCGGCATGAGCAATCCCGAGATCGCCGGGCACCTCGTGCTGGGGCTCGAGACGGTCCGCACCCACGTGGCCGCCGTGCTCACCAAGCTCGGCGCCCGCGACCGCACCCAGGCCGTCGTCACCGCCTACCGCAGCGGTCTCGTGGACCCCGGGCCGGGGTGAGCGTGCGGAGCATGCACAGGCCAGGGGGGATACGCTGGGACGCGGCCGCCCGGCAGGCGCGCCCGCACCCCGCGGCGATGCGGGGGCCGTGCGTCGCCGGGAGCACACGAACCAGCTGGAACGGAGAGACATGGCTGACCTCAGGGTGGACGTGACCCGCGCGGACGCGGTGCTGATCGGTGGGGGCATCGCGAGCGCGACCCTCGCGGCGATGATCAGCGAGCTCGAGCCCGGCTGGGACGTGCAGGTGATCGAGAAGCTCGACGACATCGGCCTCGAGTCGAGCGACGGCTGGAACAACGCCGGCACCGGCCACAGCGCGCTGTGCGAGCTCAACTACACGCCGCAGGACGTCGACGGCTCGGTGAGCCCCGCCAAGGCCATCACGATCAACGAGCAGTTCCAGGTGAGCCGCCAGTTCTGGGCGCACCTCGTGGAGAACGACCGCATCGGCGACCCCGGCGCGTTCATCCACTCCGTGCCCCACATGAGCTTCGTCCACGGGATCGACAGCGTGGACTACCTGCGCCGCCGCCACGAGGCGCTCACGGCGAACCCCCTGTTCGACCGGATGCGCTTCACGACCGAGCACGCGCAGCTCTCCGAGTGGGCGCCGCTGGTCGCGCAGGAGCGGCCCGTCACCGAGACCGTCGCCGCGACCTGGTCGCCGGACGGCACCGACGTCGACTTCGGCGCGCTGACCGGCCTGCTGCTCGAGCACGCGCGCCGCGTCGGCACGACCGTCAGCACCGGCTGGGAGGTCGTGGACCTGCGTCGCATGGGCACGGACTGGGGCGTCATGTCGCGCTCCACGAGCACCGGCGAGACCCGGGTCGTGCGCACCCCGTTCGTGTTCGTCGGTGCGGGCGGCGCCGCCCTGCCGCTGCTGCAGAAGGCCGGGATCCCCGAGATCGACGGATTCGGCGGCTTCCCGATCTCCGGGCAGTGGCTGCGCTGCACCAACCCCGAGGTCATCGCCCAGCACGACGCGAAGGTCTACGGGAAGGCCGCCGTCGGCGCCCCGCCGATGAGCGTCCCCCACCTCGACACCCGGTACATCGACGGCGAGCGCTCGCTCATGTTCGGCCCGTACGCCGGCTGGTCGCCGAAGTTCCTCAAGACCGGCAGCTACACCGACCTCTTCGCCTCGATCACCCCGAAGAACGTCACCCGCATGATGGCCGTGGCGCCGCCGAACATCGACCTCATGACCTACCTCGCCTCGCAGCTCGCCGCGACCTCGAAGCAGCGCTTCGCGGCGCTCGAGGAGTACATGCCCTCCGCGCGCCCCGAGGACTGGGAGCAGATCACCGCCGGTCAGCGCGTCCAGGTCATCGCCCCGGACAAGGACAAGCACGGGGTTCTGCAGTTCGGCACCCAGGTGATCACCGCGGCGGACGGCTCGATCGGCGGCATGCTCGGCGCCTCGCCCGGCGCCTCGACCGCGACGGATATCATGATCCGCCTGCTCACGCGCATGTTCCCCGAGCGCCAGGACGCCTGGCGCCCGATCATCTCGCGGATGGTGCCCAGCTGGGGCACCTCGCTCTCCTCGGACGCCGACGCCGCGCACGCCTCCCTCGAGCGCACCGCCGCGGCCCTCGGCCTCACCCACGACTGACCACCAGGCGGCCCTCCCGGGGCCGCGGACCCGGGAGGGATCCGAATGCGCATCTCGCTGATGACCACCTGTCTGGTGGACGTGATGGCGCCCGACGTCGCCGCGTCGACCGTGCGCCTGCTCGAGCGGCTCGGCCACGAGGTGGTCTTCGACCGCCGACAGACCTGCTGCGGGCAGATGCACACGAACACCGGCTACTACACGGAGGCCGCCCCCGTGGTGCGGCAGTTCGTGGACACCTTCGAGCCCGCCCTCGACGAGGTCGACGCGATCGTCATGCCCTCGGGATCCTGCGCCGGCTGCGTCCGTGACCAGCACGCGCTCGTCGCCCGCCACGAGGGGGACAGCGAGCTCGAGGAGCGCGCCGGCCGGGTGGCCGCGAAGACCTACGAGCTCTCCGAGCTGCTCGTGGACGTGCTCAAGGTGACCGACGTCGGCGCCTACTTCCCGCACACCGTCACCTACCACCCCACGTGCCACTCGATGCGCGTGCTCAAGGTGGGGCCGCGCCCGCTGAAGCTCCTGCGGGCCGTCGAGGGCATCGAGGTGGTGAACCTCCCGGAGTCGGACACCTGCTGCGGCTTCGGCGGGACGTTCTCGGTGAAGAACGACGCGACCTCCGACGCGATGGTCACCGACAAGGCCGCGAACGTGGTGCGCACGGGCGCGGACTTCGTCGTCGCCGGCGACGCCTCGTGCCTCATGAACATCGGCGGGAAGCTGCACCGCACGGGCGCGGCGCCCAAGCCCGTGCACCTCGCGCAGATCCTCGCCTCGACCCGCGAGGAGCCGTTCGTGCCCTCGGAGACGATCCTCGGGAGGGCCTCATGAGCGCGACCGTGAACCTCGGCATGCCGGCGGTGCGCCCGCAGCACGCCTCCCCCTCCTCGACGCTGCGCGGGACCCGCGGGTTCCCCACCGCCGCCCGCGAGGAGCTGACGGACGAGGTCCTGCGCGGCAACCTCCGCCATGCGACGACGACCATCCAGGCCAAGCGCGCCGGCGTGGTGCGCGAGGTGCGCGACTGGCAGAAGCTCCGCAACGCCGGCAGCGCCCTGAAGTGGCAGGTCACCGATCACCTCCCGGAGCTGCTCGAGCAGCTCGAGGCCTCCGTGACCGCGGCCGGCGGCACCGTGCACTGGGCGCGGGACGCCGAGGAGGCCGGCGAGATCGTCACCTCCCTCGCGATCGAGCGCGGCGCCCGCGAGATCCTCAAGGTCAAGTCGATGGCCACGCAGGAGATCGCGCTGAACGAGACCCTCGAGCACGCGGGCATCCGCGCGATCGAGACGGACCTCGCCGAGCTCATCGTCCAGCTCGCCGGGGACACCCCGAGCCACATCCTGGTCCCCGCGATCCACCGCAACCGCGCGCAGATCCGCGAGATCTTCCTCGAGTCGATGCCGGACCTCGACCCCTCGATCACCGACGACCCCGCCGAGCTCGCCGGCGCGGCCCGCCGCTACCTGCGCGAGAAGTTCCTGGACTCCCCCGGCTCCGTCGCGGTCTCCGGCGCGAACTTCGCCGTCGCGGACACCGGCACCCTCGTGGTCGTGGAGTCCGAGGGCAACGGCCGCATGTGCCTGACCCTCCCGCGCACCCTCATCTCCGTGGTGGGGATCGAGAAGGTCGTGCCGAGCTTCCAGGACCTCGAGGTGTTCCTCCAGCTCCTGCCGCGCTCCTCGACCGGGGAGCGGATGAACCCGTACACGACCCTCTTCACGGGCGTGCGCGAGGGCGACGGCCCGCAGGAGTTCCACCTGGTGCTGCTCGACAACGGCCGCTCCGCAGTGCTCGAGGACCCGGACGGCCGCTCCGCGCTGCACTGCATCCGCTGCTCCGCCTGCCTGAACGTGTGCCCCGTGTACGCGCGCGCCGGCGGCCACGCGTACGGCTCGACCTACCCGGGCCCGATCGGGGCGATCCTCTCCCCGCAGATGACCGGGGTGCAGGACAAGGACGACCCCTCCGCGACCCTGCCGTACGCCTCGAGCCTGTGCGGGGCGTGCTACGACGTGTGCCCGGTGAAGATCGACATCCCCGCGGTCCTCGTGCACCTCCGCGCGAAGGACGTCGACCGTCGTCGCGGCACCCGCGGCGAGTTCCACGGCGCCTGGGACGTGTCGATGAAGGGCGCGAGCCGGCTCATGTCCTCCCCCCGCGCCTACGACATCGCCGTGCGCTCCGCGGGCACGCTCGCGAAGGTGATGCCGGGCAAGAACATCGGCACGCTGCCCCATGCGCTGCCGATCGTCCCGGGCTGGACCGACCACCGCGACCTGCCCAAGCCCGGGCCGTCCTTCCGCTCCTGGTGGGACCAGCACGAGAAGGAGCGTGCCGCGGGCTCCTCGTCGGGAACGGGCGCCGCACCGGCGACGAGCGGCGACGAGCAGCAGGAGGGCCAGGCATGAGCACGAGGCCCGCCGCCCGTCCCGTCCACACCCCGGGGCTGAGCGCCAAGGAGGAGATCATGGCGCGGCTCCGCGCCGCCCTCGACGTCCCCCGCCGCGACGCGGTCACCGAGGCGGCCGACGTCCCCCGCGACTACCAGCGGGCCGACGACCGCCAGGAGGTCTCCACGGACCCCGCCAAGGTGCGCGACGTGCTCGCCCAGCGCATCGCGGACTACCGCGCGACCGTGCACCGCACGACGCCCTCGCAGCTCCCGGCCGCGATCGCCGAGGCGCTCGACGGCGCCGGGTCGGTGATCGTCCCGCCCGGCGTCCCCGAGGACTGGACCTCCGAGGTCACCGCGGCCGTGCAGGTCGACGACGGCACCCCCGGCCCCCGCGAGCTCGACGTGATCGACGCGGTCCTCACCGGCTGCCACACGGCGATCGCGGTGACCGGCACGCTCGTGCTGCGCTCCGACGACCTCTCCGGACGCCGGGCGCTGACCCTCGTCCCGGACCGCCACGTGGTCGTGGTGCAGGCCGACCAGGTGGTGCTCGGCGTGCCCAAGGGCATCGAGCGCATGGGCGAGGACCCCTCCTCCCCCTGGACCCTGATCTCCGGGCCGAGCGCCACGAGCGACATCGAGCTCGAGCGCGTCGAGGGTGTGCACGGCCCCCGGCAGCTGCACGTCGTCCTCGTCGACCCCGAGCCGGAGCCCGAGCCGGAGCCCGAGCCCGACTCCTCCGCCCCGGGCGACACCCCCGCCCCGACATCCCAGGAGACCTCCCGATGACCGTCCCCTCCCCCGCGACCCGCGACCGCGGCGCGCTGCTCGCCCTCGCCGCCGGGCCCTACCGGGCCGAGGTCTCGACCGTGGGCGCGACCCTCGAGTCGCTCACCGTCGACGGCCGCGACCTGCTGGTCCGCAGCCCCGAGCAGGGTCCCATGGCCCACTACCGCGGGGCGATCGTCGCGCCGTGGCCCAACCGCATCGGGGACGGCGCCTACACCTGGGACGGCCAGGAGCTGCAGACCCCGATCACGGAGGTCGAGCGGGGCAATGCCCTCCACGGCCTGGTCTCCTTCCAGGAGTTCGCGGTCGCCGAGGCCGGGGAGGACGAGCTCGTGCTGCGCACCGAGCTGTTCCCCACCCCCGGCTACCCCTTCCACCTGCTGCTCACGGTGCGCTACGCGCTGCACGAGGGCACGGGGCTGACGACCACCGTCACCGCCCGCAACCTCGGCGCCGCGGACGCCCCCTACGGCGTGTGCCCCCACCCGTACCTGGTGGCGGGGCCGGAGCCGCTGGACACGTGGACCCTGCAGGTGGGTGCGGCGACCGTGCTCACGGTGACCGAGGACCGCCTGCTGCCCACCGGCACCGTCCCGGTCGCCCCGGGCTCCGACTTCGACTTCTCGTCGCCGCGCGTGATCGGCGACCTCTTCATCGACCATGCGTTCACGGATCTCGCGCGGGACGAGGACGGCCGGCTGAGCGTCACCATCACCGCCCCGGGCGGCACGGGCGTGGAGCTCAGCGCGGGCGAGGAGTGCCCGTGGCTGCAGCTGCACACCGGGGACCGGCCCGAGCCGGAGAACCACCGGCTGGGCCTCGCGACCGAGCCGATGACCTGCCCGCCGGACGCCTTCCGCTCCGGCACCGACGTGGTGCGGCTGCGTCCGGAGGCGGAGCACACCGCGGCCTGGTCGATCCGCGGCTGGTGACCGCCCGTCGCTGAGCGGCGCACCGCACGACGAGCTCGGGCCCGTCACCCCCGGAGGGTGACGGGCCCGAGCTCTCGGATCACCGCGGATCAGTCGCGGTGGGCCTCCTCGTAGGCGGAGCGCAGCGAGGCGGCGACGCGGCCGCGATCGGGCACCTCGTAGCCGTTCTCGCGGGCCCACTCGCGGATGCGGGCGGAGTCGCCGGAGGAGGCGGCGCGGCCGGCGCGGGTGGTCGAACGGCGACCGCCCACGCGGCGGGCCTTCGCGGTCCACTCGCCGATGTCCTCGCGCAGCTTCGCGGCGTTCTCCTCGGAGAGGTCGATCTCGTAGGAGACGCCGTCGAGCGAGAAGCTCACCGTCTGCTCCGCCGTCGAGCCGTCGATGTCGTCGACGAGCTCCACATAGGTCTTCCGGGCCATGTCGGTACCTCCTAGGTACACGTTGTTCTCCGACTTCCTGAGAAGTGGAGGTCGATGGGCGTGCACCATTATGTGCGCGGTGGCCGGATATTCACAACCGCCGCGCCGAATTCAGGAGGAATTCCGTGCCGTTCCGGTTCCCTCCGCCGCATCCGGATCGTCGATTCCGTGACGGAGCCGGTATTCCTTCTCCGCCGCCTTCTCGGCGTCGCGCTCATTCTTGTCCGAGCGCAGCAGCGAGCGCATCACGAACCAGAACACGAGGCCCACGCCGACCGGCGGGAGCAGCGAGCCCGCCTCGTACCAGAATCCGCTGTCCATCTCAGGCCCCCGGCTTCACGAGCGGGAAGAGGATCGTCTCGCGGATGCCGAGGCCGGTGATCGCCATGAGCAGGCGGTCGATGCCCATCCCCATGCCGCCCGTCGGCGGCAGGGCGTACTCCATCGCCTCGAGGAAGTCCTCGTCCAGGAGCATCGCCTCGTCATCGCCCTGCGCGGCGAGGCGCGCCTGCTGCTCGAAGCGCTCACGCTGGATGACGGGGTCCACGAGCTCGGAGTAGCCGGTGCCGAGCTCGAAGCCCCGCACGTAGAGGTCCCACTTCTCGACGACCCCGGGGGTGTCGCGGTGGGCGCGCACGAGCGGGCTCGTCTCGACCGGGAAGTCCCGCACGAAGGTCGGAGCATGGAGGTGGTCCCCCACACGGTGCTCGAAGAGCTCCTCGACGAGCTTCCCGTGCCCGAACTTCGGATGGTCGAGATCGAGATCGAGGGAGCGGGCGATCGCGCGCAGCTCCTCGACGGTGGTCTCCGTGGTGATCTCCTGGCCGAGGGATTCCGAGAGGGAGCCGTAGACGGTGATCTTCTCCCATTGGCCGGAGAGGTCGTATTCGGTGCCGTCGGCGAGCGTGACGACCTGGGATCCGGTGACCGCCTCCGCGGCCTCCTGCACGAGCTGCTGCGTCAGCTCGCCGATCGTGTCGTAGTCCCCGTACGCCTGATATGCCTCGAGCATCGAGAACTCCGGGGAATGGGTGGAATCCGCGCCCTCGTTGCGGAAGTTCCGGTTGATCTCGAAGACGCGGTCGAGGCCGCCCACGGCCGCGCGCTTGAGGAAGAGCTCAGGCGCGATCCGCAGGTAGAGGTCGAGGTCGAAGGCGTTCATGTGGGTGACGAACGGCCGTGCCGCGGCACCCGAGGGGATCACCTGCAGCATCGGCGTCTCGACCTCGACGAACTCGCGGCGGTCGAAGGAGCTGCGCAGCGAGCGCATGAGGCCGGCGCGCTGGCGCACCGTGTCCCGCGCCTGCTGGCGCACGATGAGGTCCACGTACCGGTGGCGCACGCGGGACTCCTCGGAGAGGTCCGCGTGGAGCACCGGGAGCGGGCGCACGGCCTTCGCGGCCATCCGCCAGGCATCGGCGAAGATGCTCAGCTCGCCGCGGCGGGAGGCGCCCACGCGGCCGTGGAAGAACACGTGGTCGCCGAGATCGACGTCCGCCTTGTACTGGGAGAGGCGCTCCTCGCCCACCTCGGCGAGGCTCAGCATGATCTGCACGCGCTCGCCCGTGCCGTCCTGGACGGTCGCGAAGCACAGCTTGCCGGTGTTGCGCTGGAAGACGATGCGGCCGGCGATGCCCACCTCGACCTGCGTCTCCTGCCCGGCCTCGAGGTCGCCGTGCTCGGCGCGGACCGCCGCGATCGTGGTGGTGACCGGCACGGAGACCGGGTAGGCCTCCTCGCCGCGGTCGAGAAGCCGCTCCCGCTTGGAGCGGCGCACCGCCATCTGGTCGGAGGTGTCCGGCTGCTCGGCGGCGGGGGTCTCGTTGCTCATGGACGCGATTGTCCCACGACTACCCCGGACGGGGCCCGTGAGCTCAGGGTGCTGTCAGCGACACCACGGCCGCGTCGAGCAGACGCGTGCCCTCGACCCGGGCGGCGAGCACCACGAGGGCCTCCCCACGGTGCTCCGGGGTGATCGGGTCGAGGGTCGCGGGGTCCACGGCGAGCGCATAGGCCCACTCCGCCTCGTCCGACGCGAGCGCGTCGTCGAGGGTCCCGAGGACGGCGCCGACGGAGGGCGCGGCCTCCCGGGCCGCCGTGATCGTTCGGGAGAGCACGAGGGCGCGGTCGCGCCCCGCGTCCGAGAGGTAGGTGTTGCGGCTCGAGCGTGCGAGGCCCGAGGGCTCCCGCTGGATCTCCACGGGCTCGATCCGCACCGGGAGGTCGAGGTCGGCGACGAGGCGGGTGAGGATCGCGAGCTGCTGGGCGTCCTTGCGGCCGAACACGGCGACATCGGGCGCGGCGAGGGTCAGCAGCTTCGTCACGACGGTGACGACCCCGTCGAAGTGCCCGGGCCGGGCGGCGCCCTCGAGGAGCGTCCCGGCGCGCCCGGCGCTCACCGAGACGGTCGGCGGGAGCACCGGGTACATCTCCTCGGCCGAGGGCGCGAGGACGAGGTCAACGAGCCCGTCGACGGCGGCGAGGTCCGCGTCGAGGTCCCGCGGATAGGCCTCGTAGTCCTCCCCCGGGCCGAACTGGAGAGGGTTGACGAAGTCGCTGAGGATCACGTGGTCCGCGACCTCGCGCGCACGGGCGACGAGCGCGAGGTGGCCGTCATGGAGGGCGCCCATCGTCGGGACCAGCGCGACGGTCCCCGGCAGGGCGGCGCGGGCCTCGCGGAGGGCCGCCTTCGTGGTGACGAGGGCGGTGGTGCGGTCGGGGCCGGGGCGGGTCATGCGTCCTCCGTGTCGGGGTCCTCGAGCAGGGCGCGGATCCGCTGCTCCGTGAGGGAGGGTAGTCCTGCGCGGTCCAGGGCCGCGCGCGCGAGGGCGCGGTAGGTGGCGGAGGTGTCCGCGGGATCACCGGGCAGGGCGGTCGCGTCGAGATCGTCGAGCGCGCCGAGGTGCGAGGCGACGGTGCCCGCGTCCCCGCGCACCACCGGTCCCGTGAGCGCGGCGGAGCCGTGCCGCAGGGCGTTGTCCAGGGCGGCCTCGAGCAGGGGCCGCAGCAGATGCCCGGGCTCCTCGATCCCGATCCGCGCGAGCGCCTCGCGGGCCTGGTCCACGAGGACGACGAGGTGGTTCGCGCCGTGCGCGAGGGCCGCGTGGTAGAGCGCGCGGTCCCCCTCGGGCAGCACGAGCCCCTCCCCGCCGAGCTCGACGACGAGCGCCGCGGCGATCGGCGCGAAGAGCTCGCTCGCCGTGATCGCCATGGGGCAGCCGAGCAGTCGCGGCAGGTCGTCGCGGGTGCCGGTGAAGGTCATGGCGGGGTGGATCGCGAGCGTCGCGCAGCCGGCCTCGGCGAGCGGGGCGAGCACCTCGGTCCCGTAGCGGCCGGAGGTGTGCGCGACCAGCTGACCGCCGGGCGCGAGCCCCGTCGCGGCGATGCCCGCGGCGAGCGGGCCGAGCTGGTCGTCGGGCACGGCGAGCAGCAGCATCTCGCTGCGCTCGACGATCGCGGGCACGTCGAGCAGCGGCACCCCGGGCAGGAGCTCCGCCGCCCGCTCCCGGGAGGCGTCGGAGACGGCGTAGGCGCCGGTGACCGCGTGGCCCTCCGCGCGCAGCGCCGCACCGAGCACGGCGCCCACGCGGCCCGCGCCGATGATCCCGATGCCGAGCCGGGGCGCGTCGGCGGTCATCGCGCCTCCCCCGCTCCGGTCGCGGCGGCGGGCTCGGACGTCCCGCGGGAGGCCGGTGCGGCCGCGGCCAGCGGCGGGACGGGCCAGCCGTCGCGATCGGTGTAGCGGCGGGCGGTCGCGGCGTCGAGGGCCAGGGCGGCGTGCAGCGCGAGGGCGTCGGCCCGCGGCAGGGCGTCGAGCGCGACCGTGTGGCCGGCGACGGCGACGGAGAGGTCCAGGGTCCCGAGCCGGCGGGCGAGCGGGCCGTCCCCCACGGAGATCTCCTGGACGCGGTCGCGGGGGACGATCTGCACCCGGCGGGCGAGGAGACCGCTGCGGCGCACCACGGCGCCGGGGAGCAGGACGGTGACGACGGTGCGCCGGTCGTACCACTGCAGGGGGTGCGGCGCGCGCAGGCCGGGCAGCTCCCGGGCGGGCACGGTGAGCAGCTGCTCGAGCGCGGCGAGGTCGTCGTCGGTCCCGAGCGGCGGGGCGAGATGGCCGATCGTCGACGCGAGCTCGTCCGGGGTGCCCACGGGGAGCACGCTGCGCGCGCCGCTGTCCTCGTCCTCGTCGATGCCGGCGACGGTGACGGTCACGGCGGTCCAGCGCGGGGCGCGCCACAGCAGCGGCCGGCGCAGCTCGAGGCGCTGGATGCGGCCCGGGGCGATCGTGTCCGCCCGGGTGTTCGCGAGGCCGCGGCGCATCCGCAGCCCGGAGTCGGAGACGCGGGAGACGAACCCCCAGCCGCTCTCGATGCGGCCGAACACGTAGCGCGGGACCGCGATCACGGCGGGGAGCAGCGGCACGAGGATCGCGATCGACAGCCCCTCCTGCCAGATCGCGAGCGCGATGGTCACACCCAGGCCGATGACGCTCGCGGCGAGGCCCAGCAGGAAGGAGCTGTCACGCAGCAGGGAGCGGACCAGGCGCTCCGTGGGGATCTCGGCGATCAGCTCGCCGTCGGTGACGCCGTCGTGCAGGATCTCCCGGGCCCTCGCGGCGAGGTCCGGCTCCTCCGCCGGGCGGTCCGCGGGCCCGGTCACTGCCGCGGTCCCCGACGTCGCCGCGACCGCGGGTCCGGTCGTGTCCGCGGGGCCGCCGTCGGCCGGCGGCCCGACCACGGCGGCGGGCGCGGTCCCGGCCGCGACCTCGAGGATCCGCCGGCGCAGGTCCTCCGCCTCCGCGGAGCGCACGTAGGCGATGTCGAGGTAGGAGTCCCCGCCGCCCGCGACCTCGATGCGCACCTTCGCGAGGCCCAGGAGACGCGCGAGCAGAGGACGCTCGAGGGAGACGGACTCGATCCGGGCGCGAGGCGCGAACTGGCGGGTCCGGTTCAGCAGACCGCTGCGCAGCACGACGCCCTCGGCGTCCACCCCGTAGCTCGTGGCCCACCACGACAGCGCCGAGATCACGACGCCGACCACCACCGCGATCGCGAGGACCCCCAGGCCGATCAGCAGCCGCCGCACGGTGAAGTCCCCCACGAGCGCGGCGAGGTTCTGCGCGGTGAGGACCGCGACCGCACCGACCACGATCCGCCAGCCGGTGACCAGCGGGGTCAGCGGATGGGTGCGACGATGTCCGGACGGGAGCGCGGGGCTCACAGCGCCGCCATCCGGTCCACGCCGCGCTCCGCGAGGAGGGCACGCAGACGCTCCGCCTCGTCCCGCGGGAGGCCGGGCAGCGAGGGCGCCTCGTCGGAGGCGCCGGTCGTGAGCTCGAGGGTCGCGAGGCCGTAGCGGCGCTCGATCGGTCCCTCGCCGATCGTCACGGACTGCACCCGGCCGTAGGGGACCGTCGAGATCGTGCGGAACATGATCCCGCGCGCGATCACGAGCTCCTGCTCGCCGTCGAGATAGCCGATCGCCCGCACCCGGCGCGGGGTGAGCAGCAGCGACTGGACGATCACGGCGAGGGGCACGACGGCGACCGCGGCGATCCACCACCAGGAGGTGACCGCCGCGAGCACGACGGCACCGACGGCCAGGGCGAGGGCGATCACGTACCCCGGGATCGCCGCCAGGTAGCGGGCGGGGACGAGCGACGGCGACACCGGGCGCAGTCCGTCGACGCCGAGCAGCCGCTCGTCGCGGATCGTCGGGGCGGGATCGTGCCCGGCGACGGTCTCGTGCGGGGCGCTGTGCTCGTCCGGTGCGGTGGGCTCGTGCGGCGCGGTGGGCTCGTCGGGCGAGGAGGTCATGAGGACATCGTGTCACCGATGCCGTGGCACGGGCCTCCCCGGAGGTCGACGGACGGTCCGACGGACGTCGTCCCTCGCCCGGGCGCGCGGCTCAGGACCCGACCTGCGCCCGCTCCCCGCCCTCGCCGTCCTGCGGGGGCAGCGTGCCCCAGCGCTCCACGACGACGCCGAGCACGCCCAGGGCGGTGCCCGCGAGGGCCGCGGCGGTGCTCGGCACCACCGCGCTCCACAGTTCGCCGGTGCCGGTGATCAGGAGGAACAGCGCCTGCCCGGAGAACAGCCCGCCGACGATCGCGCCCGTGTAGGCGCAGGCCCGGGCGATCAGCACCGTGCGGTAGGCGGTGGGCAGGTCGATCTGGTGACGGCGCGGGGCGACCGTGGGGTGCTCGTCGCGTTCCCGGCTCTCCGCCATGTAGCGCCGCAGCGGGAGACCGTGCACGAGGAGCACGCCGATGAGAGCGAGCTCGACGACCGTGGTGAGCCAGCCCGTGACGGGGACGCTGCGGCCGCGGGCCGCCATGACGTCGAGGACCTGCGCGCCGAGGCCGGTGCCGATCAGCCAGATCAGCACCAGCAGCGGGATGCTCAGCGGCTTCACGAGCGCGCGTATCCCGGGATCGCGGGACCGGGGCGCAGTCCGTCCCGGTCGGGGGCGGCCGCGGCGAGCGCGGCGACCTCGCCGTGCCCGGGCAGCAGGGCCCCGGGACGGGCGAGCCGCCACGGCTCCAGGACGAAGGCGCGCTCGTGGGCGCGCGGGTGCGGGAGGGTGAGCTCCTCGTCCTCGCTCGTGTGCGCGCCGTAGGCGATGACGTCGACGTCGAGCGTGCGCGGGCCCCAGCGCACGAGGCGCTCGCGACGGGCGTCCTGCTCGAGGCGCTGGCACTGCGCGAGCAGCGCGAAGGGCGACAGCACGGTGCGCACGCCGATCACGGCGTTGAGGAAGGCGTCCTGCTCGACCCCGCCCACCGGGTCCGTCTCGACCACCGGGGAGGTCCAGTCCACCTCGACACCGGGCGTGCGGTCCAGGAGCGCGAGCGCCCGCGCGAGATGCCCCTCGCGGTCCCCGAGGTTGGTGCCCGCGGCGAGCACCGCGTCGACGGGCTCGGCGTCGCGGACGATCCGCAGCCGCACGTCGTCCACGGGCAGGCCGACGGGCGCCGCGGGCTTGTGCACGGCCACCTCGATGCGGCGCACGAGCGGGTCGCCGATCGTCCCCAGGACGCGGGCGGCGAGGCGCTCGGCGAGGGTCTCGACGAGCGCGACGGGCTCGCCCTCGATCTCCTCACGGGCGATCCGCGCGACCTCGGCGTAGTTCACGGTCCGCTCGAGACGGTCGCCGCGGCCGGCGGCGGCGGTGTCCACGTGCAGAGCGACGTCCACGACGAACTGCTGGCCGAGCTCGGTCTCCTCGGCGAGCACGCCGTGGCGGCCCCAGGCGCGGATCCCGGCGACCTCGATGCGGTCACGGGCGGGCTCGGTCGCGGCGAGGCTCATGCGCGTTCCTCCTGTCGGGTCCCCCGGGCATGACGCAGGCGGTCGCCGACCCGCACCGCGGCGAGGTTCGCGGGCACCTCGTGCACGCGCACGGCCCAGGCGCCGCGCTCCGCGCTGTAGGCGCTGATCGCGGCCGTCGCCGCGTCCCGGTCCACGTCGAGAGCCCCCACGAAGCGCTTGCGGGAGGCCCCGATGAGCACGGGCAGGCCGTGGGAGGCGATCGCGTCCCAGTGCGCGAGCAGCTCCCAGTTCTGGTCACCGGTCTTGGAGAATCCGAGCCCCGGGTCCGCGACGAGGAAGTCGTCCTCGAGGCCGGCGGCGCGCAGCGCCCCGAGGCGGGCATCGAGCTCGGCGGCGCTCTGCGCGGCGACGTCCTCGTAGACGGCGAGGTCGTTCATGACGTCGCTGTGGCCGCGCCAGTGCATCGCGATGAACACCGGCGGGGTGCCCAGGCGGGTGCGCAGGCCCGCGGCGATGGTGCCCATGTCGCGGTCCGCGGAGCCCGCGGAGACGTCGTTGACGATGAGTGCGCCGGCCTCGACGGAGGCCGCGGCGACGGAGGAGCGCATGGTGTCCACGCTCAGGGTGACCCCCTCGGCGGCGAGGGCGGCGACCACGGGGACCACGCGCCGCAGCTCCTCCTGCTCGTCGACGCGGGGAGCGCCCGGGCGGGTGGACTCGCCGCCCACGTCGATGATGTCCGCACCCTGCTCGAGCAGCAGCCGGGCGTGGGCGACGGCCTCCTCGTAGCGGTCGTGGTGGCCGCCGTCGGAGAAGGAGTCGGGGGTGACGTTGAGGACGCCCATGACGAGGGTGCGGTCCTCCCCCAGCGACGCGGGCAGCCCCCGGGGTCGACGCACCGGCGTGCCCACGGCTCAGCCCCGCTGGATGAGGCTCATGGCCTCGGCGCGGGTCGCGCCGTCGCGCAGCTGACCGCGCACGGCGCTGGTCACGGTGCGGGCGCCCTCGGCGCGAACGCCGCGCATGGACATGCACTGGTGCTCCGCCTCGATGACGACGATCGCGCCGGCCGCGCCGAGCTCCTCCATGAGGGCCTCCGCGATCTGGGTCGTGATCCGCTCCTGCACCTGCGGGCGCCGCGCGTACACGTGGACGAGACGGGCGAGCTTGCTCAGCCCCGTCACACGGCCGTTCCCCGGGATGTAGCCCACGTGGGCGACGCCGTGGAACGGCAGCAGGTGGTGCTCGCACAGGGAGTGGAATCGGATGTCCCGCACCAGCACGAGCTCCTGGTGGTCGATCTCGAAGGTCGTGGACAGCGGCTCGTGCGCGTCCTTGTCGAGACCCTCGAAGACCTCCGCGTACATGCGCGCCACCCGCGCCGGGGTGTCGCGCAGCCCGTCGCGGTCGGGGTCCTCCCCGATGCCCGCGAGGATCTCGCGGACACCGGCGGCGACGCGGTCCAGGTCGACCGGCATCTCAGTACCCCGTCCCGTCGGTCTGCCCCGGGGCGCCGGGGATCCCGGGGCCGTCGCCGCCCGGGTGGGGCAGCTCGGGGGCGCCCGGCTGCAGCGGCTCGCCGGCGTCGTGGGACTCGGTGCCCGTGCCGGTCGTGCTCACGCCGACGCTCGGCGGGGCGAGGGCGGGACGGTCGGTGTCCGACTGCCACACCTCGCGCCGCGGGTGCTTGCGGACATCCGCGAAGATCGCGGCGAGGTCGTGCTCGTTGAGGGTCTCCTTCTCGAGGAGCTCCTCGACGAGCCGGTCCAGCACGTCGCGGTTCTCCGAGATGACGGCCCAGGCCTCGTCGAGGGCGTTGTCGAGCAGGGCGCGGACCTCCTGGTCCACGATGCTCGCCGTCTCCGCACTGTAGGCGGGGCCCTGCCCCTGCTGCATGCCCACGAAGACCTCGTCCTGGTCGCCGGAGAGGGCGACCTGACCGATCTTCCCGCTCATGCCGAGCTGCGTGACCATCGTGCGCGCGATCTTCGTCGCGTTCTGCAGGTCGGAGCTGGGGCCGGTGGTGACGTCGTGGAAGATGCTCTCCTCGACGGCGTAGCCGCCCATGGCGTAGGCCAGGCGGTCCAGCAGCTCGTTGCGGGACTGGTAGTTGCGGTCCTGGGTGGGGACCACCATCGTGTAGCCGCCCGCGCGGCCGCGCGGCAGGATCGTCACCTTGGTGACCGGGGCGGAGTTGTTCATGGCCGCCGCCACGAGCGCGTGGCCGCCCTCGTGGTACGCGGTCATCTGGCGCTCGCGCTCGGACATGACCTTGGAGTACCGCTGCGGGCCCATGGACACGCGGTCGATCGCCTCGTCCAGCGCCCGGTTGTCGATGATCTGGTTGCCCGAGCGGGCCGTGAGCAGAGCGGCCTCGTTGAGCACGTTCGCGAGATCCGCGCCGGACATGCCGATCGTGCGCCGGGCGACGGCCTCGAGGTCGACGTCGTGCGCGAGCGGCTTGCCCTTGGCGTGCACGGTGAGGATGTGCAGGCGGCCCTTGAGATCGGGCGCCTCGACCGCGATCTGGCGGTCGAAGCGGCCCGGGCGCAGCAGCGCCGGGTCGAGGATGTCCACGCGGTTGGTGGCGGCGATGAGGATGACGTTCTGGTTCTCGTCGAAGCCGTCCATCTCGACGAGCATCTGGTTCAGCGTCTGCTCGCGCTCGTCGTGGCCGCCGCCCATGCCGGCTCCGCGATGGCGGCCCACGGCGTCGATCTCGTCGATGAAGATGATCGCGGGGGCGTTCTCCTTCGCCGTCGAGAAGAGGTCGCGCACGCGGCTCGCGCCGACGCCCACGAACATCTCCACGAAGTCGGAGCCGGAGATCGAGTAGAAGGGGACGTTCGCCTCGCCGGCCACGGCCCGCGCGAGGAGCGTCTTGCCGGTGCCGGGAGGGCCGTACAGGAGCACGCCCTTGGGGATCTTGGCGCCCACGGCCTGGTACTTGCCCGGGTCCACGAGGAACTGCTTGATCTCGTCGAGCTCCTCGACGGCCTCCTCGGCGCCCGCGACGTCCGCGAAGGTGACCTTCGGGGACTCCTTGTTGAACAGCTTCGCCTTGGACTTGCCGAACTGCATCGCCCGGCCGCCGCCGCCCTGGGCGTTCATGATGAGGAACCAGAACAAGCCGATGAAGATCAGCAGCGGCAGGAAGGACACCAGGAGGGTGGACCACCAGGAGCTGGTGGCGATCTCGTCGGTGTAGCCCTTCTCGGGGTCCGCGGCGGTCACGGCGGAGACGACGTCGTCCGCGCGGGCGGTGACGTAGGAGAACTGGACCTTCTTGCCCTTGTCCTCGTCCCCGTCCTTGTAGTTCTCGGTGAGCACGAGGTCGACGCGCTGCTGGTTGCCGTCGATGATCTTCGCCTGCTCGACGGTGCCGCCCTCGAGCAGCGCGAGACCCTGCTCGGTGTCGACCTGCTGGTAGCCGTCCCGACCGAGGAAGGTGAACAGGACCATGCCGGCCAGCAGCGCCACCACCACCCAGATCGCGATGGAGGTGAACGGGCGCTTGCGCCGCCCGGACCGGGAGGTGGTGGGGTCGTTCGCCATGTCAGCCCTCGTAGACCGAGCGCTTGAGGACGCCCACGTAGGGGAGGTTCCGGTAGGTCTCCGCGTAGTCGAGCCCGTAGCCGATGACGAACTCGTTGGGGATGTCGAAGCCGAGGTAGCGCACGTCGATCTCGACCTTCGCGGCGTCCGGCTTGCGCAGCAGGGTCGCGATCTCGACGGACTTCGGGCCGCGCGAGCGCAGGTTCGCGAGGAGCCACTTCAGCGTGAGCCCCGAGTCGATGATGTCCTCGACGATGAGCACGTGGCGGTTCGAGATGTCCGCGCCGAGGTCCTTGAGGATGCGGACGACGCCGGAGGACTTGGTGCCCGATCCGTACGACGAGACGGCCATCCAGTCCATCTCGACGCTGAGGTCCGTCGCGCGGGCGAGGTCGGCCATGACCATGACGGCGCCCTTGAGCACGCCCACCATGATCGGGGGCTCGTCCGCGTAGTCCTCGGCGATCTGCCGGCCGAGCTCGGCGAGCCGATCGGCGATCTGCTGCTCGGTCAGCAGCACGCGATCGACGTCGGGGTGGATGTGCGTCTGGGGCACGCGGGTCTCCTCCGTGGGTGCGTGGGTGCGGTCGCCGCGGCTCGAGGTCCTCAGGGGTCACCCCTTCGCCATACCAGCATTCCGTCGCGACGAGCGACCTCGATCCTACCTGGAAGGGGCACCGCTGCCTGACCGTGCCATGAGACGGCCAGGGAGTCCGCGGCGAGCACCTGCCGGCGCAGCAGCGACTTGCCCGAGGAGGTGCCCGCGGCGGCCGCCGCACGGCGCGAGGCGTCGCGCAGCACGCGGGTGCGCAGCGGGGCCGGGGCGGCGGCGAGGGCGTGCACGTCCAGCAGCAGCAGGTCCCGCTCCTCCCGGAGCTCGCCGCCGTCGCGGGTGAGCGCCGCGAGCAGCTCCTCGGCCTCGGCGTCGAGATGGTCGGCGTCGGGGCGCACGAGCTCGGCGGTGCGGGCGAGGTTCTCGTCGATCTGCTCGCCGAGCAGCTCGCGCAGCAGCGGGAGCGCACGATGGCGCACTCGGGCGCGCAGCAGGGACTCGTCCGCGTTCATCGGGTCCTCCCACCACTCGAGCTCGTGCACGCGGCAGATCTCCTCGGTGTCCGCGCGGCGCAGCCAGGTGCTCTCGTCGCGGCCGCTGCCGAGGAAGGGTCGGAGGATCGCTCCGCGGCGGCGCGGGATCCCGGCGAGGGCGCGGGGCCCAGCGCCTCGGGCGAGGCCCATGAGCACCTGCTCGGCCTGGTCGTCGAGGGTGTGGCCGAGCAGCAGCGCGAGCGCGCCGCGCTCCTCGACGAGGCGGTCGAGGGCCTCGTGGCGGGCGGTGCGCGCGGCGGCCTCGACGCCGCCGCCGCTCGTGAGGTCCACGTCGACGCGCAGCACGATCGCCTCCGCGCCGAGGTCCTCCGCCTGGACCCGCGCCCGCTCGGCGACGCCGGCGGAGCCGTCCTGGAGGCCGTGGTCGACGATCGCGGCGAGGGTCCCGAGCCCCATGCGGCGCCCCACCCACACCGTGGTGGCGAGCAGGGCGAGGGAGTCCGCCCCGCCGCTGAGCCCCACGACGAGGGTCGGGGTGTAGCGGGCGGCGTCGGTGTCGTCGGCGAGCTGCTCGATCCGCTCGGTGAGCGCGAGCCGCACGGCCGTGCGGGCGCGGGCGACGACGGGCGGCGGTCCGGCCATCACTCGCCCTGGACGAGCTCGGCGGCGACGGCGTCCGCCGCGGCGCGGGCCTCCGCGGCGCGCGAGCCGTCGAAGCCGTGGACGACGATCGAGTAGCCGACGGTCCGGCCGTCGGGGAGGACGGCGGTCCCCGCGAGCGCCGAGGACCCGCCCAGGTAGCCGGTCTTGCCCCGCACCAGGCCGCGGGCGGTGCTCGCCTCCCCCTCGGAGAACCGCTCGGCGAGGGTCCCGGAGAGCCCGGCGATCGGCACGTCGTAGAGGATCGGGGTGAGGGCCGGCACGCCGCCCGAGGCGACCTCGCCGAGCACGGCGGCGAGCAGGGCGGGCGGGACCCGGTTCTGGGTCGAGAGGCCCGAGGCGTCGCGGATCACGAGGTCGTCGAGGTCTCTCGAGGGCACGCCGACCTCGGCCGCCAGCTCGCGCACCCCGTCGGTGAGGGCGGCCGCGGCCCCCTCGGGCGTGGTCGGCTCGCCGCGGGCGGCGGCGAGCAGGTGCCCGAGCAGCTCGGCGGTCGTGTTGTCGGAGATCTGCAGGGTGTGGCGGACGATCTCGGAGAGCGGCGCGGACTCGACCTCGACCGCGGCGGCGCCCTCCGGGGCGGCTCCCTCGGAGACGGCCCCCTCCACGTCCACCCCCTGCTCCCGCAGCAGCTCGGCGAAGCGGGAGGCGACGTCCCCGACGGGATCGGAGGACTTCGGCCCGTACTCCTCCCCGTCGAGCCAGCCCTCGTCCAGGGCCATCGCGGCGGTCGGGGTGACCCAGCCGCCGGCGGTGCCGTTGCTCCCCCACGCGGGGTTCTGCCCGCCCTGGATCGCGGAGGTGTCCACGGCGAGCCGGACCGTGGCGCTCCCCTGCTCCCGGGCGAGCTCCGCGGCGCCCTTCGCGAGGGTGCGGAGGTCGCCGTCGTCGAGCGTCATGTCACCCTCGCCCTGCAGCACGACCGTGCCGTCGCTCACGAGTGCCCGTGTGGTCAGGGTCTCCCCGGGGTCCACCTCGCTCAGCAGGGCGGCGGCGGTGAGCAGCTTGAGGGTCGAGGCGGGGACCCGGGCCGTCCCGGCATCGCGCTCGGCGATCACGTCGCCGGTCCCGGCGTCCACGACGCTGTAGGCGAGGTTCCCGTCCACCACGGGGTCGGAGGAGTGCTCCTCCATGCGGGAGGCCAGGTCGGCGGCGGTTTCCGGGTCCACGCTCGGCGCGACCTCACCGCTCGGGGCGGGCACGGTGACGCGCTCGTCGTCCTCGGCGGCGGCGCGCGGGCCGGCCTCCTGCCCGCTCTCGGAGGAGACGGTCGTGAGGACCCCGGGGAAGGCGTCGGCGAGGTCGCCCACCACGTAGAAGCTCAGCGGGACGGCCGCGCACAGCGCGATCGCCGTGTTCCGCCATATGCGCTCGGAGACCATTCCCCCACGATAGAGTGTCGAGGTCAGTACGAGAGCCCGCTGGGCCAGGAGCAATGGAGCGGCAGTCGTGGAATTCGACGTGACCATCGAGATCCCCCGGGGGAACCGCAACAAGTACGAGGTGGATCACCACAACGGTCGCATCCGGCTGGACCGGATGCTGTTCACCGCCACCCGCTATCCCGATGACTACGGGTTCATCGAGGGCACCCTCGGTGAGGACGGCGACCCGCTGGACTGCTTGGTCCTGCTCGAGGAGCCGACCTTCCCGGGCTGCCTGATCCGCTGCCGTGCGCTGGGCATGTTCCGCATGCGCGACGAGGCCGGCGGCGACGACAAGATCGTGGCCGTGCCCGTCGGCGACCGGCGTCAGGTGCGTCGTCAGGAGCTCACGGACGTCTCCGAGTTCCACCGCCTGGAGATCCAGCACTTCTTCGAGGTCTACAAGGACCTCGAGCCGGGCAAGAGCGTCGAGGGCGCCCACTGGGAGGGCCGTTCGGACGCCGAGGCCGAGATCCGTCGCTCCTACGAGCGCGCCGTCGGCACCGAGCACGAGAACGAGTTCACCCGCGTCGACTGAGCGCGGCGCGTCCGGGGCACGGCCCCGACCGAGCGGAAGGGCCCCGGATCCTGTGATCCGGGGCCCTTCGACGTCGGGTGCGGGTGTCGCCGGGGTCAGCCGCGGCGGGCGTCGACCTGGTCCGGCGCGGTCCCCTCGACGGTCTCCCCCTGGACGGTGACGGCCTGGGCGAAGATGTCCTCGAGGGCGGAGACGACGCTGCGGGAGACGGCGCGGGCGCCCGCCCCGCCGATCACGGCGCCGATCCCGAAGGGGAGCAGCCGGCCCAGCCAGAGGCTGCCGCTGCGGGAGAGCACGCGGCGCCGCACGTACTTCGAGACCTGCTTCGTCACGAGCGAGGGGACGACGCCGCCGCCGGCGAGCACGCTCCCCCACTGGTGGCCGGAGCGACCCATCGCACGGGCGATGATCTGCTCGCCGCGCTCCCCGCTGAGGACGGCCATGAGCACGAGCCGGCGCGTGTTGCGGTCGCGCATGTCGATCTCGTGGATCTCCGCCGTCGCGAGCATCGCGAAGGCCGCGGCCTCGCCGAAGCTGAGCCCCTCGCCGACGGTCAGTCCCATCGCCGCGATCGTGCCGATGCCGGGGAGGGCGGCGGCGCCGCCGATCCCGGCGCCGCTCGCGGTCGCGAGCAGCGTGAAGCGGCGGGAGATCATGCGCAGCAGCTCGGCGCGGTCCGCCTCGGGGTGCGCGGCGCGCAGGTGCGCGACGTAGCGGCGCGCGAGCGGCGCCTGCGCGGCGACCGCGGAGTCGAGCACGGCGATCCAGCGCTCGTCGAGCGCGCTGTCGCCCTCCTCCGCGGGGATCTGGGCGGGGGTGTTGTCGGTCGAGGTCACCGGGTGCTCCGTTCCGTCGGTGGTGGGACGGGGACAACCTACCCGGAGAGCCCGGGACCGCCCTGCGCGGCGCGGTCCGGGGCGGCGCCGGTCCTCAGCGGCGGGCGGTGTCGACGACGACCTCGCCGTCGCCGAGGCGCTCGATGTCCCCGGTCAGGCCCAGGCGCCGCACGGCCTCGGGCAGCCCGGCGAGGCGGGGGACGTAGGTGTTGTCCGAGAAGGAGCGCGGGACCGATCGGTCGTGGCAGAGCACGCCGTGCAGGTGGTCGGTCTCGTGCTGGAGGATGCGGGCTGTCCAGCCCCGGTGCTCCTCGTCGACCTCGCGCAGCTCACCGGTGGGCAGCAGCTCCGTCGCGCGCAGGCGCACGCGCCGGGAGCGGGGGACGATCGAGCTGAAGCCGTCCACGGAGAGGCAGCCCTCCCAGGCGTAGACCTGCTCGGTGCCGAGCAGCTCGACGGCGGGGTCGAGCAGGGCCCGCAGGGCGAGCGGGCGGCGCTCGAGGAGGTCGTCCTCCTCGTCCTCCCCCTCGTCACCGGCGTAGCGGTCCTCGACGACGACCATCTGCAGCGGCAGTCCGATCTGCGGGGCGGCGAGCCCGACCCCGGGCGCCTCGCGCATGGTCAGGGTCATCGCGTCGGCGAGCTCGGGGAGGAGCTCGGCGAGGCCGGCGTCGAGACGTGCGACGGCGCCCGCGGCGCGGCGGCGCAGCGCGGGGTGCCCCGTCTGGACGATGCGCAGCGGCGCGTCCGCGCTGTCGCGACGGTCGAGGAGGCGGCGGGCGAGATCGGAGATGTCCACCGGACAAGTATGGGCCACCGGTGCGCAGCCGACCTGGGCAGACGGTGGTCCCTGTCACAGGAGAGATGGGCTACACTCTCCCTGCCGGTGCAGGGAAGCACCACGCGATCCTGCGGAGTACCGGTGAGCACTGAGCAGTACTACTTCACAACGGATCGTCCGGCACGTACCTGCCGGTGAAGGGAATCACCATGGCTACCGTCACGTTCGACAACGCCTCGCGCGTCTACCCGGGCCAGGAGCGCCCGGCCGTGGACAACCTCAACATCGAGATCGGCGACGGCGAGTTCCTCGTCCTCGTCGGCCCCTCGGGTTGCGGCAAGTCCACCTCGCTGCGCATGCTCGCCGGTCTCGAGGAGATCGACGCGGGTCGCATCCTCATCGGCGACCGCGACGTCACCGACGTCCCCCCGAAGGATCGCGACATCGCGATGGTCTTCCAGAACTACGCCCTGTACCCGCACATGACCGTCGCGGACAACATGGGCTTCGCCCTGAAGATCGCGGGCACCCCGAAGGCGGAGATCCGCAAGCGCGTCGAGGACGCGGCTGCGATCCTCGACCTCACCGAGTACCTCGACCGCAAGCCGAAGGCGCTCTCCGGCGGTCAGCGTCAGCGTGTCGCCATGGGCCGCGCGATCGTCCGCTCGCCCCAGGTGTTCCTCATGGACGAGCCGCTCTCGAACCTCGACGCGAAGCTGCGTGTGTCCACCCGCACCCAGATCGCCTCGCTGCAGCGTCGTCTCGGCGTCACCACGGTGTACGTGACCCACGACCAGACCGAGGCCATGACGATGGGCGACCGCGTGGCCGTCCTCAACGCGGGCGTGCTCCAGCAGATCGACACCCCCCGCCGCATGTACGACCACCCGGACAACGTCTTCGTGGCCGGCTTCATCGGCTCCCCCGCGATGAACCTCATCGAGGAGAAGCTCACGGATCAGGGCGTGCAGTTCGGCGGCGCGACCCTCCCCGTGGACCGCACCACCCTCTCCGACACCAACGAGTCCTCCGTGACCGTGGGTGTGCGCCCCGAGGACCTCGAGCTCGTCGGTGACGGCCAGGGCCTCGCGGTCGAGGTCGACGTGGTCGAGGAGCTCGGCGCGGACGCCTACGTCTACGGCCGCCTCGCCGGCGCCGACGAGACCGCCAAGCCGGTCATCGCCCGCGTCGACGGCCGCCGCCCCCCGATGAAGGGGGAGACGGTGTACTTCCGCCCCAAGGAGGGCCACCTGCACCTGTTCGACGTGAAGTCCGGCCAGCGTCTCGGCGACTGACCTCCCAGGACTCGTCCTCGACGGGCGTCCGGCCACCGGCCGGGCGCCCGTCGCCCGTCCCCGGGGGCGCAGGTCCCGGCATCTCCCGTGCGAGGTGACCCCGACCTGGGGGACAATGGAGCCATGGCACCCCTGGAGATCACCGCGTCCCGTGCGGATCCGGCCCTGCTGGACCTGCCCTGGGAGCAGCCGCTGGAGGACTGGCCCGACGAGATCCTGGCCGCCCTCCCCCGCGGCATCTCCCGTCACGTGGTCCGCTTCGCCCGGGTCTCGGGCCGTGTGCTCGCCCTCAAGGAGATCGACCACACGCTCGCCCGCCGCGAGTACGACATGCTCAAGGTCCTGGGCCGGCTCGGCATCCCCGCGGTGACGCCGTTCGCGGTGATCTCCGGCCGCACGACGCCGCAGGGCGATCCGCTGGACGCCGTGCTCATCACCCGGCACCTGCAGTTCTCGCTCCCCTACCGCGCCGTGTTCAGCCAGGTCTCCCGGCAGGACACCGCGCACCGGCTGCTCGACGCGCTCGCGGTGCTCCTCGTGCGTCTGCACCTCGAGGGCTTCTACTGGGGCGACGTGTCACTGTCCAACACGCTCTTCCGCCGTGACGCGGGCGCCTTCGCCGCGTACATCGTGGACGTCGAGACCGGCAACCTGCACGAGCAGCTCTCCGACGGCCAGCGCAGCTACGATCTCGACCTGGCCCGCACGAACATCATCGGCGAGCTCATGGACCTCCAGGCCGGGGACATGATCGACCCGGAGTCGGACCCGGTCGAGGTGGGCGACGACCTCGTGCGCCGCTACAACGACCTCTGGGACGCGCTCACCGCGCGGGAGCAGTTCTCCACGGACGACCGCTGGCGGGTCTCCGCCCGCATCGAGAAGCTCAACAAGCTCGGCTTCGACGTGGGCGAGCTCGAGATCACCACGGACCTCGACGGGACCTCGCTCTCGATCCGCCCCAAGGTCGTCGACGCGGGCCACCACGCCCGCCGGCTCATGCGGCTGACGGGCATCGACGCGCAGGAGAACCAGGCCCGCCGGCTGCTCAACGACCTCGACCACTACCGCGCCGCGACCGAGCAGCAGGCCGAGGAGGAGGAGTTCGTCGCCCACGAGTGGCTGCAGCGGCAGTACGAGCCCGTGGTGCGGGCGATCCCGCGCGGCATGCGCTCCAAGCTCGAGCCGCCCGAGTTCTTCCACGAGGTGCTCGAGCACAAGTGGTTCCTCTCCGAGGAGCGCGGCGCGGACGTCAGCCTCGACGACACGGTCCGGGACTACATCCTCACCGTGCTCGTCCACCGTCCCGACGAGAAGTCCCTCGTCACGACCGAGACCTCGGCGCTGCCGATCATCGAGTCCTGAACCCGCCGGGGCCGCTCACGGCCCCGGGCGCACGAGAGGGGCGGCACCGTCCGGTGCCGCCCCTCTCGTGCTGGTGGAGCGAGGTCAGGCGCGGCCCTGCGCGGCGCGCACGCCGGCGATCTCGTAGAGGGAGATCGCGGCGGCGACGGAGGCGTTGAGGGACTCCGTGCGGCCGGCCATCGGGATCGAGACGACCTGGTCCGCGGTCTCGCGCGCGAGCCGGGACAGGCCCTTGCCCTCCGCGCCGACGACCAGCACGACCGGCTGGGTGCCGAGCTCGAGCTCGCGGCTGGTGACGTCGCCGTCCGCGTCCAGGCCCAGCACGAACACGCCCTGGGACTTGAGCGAGGAGAGCGTGCGGTTGAGGTTCGTGACCTGGGCGACGCGCACGCGGCCGGCGGCGCCCGCCGCGACCTTCCAGACGCTCGCGGTCATCGACACGCTGCGACGCTCGGGGAGGATCACGCCGTGCGCGCCGAAGGCGTCGGCGCTGCGGAGGATCGCTCCGAGGTTGCGGGGATCGGTGATGCCGTCCAGGGCGATCAGCAGCGGCGGCTCGAAGGCGTCGGAGGCGATCTGCAGGAGCTCGTCGACCTCCGCGTACTGGTACGGAGGGATCGTCAGCGAGACGCCCTGGTGCACCGCGTGGTCGGTGCGGCGGTCCAGGTCGGAGCGGGGCACCTCGGTGACGGGGAGGTTGCGCGCGGCGGCGAGGCGCATGATCTCGCGCACCCGCTCGTCGACCTCGATGCGGGTCATGAGCATGAGCTGGGTCGCGGGGACCTCCTCGCGCAGTGCCTCGAGCACAGAGTTGCGCCCGGCGACCTGGTCGCTGCCGGGACTCGCCTTCGCGCCGGAGCTCTTCTTCGCGCCGCCCGCGTAGGCCTTGTGACCGGGGCGGTCCTGGGCCTTGGGCGTGGGGCCCTTGCCCTCGAGGGCGCGACGGCGCACACCGCCGGAGCCGACGGTCGCGCCCTTCTTCGAATGGCGCATGGCGCCGCGCCGTGAGCTGTTGCCTGCCATGGGGTTCCTTCTTCCTCAGCTGCGCGGTGCGAGCGTCCAGCGGGCGCCGTCGGCCCCGTCCTCGACGCGGATGCCGGCAGCGGTCAGGGCATCGCGGATCTCGTCCGCGCGCGCCCAGTCCTTGTCCGCACGGGCGGCCGCCCGTGCGCTCAGCTGTGCCTGGACGAGCGCGTCCAGGGCGTGGTGCTCGGTCTCGTCCCCGGCGCCGGCGTCCTGCCACTGCGCGCCGAGGGGGTCGAGGCCGAGGACGTCGAGCATCGCGCGCAGCCGCGCGAGCCCGGCCGCGACCTCCGACGCCTCGCCGCCGGCGGCGAGCAGGGCGTTGAGCGCGGAGAGCTCGCGGTGCACGACGGCGAGCGCCTCGGGGACGGCGAGGTCGTCGTCCATCGCGGCGGTGAACTCCGCCGGCAGCTCCACGGCGCCGTGATCGACGTCGGGTGCGGCGGCGGGGGCGTGCTCGGTGCCCGCGAGCTGCTCGGCGGCACGGCGGGCGGCGGCGCCGAAGCGCTCCCAGACCGTCTTCGCCTCGCGCAGCGAGCTCGCGTTGTACTCGACGTTGGCGCGGTAGTGGCCGGAGACGAGGGCGAGCCGCACCACCGGCACCGGGTTCTCGGCGAGCGCCTGCGCGGCGGTGACGAAGTTGTCCAGGCTCTTGCCCATCTTCAGCCCGTCCACGGTGAGCATGCCCGAGTGCATCCAGCGCTGCGCGAAGCCGTGGCCCGCGGCGTGGGACTGGGCCTGCTCGTTCTCGTGGTGGGGGAAGCGCAGGTCCAGGCCGCCGCCGTGGATGTCGAAGGTCTCCCCGAGGTACTTCAGGCTCATCGCGGAGCACTCGAGGTGCCAGCCGGGCCGGCCGCGTCCCCAGGGCGTGTCCCACGAGGCGGTCGCGGGCTCGGAGTCCTTCGCGGCCTTCCAGAGGGCGAAGTCGCGGCGGTCCCGCTTGCCGGGCTCGGTCTCCTCGCCGGAGTCCTGCATGTCCTCCGGGCTCTGGCGGGTGAGCGCCCCGTACTCGGGGAGCGACGCGACGGAGAAGTACACGGAGCCCCGGCCGTCCGGGTAGGCGTGGCCGCGCTCGATCAGCCGCTCCATGAACGCGATCATCTCGGGGACGTGGCCCGTGGCGCGCGGCTCGTAATCGGGTCGACGGTTGCCGACGGCGTCCAGCAGGGCGTGGAAGTCACGCTCGAAGCGCAGCGACCAGGCCCACCACTCGGCGTCGTTCTCCGCGGCCTTCGCGAGGATCTTGTCGTCGATGTCGGTGACGTTGCGGACGTGGGTGACCGCGTACCCGCTGCGCTCGAGCCAGCGCACGAGCACGTCGAAGGCGAGGAAGGTGCGCAGGTGCCCGAGATGCGGGCCGCCCTGTGTGGTGGGGCCGCACACGTACAGCGACACCGCCCCCTCGCGCACCGGCGTGAGCGCGGTGGTGGTGCGGGTGGCGGTGTCGTGCAGGTGGAGAGTCACGCCGACCAGGGTACCGGGCGCGCGGCCCGGGATCGCCCTGGTGGGGCGCGGGTCTCAGGAGGAGCTGGAGGAGGTGGCGGTCGTGGCCGCCGGCTTCCCGTAGAGCTCCTCGAAGGTGTCGTCGTAGGAGACCGTGTTGCTGCGGCGCTTGCCCTGGACCGCGCCGACGGCGGACTGCGCCGTCTCGATCGTGGTCTCGGGGGCCTTGAGCTTCTTGGAGACGAGGAAGGCGACCAGGCCGGCGATCGCGCCGAGCAGGATGAACACGCCCGCCACGATGAGGAAGGAGGCCCAGGCCGGCAGCCCCAGGGCCTGCAGCCCGGTGGCCGCGGCGAACAGCAGCATCACCCAGGCGGAGAGCAGGAGGAAGAGCAGCACCGCGGCGCAGGCGGCGATGATGCCGACCTTGATGCCGAGGGCGGTGAGCTCCTTCTTGGCGATGTCGATCTCGTGATGGACGACGCCGAGGATCTCGTCCTTGATGGACTGGACGAGCTCACCGATGGACCGCTGGGTCGGCGGCGTGCTCGGATCGTTCGTGGTGTTGATCATGGTCGGAGCCTATCGCAGGGTTCGCAGGGTCAGGAAAGGGTGACGCGGGGCCGGCGGTCAGTCGACCGAGATCCGCTTGCGCTTGGGCGACTCGGCCCGAGGGCCGGCGGAGCTCGAGCGGCGCACGACGACCGTCGGGGCGACGGCGACGTCCCGGGCCTCGACCTCGTGGCCGGAGACGCGCTCCACGAGGAACTGCGCGGCGAGCGCCCCGAGGCGATCGGAGTTCGGGTCGACGCTCGTGAGCTGGGCGATGCCGGAGGAGGCGAGCGAGGTGTTGCCGTAGCCGGCGACGGCGAGCTGGTCCGGCACGGAGAAGCCGGCCTCGCGGGCGGCGGAGAGCACGCCCACGGCGGTCACGTCGTTCGCGCAGGTGACGGCGGTGGGCACGTGGCTGCCGCGCAGCAGCATGTTGCCGGCGGTCTGTCCCACCTGCTCGGTGAAGTCACCGGGCTCGATGCGCGCGTGGTCCTCGAGGCCGTGGCGCGCCATGGCGCGACGGAAGGCGTCCGCGCGCTCGCGGGCCACGGCCGCGCCGACCCCGCCGACGTGCGCGATGTCCCGGTGGCCCAGGCCGACCAGGTGGTCGACGAGCAGGCCCTGGCCCACCTCGTCGTCGATGCGGACGGTGTCGATGCGGCCCACGTACTCCTGCGAGCAGCCGATGCCCACGAAGGGGCGGTCGCCGGTCGCCGCGATGACGCTGTCCATGTCCGCCAGGTCGGAGACCATGAGGAAGCCGTCCACGCCGAGCCGCACGAGGGACTCGATCGCGTCGGTGTCCGCGGCGACGGGGTACTCGGGGACGCGGCGACGGGTCGGGACCACGACGGCGGTGCGGCCGGTCGCGGTGAGCTCGATGCGGATCGAGCGCACGAGGTCGGAGATCCAGGTGTTGCGCATCGTGTTGACGAGCACGGCGACGACGCCGCGGTGGTCGGTCTCGCCCGCGAGCTCCTCCAGCGGGAAGCGGAGGCGCTCGGCCTCCTCCTGCACGCGGCGGCGGAGGGCGGGGCGGATGTCGTCCATGCCGCGCAGGGCGCGCAGGGCGACCGCGCTCGAGATGCCCAGGGAGTTGGCCACGTCCCGCAGCGAGCCCTGGGGGGAGGTCGAGGACGAGGCCGCCTCGTCGCGCTCGGTGGGGGCCGGGTCGCCGGCCGGGGTCTTCGCGTCACTGCTCATGGACCCATTGAACCGCATCGGTGGGCGGGGACGGGCCTTCCCGGGCGAGTCCCCCGCCACGTCGGGGCGGGGGCTATCCCCCGCGGGATCCGTCGGAGTCCCCGGTGGGGCCGGTCGCGGGCCGCCGCATAGTGTCCTGTCCATGGACGACACCTCCGCCCCGCCGGCCCCCGGCCGCACCCGGTCGGCCCCGCGCCGCGCCCGGGTGACCCCCGCCTCGCTGGCCTCCGTGGTCATCGGCGGGATGCTCCTGCTCACCTGGTTCTGGATCTCGCTGACCCTGCTGCTGACCGGGATCGGCAGCCTGCCGGCTCTCGGCAGCGGGTTCCTGCTTCTCGTGCCGTGGGTGGTCGCCATGCGGGCCGCCGTGATCGTGGAGCGCCGCCGCGCGGTCGCCGTCCACGGCCTCGAGGTGATCGTGCCCGCGCGCCGCCGCTCGGCGCGCACCGGGTTCGCGGGGTGGCTGCACGGGATGTGGCTCGACGTGTGCTCGGGCTGGTTCTGGAAGGGCGTGCTGCACCACCATCTCGCGATGCTCGTCGCCGGGGTCTTCGCCCTGCTCTCGCTCGTGGCCCTGTTCGTCTCCTGGGTCGCCGTCGACGTCGCCGTGCGCCACGGCGCGCTCACCCTGGGCACCGTCGAGCTCCCCCGCTGGGGACTCGCGGGGATCGGCGCGGCCGCGCTCGTGGTCTCCCTGCTGATGCTCGTGCTGGGTGCGCTCTCGGACCGCGGGCTCGCCCGTGCGATGATCTCCGGCTCCGAGGAGGACCTGCGCGGCCAGGTCGCCGAGCTCGCCGTGCGCCGCCAGGGGGCGGTCGACGCCGCCGCCCAGGAGCGGCTGCGGATCGAGCGGGACCTCCACGACGGCGTGCAGCCGCGGCTGGTGGCGCTCGGCATGACGCTCGGCATGGCGCGCCAGAGCATCCGCACGGACCCGGACCGCGCCGAGGAGCTCGTCACCCGGGCGCACTCGGAGACCAAGGCGGTCATCACCGATCTCCGCCAGCTCGCCCGGGGCATCCACCCGGCGGTGCTCACCGACCGCGGGCTCGACGCGGCGCTCTCCGCGCTCGCCGCCCGCTCCGCGGTGCCTGTCGACCTCCAGGTGGACCTGCCCCGCCCGCTGGACCGGGAACGCGAGGCCGTGGCGTACTTCGTGGTCGCCGAGGCGCTCACGAACATCACCAAGCACGCGGGGGCGCGCCGCGCCTCGGTGACCCTCGCCCAGACCGAGGACTCCCTGCGCGTGCGCATCGAGGACGACGGCCGCGGCGGCGCCCGCGTGCACCGCGACGGCCGCTCGACCGGTCTCGCGGGCCTCACCGACCGGGTGCGCGCGACCGGCGGCCTGCTCGAGGTCGCGAGCCCCGAGGGCGGCGGCACCGTGCTGCTCGCCGTGGTCCCCCTGCCCGACGCCGCTCCGCCCCGCTCCCCCGCGACGCCCGCCCGCGTCGCCGTCCCCGCCCCTGAGGAGGCCACCCGATGAGGATCGTCATCGCCGACGACGCCGTGCTGCTGAGGGCGGGCCTCGAGCGCCTGCTCACCGACGCCGGCCATGAGGTCGTCGCCGCTGTGGGCGAGGCGACCCCGCTGCTCCACGCCGTCACCGAGCACTCCCCCGATCTCGCCGTGATCGACGTGCGCATGCCCCCGAGCTTCACCGACGAGGGGGTGCGGGCGGCGACCCTCATCCGGGCGCAAGACCCGGACGTCGCCCTGCTCGTGCTCTCCCAGTACGTCGAGGAGCGCTACGCCTCCGAGCTCATCGCGGACTCCCCGCGGGGCCTCGGCTACGTGCTCAAGGACCGCGTCGCCGACGTCGAGGACTTCCTCGGCGTGGTCGACGAGGTGGGCCGGGGCGGCACCTGGCTCGACCCGGAGGTGGTCCAGCAGATCTTCGTGCGCTCCCGGCGCCGGAGGGTGCTCGAGCAGCTCACTCCGCGCGAGCGGGAGGTGCTCTCGCTCATGGCGCAGGGTCGCTCCAACCAGGCGATCGCCGATGCCCTGTTCGTCTCCGCGGGGAGCGTGGAGAAGCACATCTCCTCGCTCCTGACCAAGCTCGACCTCCCGCCCGTGGACGGCGAGAACCGCCGTGTCATGGCGGTGCTGCGCTACCTGGAATCGGAGGACCGCTCATGACCGCCCTGCCTCCTGCTCCCGCCCCCGCCGCCGCGCCGGCCGCGGAGCCCCGTCACCGTCTCGACCCGCCCCGGCACCTCACCCCGGATCCTCGCCGCGACCGCCCGTGGCGCACGGCGAGCGTGCTCCTGGGCTCGCTGATCGTCCTGCTGGTCCTGGTGCTGCTCGCGGCGAGCGTGCTCATCCCCTGGTACCTCGACCGGAACATGACCACCGTCGCCTCCACGCAGGAGCTCGGCAGCCCGACCGCGCTCTCGCTCGAGGCCGATGTGGGCGACGTGACCGTCGTCCGGGAGGCGGACGCGCAGCAGGTCACGCTCTCCCTCGTGGAGTCCGGCGCGACGACGCCGCCGCCGGCCGGGGAGACCGTGCTCGCACGGTTCACGGACTCCGGCACCGCCCAGCACCCGGCGATCTCGGTGCGCCAGCCCTCCGGTGGGAACCCCGTGCCGTGGCTCGACGACACCCGGGACCTCCTGCTCGTGGTCCCCGAGGACCTCGACCTCGACCTGGACATCCAGCTGGACTACGGCGACGTCGAGGCCCAGGGCTCCTTCTCGGCCCTGGACGTGCAGGCCTACACCGGCGCCGTGGACCTGCAGGACCTCACGGTGACCGGCCCGCTCACGGTCGCGACGGACTTCGGCGACGTCTCCGTCGACCTCGCCGCCCCCGTCACCTCCGGCGTCGACATCACGAGCGACACCGGTGAGGTCGACCTGGGGCTCGCCCCCGATGCCGCCGGGGACGTCCGGATCGCCGCGGACCTCGGCAGCGTCACCGTCCGCGCGCCGGGCACGGCGCGCCGCACCGTCGACGCCGTCACCGACCTCGGCGAGACGCGCGTCGATCCGCTCATCACCGGGGCCGACGGCGACATCGTCGGCCACATCGCGGTGGAGTCCTCGTCGGGGGACGTGGTCATCACCCGCTGACCCCGCACGAGGAGGACGCCGGCCGCGACGGGATCCCGTCGCGGCCGGCGTCCTCGCTGCCGGTCCGGTCCGCGCCTCGGATGCTGACCGCTCGTCCCGGTCAGCCCTTGCCGGTGAGGCCCTTCTGGATGAGATCCATGACCGAGGAGTCGGCGAGGGTCTGGGTGTCCCCGACCTGTCGGTTCTCGGCCACGTCGCGCAGCAGGCGGCGCATGATCTTGCCCGAGCGGGTCTTGGGCAGCTCCGTGACCAGGAGGACCCGCTTCGGCTTCGCGATCGGGCCGATCTCCTTGCCCACGTGCTGGCGCAGGATCTCCACGGCCTTGTCCTCGCCACCGGCCTCCGCGATCGCGTCCTCGGTGCCCGAGCGCAGGATGACGAAGGCGACCACGGCCTGACCGGTGGTCTCGTCGGCCGCGCCGACCACGGCCGACTCCGCGACCCACTCGTGGCTGACGAGGGCGGACTCGATCTCGGTGGTCGAGAGGCGGTGACCGGAGACGTTCATGACGTCGTCCACGCGGCCCAGCAGCCAGATGTCGCCGTCCTCGTCCTTGCGGGCGCCGTCCCCGGCGAAGTACTTGCCGGGGAAGCGGGACCAGTAGGTCTCCTCGAAGCGCTCCGGGTCGCCCCAGATGCCGCGGAGCATCGACGGCCACGGCTCGGTGAGCACGAGGTAGCCGCCCTGGCCGTTCTCCACGGGCTCGCCCGCGTCGTTGAGGACCTCGGCGCTGATGCCGGGGAGCGGCACCTGCGCGCTGCCCGGCTTGGTCGCGGTGACGCCCGGGAGCGGCGAGATCATGAGCGCGCCGGTCTCGGTCTGCCACCAGGTGTCGACGATCGGGCAGCGGTCGCCGCCGATCACGCGGCGGTACCACATCCATGCCTCGGGGTTGATGGCCTCGCCGACGCTGCCCAGCAGGCGCAGGGAGGAGAGGTCGAACTTCGCGGGGATCTCCTCGCCCCACTTCATCGCGGTGCGGATCGCGGTGGGCGAGGAGTACAGCTGGGTGACCTTGTACTTCTCGACGATCTCCCACCAGCGGCCCTGGTGCGGGGTGTCCGGGGTGCCCTCGTAGATGACCTGGGTGGTGCGGTTGACCATCGGCCCGTAGACGACGTAGCTGTGCCCGGTCACCCAGCCGACGTCGGCCGTGCACCAGTAGACGTCCGTGGAGGGCTTGATGTCGAAGGCCGCGCGGTGCGTGTACGCGGTCTGCGTGAGGTAGCCGCCCGTGGTGTGGACGATCCCCTTGGGCTTCCCGGTGGTGCCGGAGGTGTAGAGGATGAACAGCGGGTGCTCGGCCTCGACCCAGACGGGCTCGTGCTCGACGGAGGCGGTCTCGCGCGCCTCGTGCCACCACACGTCGCGGCCCTCGATCCACTCGACGTCCCCACCGGTGCGGCGCACCACGAGCACCTTCTGGACCGACGCGCCGCCGCCGGCGAGCGCCTCGTCGACCGCGGGCTTGAGCGCCATCGCCTTGCCGCGGCGGAACTGGCCGTCCGCCGTGATGACCACGCGGGCCTCGGCGTCCTCGATGCGCGAGCGCAGGGCATCGGCGCTGAAGCCGCCGAAGACCACCGAGTGCGGGGCGCCGAGGCGGGCGCAGGCGAGCATCGCGAAGACGGCCTCGGGGATCATCGGGAGGTAGATCGCGACCCGGTCGCCGGTGCGCACACCGAGATCGGTGAGCACGTTCGCCATCCGCGAGATCTCGTCCTTCACCTGGGCGTAGGTGTAGGTGCCGTCGGAGCCGTCCTCGTACTCCGCGAGCAGCGCGACCTGGTCGCCGTGGCCGGACTCGACGTGGCGGTCCACGGCGTTGTAGGCGGCGTTCAGGGTGCCGTCGGCGAACCACTTCGCGAACGGCGGGTTCGACCAGTCCAGCGTCTCCGTGAACGGGGTCTTCCAGCTCAGCAGCTGCGCGCGCGAGCGCCAGAAGCCGAGGCGGTCACGAGCGGCCTCCTCGTAGAGCGAGGGGCGCGCCACGGCGTTCTGGACGAACTCGGTGGGCGGCGGGAAGGTGCGGCTCCCGGAGCCGAGGTGGTCGATCCCGGTGACGGCGTCGTCGGACATCAGCGCTCCTGTTCCTGAGCCCGCGAGGGCCCTGGGCGTTCGGTTCGGCACCCACCATAGCGCCTGAGACCCAGGCCACAGGTCGCAGTCCGAGGTTCCGGGCGGCGCCGTCCGCGCCCCCGCGCGCGGTGCCCTCAGCCGTCCTGTCGGGGATGGATCTCGAGCGCGATCCCGTCGGGATCGGTGACGTGCACGGCGCTCACCCCCTCGCCCTCGACCACGCGCGCCTCGTGCCCGGCCGCGGTGAGCCGGTCGGCCAGCGACCGGAGATCCTCCGTCGTGGAGAAGCCCAGACGCACCTGGAGCGCGTCGCCGTACTCGGAGGAGGTGACACGGGTGCGGGGCGCTCCCGGCAGCGGAGCGTGCAGACCGATCGAGCCCGCCCGGCCCGGCCCGCGCAGCTTCTGCCAGCCGGGCGCTGCGGGGCCGACGGGGGTGAGGCCGAGGTGGGCGAGATGGGCCGCGTCACGCTCGGGGTCCTCGCTCGCGAGCACCGCGACGACGGCGAGGCGGGCGTCCGCTCCGGAGGCGTCGTGGCCCTGGTAGCCGTACAGGTCCTGCTGATCCTCGTTCAGGGAGATGCCCTCCCCCGCCGGTCCGTCGATCCGGCCCTGGCGGCCGAAGCTCTCGTCCCACACGGAGACCTCCACGCCGGCCTCCTCGAGGTGGGCCGCGGCGGCGTCCGCATCGGGCACGGCGAGGCACAGGTCGGTGTCCCCGGGGCGGGCACCGCTCGCCGCGCCGGCGACGGAGTGGAGCATGACCCGTCCGGCGCCGGCGGCGAGGTCGCCGAACGCGTCGTCGCCGGCGGTGACGAGCCGCTCGAGGCCGAGCGTACGGAGGAACGCGATCATCGAAGGGACGTCATCGGTGAAGCGCAGGGGGAAGACGGTGAACATGGGGGTGTCGGAGGCGGGGTCGATGGTGGTCACGGGATCTCCTGCGGTGGGGGCGGGACTGCCGACGTCAGGCGCGGTCGCCGTCGAGATAGCGCCGGAGCGCCTCCTCGACGAGCGCGCTGAGGCTGAGGGACTCGTCGATCGCTCGGTGCTTGACCTCGCGGACGAGATCCGGCGGCAGGTACACGTTGAACTGCACCTTCGGGGGGCGGGACCTCGAGCTGCTCTCTACCATGCGAGGATGCTAGCAATGGTGGACGAGCGCGGCAAGGGCTCGACGGTGCGAGCCGGCGAGGGGCCCGGGGCACGGAGCGGACGCGCAGGCCCCCGCACCTCCGGCACACGGCCCGGAGGACGGGCGCACCTGCGGCGACGACGCGTCGCGACTACCGTGGTGCCCATGGCACTCCCCTCCTCCGACGGTCCGCTCCGCGGCACCGCCGGTCCGCACCTCCCCGCCCGCACCGGGGAGAGCGCGCCGCGTCCGGGCGCAGGGGTGCGGTGAGCATGGCGCTGCACCGTCCCGGCCGGCTCGCCCACGCCCGCACCGCCCTGCGGCTGCGGGCCGCGACGCGACCCCGGTCCGTCGTGCTCATCGACGTGCACGGCGAGCTCACGGCCGGCGACCTCCAGGGTCATCTCCAGCTGCTCGAGCGGCGCGGCGCGGAGCGCCCGCGGCTCGGCGAGCTCCCTCCCTGGGCGCCGCTGCGCCAGGTGCTCGTCACGGCGCTCGCCGGCCACGGCCACCTCGACCTGCGCTCGAGCGGCACCACCGGCGCCCCCCGGGTGCTCGAGCGCGGGCCGCTCACCGCCCCGCAGCTGCGCACGCTCACCGACCTCGCCCGCCGGATCGGCGTGCGCAGGGGAGCCCGCGTGGCGACCGCGATCCCCGGGGTCCACGCGCACGGGCTGCTGCTCGCCCTCGCCGCGCTGAGCGCCGGGTCCCCGCTCGTGGACGTGAGCCATCTGCGGGTCGTGGACCGGGTCGCCCTGCTGCACCGCACCTCGCCGCGGATGCTCGTGGGCACCCCCGTGCACCTCGCGGACATCCTCGCCGCGGACCGCGAGCTCAGCGGCCACGTGCCGCTGCGCATCGACCGGATCGTCTCCACGACCGACGTCCTGCCCGACGAGCTGCGCGCGGACCTCGCCCGCCACTGGCACGCCCGGGTCCACGACGTCTACGGGAGCGTCGAGACCGGGACCCTCACCGTGGACGGCAGGCCCCTCCACGGCGTGGAGATCCGGGTGCGGGACGGCGTGCTGCGCACCCGCACCTCCTTCACCCGCCGACGCTGGCTCGTCACCGACCACGGCGAGATCGACGAGCAGGGCTCCGTGCACGTGACCGCCCGGGCCGACGCCCCGGACGCGAGCCCCGGCATGCTCCGCGATCCCCGCGGCGTGGTGCGCCTGCTGCAGTCGCAGGACGGCATCCGCTCGGTGCACCTGCGCTTCGTGCCCGACGAGGAGCTCGGCCGGCGCACCGTGGCCCACGTGGTGCTCGAGGAGGAGGAGGAGCACGAGGAGGGACGCGTCATCACGCCGCACGGGGTGCGGGCGCTGGTCCGGGACCGGCTCGGCGCCTCCTCCGTCCCGCGCGAGGTGCGGATCAGCAGTCGGGGACGCTGACCGGGACCCCCTGGCCCATCGTCACGGCGAGCCCGCCCATGGCGGTCTCCTTGTAGCGCTCGGACATGTCCTTGCCCGTCTGCCGCATGGTCTCGATGACCGCGTCGAGGGACACGAAGTGCTCGCCCGTGCCGCGCAGCGCGAACCGCGCCGCGGTGATCGCCTTGACGGCCGCCATGGCATTGCGCTCGATGCACGGCACCTGCACGAGCCCGCCCACGGGGTCGCAGGTGAGCCCGAGGTTGTGCTCCATCGCGATCTCCGCCGCGTTCTCGACCTGGGCGGGCTTGCCGCCCATGGCCTCGCACAGCGCGGCCGCGGCCATCGAGCACGCCGAGCCCACCTCGCCCTGGCAGCCCACCTCGGCGCCGGAGATCGACGCGTGCTCCTTGTACAGCGAGCCGATCGCCCCGGCGGTCAGCAGGAAGCGCACCGCGATCTCGTCCGGGTCCACGCCCTCGATGTACCGGGTCGCGAAGTGGAGCACGGCGGGGATGATCCCGGCGGCCCCGTTCGTGGGCGCGGTGACGACGCGACCGCCCGCCGCGTTCTCCTCGTTGACGGCGAGCGCGGCGAGGGAGACCCACTCGAAGGCGTTCATCGGCAGGCGCACCGGGTCCTCGGCGCTCAGCGAGTCGAACCACGAGGCGGCGCGTCGCTTCACCTCGAGGCCGCCCGGCAGCACCCCCTGGGTGCGGACGCCCCGATCGATGCACTCGCTCATGACCTGCCAGATCTCGAGCGCCCCGGAACGGATCTCCTCGTCGCTGCGCCACTGCCGCTCCCGCAGCAGCATCGCCTCGGAGATCGAGATGCCGCGCTCCTCGCAGACCCGCAGCAGCTGCGCGCCGGTCGTGAAGATCGCCCGGCCGTCGTCCTCCGCGGCGAGCTCCGCGAGGGGGCGGTCCATGTCCGCCTCGTCCACGACGAAGCCGCCGCCCACGGAGAACATGGGTCGTCGGGCGACCTCCTCCCCCTCGGCGTCGAGGGCGAGGAAGGTCATCCCGTTGGAGTGCTGGGGCAGGAAGGTCAGCGGGTGCAGGACGATCGTGGAGGGCCGCAGGGAGACGGGCACGGCGCCTCCCAGCAGCAGCCCGCCCTCCGCCTCGATGCGCGCGACCCGCTCCCGGGCGGCGACCGGGTCGACGGTCTCGGGGTCCGCGCCCTCGAGCCCCATGACGACGGCGTCGAGGGTGCCGTGGCCCGCCCCGGTGGCCGCGAGGGAGCCGTAGAGGTGGACGGCGACGTCCGCCACGCGCGGGCCGAGCGCGGGATCGGCGAGGAGCTCACGGGCGAACAGCGCGGCCGCCCGCATCGGTCCGACGGTGTGCGAGCTCGAGGGACCGATCCCGATCTTGAACATGTCGAACAGGCTGATGCTCATCGCGAGCCGCGGCCCTTCCCGCCTGCGCCGGGGCCGCGGCCACGGCCGGTTCCGCGCCCTGTGCCGCGACCGGCGTCGGACCCCCCGGAACGCCCGCGGCCGGCATCGCCGCCGCGCCGCCCGCGACCGGTGTCGGCTGCGCCGTGGCGACCGCGGCCGCCCTGCTCGGCGCCCTCGACGCGGCCACGACCGGAGGCCCCTCCGCGCGGGGCGCGGGTGGGGGCGCCGGAGCGTCCCCGGGACCCGGCACCGCCGGCACCTCCGGCGCCGCCGGGGCGACCGCCGCCGCGGCGTCCGGAGCCGCTCTCCGGCTCCTCCTCCCAGGAGGCGCGCCGCTCCTCGTTCGCGCGGCGCTCCTCCGCCTTGCGCGCGCTCGCCCCGCCCTTGCGGCTGAGGTCGAGCTTGCGCGGGGCGCCCTTGTACTTCACCGCGGCGGGGTCCTCGGCCGGCTCGCCCAGCGGCGTGCGACCGCCCAGCGCCGCGATCGCCTCGACCGAGGCGTCGGGGGCGTCGGCCCAGGTCCCCTCGACCTTCGCGCCCTCGAGCACGGAGCGGGTGACCTTGACCTGGTGCGGGAGCGCAAGGGTGACGACGGTGCCGGCGGCGCCCGCGCGCGCGGTGCGTCCCGAGCGGTGCACGTACTCCTTGACGTCGTCGGCCGGGTCGACATGGATCACCATCGTGACGTCGTCGATGTGCAGGCCGCGCGCGGCGACGTCGGTCGCCACGAGCACCGGGTAGGCGCCCTGCCGGAACCCGGCGAGCACGTTGGTGCGCAGGCCCTGCTGCTTGTTGCCGTGGAGCGCCGCGGCGGGGACCCCGACCTCGATGAGCTCCTGGGCGACGCGCTCCGCGCCCAGCTGCGTGCGCGTGAACACGAGGGTGCGGCCCTCGCGGTTCGCGAGCTGGGCGGTCACCTCGCGCTTGGCGGAGGGGGCGATCGCGAGCACGTGGTGGGCCATCGTCTCGACAGCCGCGGCGACCGGGGTGGTCTCGTGGGTGACCGGGTCCACGAGGAAGGTGTCGACGATCTCCTCGACCTGACCGTCCAGCGTCGCCGAGAAGAGCATCTTCTGGGTGCCCATCTCCGTCGCGGCGAGGATGTCGCGCACCTGGGGCAGGAAGCCCAGATCGGCCATGTGGTCGGCCTCGTCGATGACCGTGGTCTCGACGCGGTCCAGGAAGATCCCGCCGCGCTCGGCGAGGTCGATGAGGCGGCCGGGCGTGGCCACGACGATCTCGACGCCGCGGTTCAGGGCCTCGGCCTGCTTGTCGATGTTCATGCCGCCGGAGACGAGCTGGGCGCGCACGCCGATGGCGCGGGCGAAGGGGTGGATCGTGTCCACGACCTGCACGGCGAGCTCACGCGTGGGGACCAGCACAATGCCCAGCGGCCGACGGCGGTGCACCTTGCGGTGCCGGAAGCGGGCGGTCATCGCGAGCGTGAACGCGAGGGTCTTGCCGGAGCCGGTCTCCGCGCGGGCGAGGACGTCGCGACCCGCGAGGGCGTCCGGGAGGATCGCCTCCTGGATCTCGAAGGCGCGGTCGAGTCCCTGCTCGGCGAGCACGCCGAGCAGCTCCTCGGGCAGGGCCATGTCCTCGAACCGGCTGGATCGGTGGGTGGAACGGCGGCGAGCCTTGGGCATCGTGATCCTCCTGACGGATGCGGGCGCCCCCATCATCGCGCATGGGAGACTGGTGCACGTGCTGCGCACTCTCATGACCTCGAAGATCCACCGTGCCACGGTCACCCAGGCGGACCTGCACTACGTGGGATCGGTGACGATCGACGCCGATCTCGTGGATGCCGCCGGCCTGGTCGAGAACGAGCAGGTGACGATCGCCGACATCACCAACGGCGCCCGCCTGACCACCTATGTGATCCGCGGCGACGCCGGGACCGGTGTGATCGGCATCAACGGCGCGGCCGCCCATCTGGTCGCCCCGGGGGACCTCGTCATCATCATGGGCTACGGCCAGCTCGACGAGCGCGAGGTCGCCGAGCACGAGCCGAAGGTCGTCCACGTCGACGACCTCAACCGGATCGTGGCCCTCGGCCACGACGGTGCCGAGCCGGTCCCGGGCATGGCCGACCAGATCAGCGGCCGCCACAGCGTCGGGGCACGCTGACCGCTCCCCCGGCCGGGTTCCGTCCCGCGCGCTGGACCTCAGCAGCGGACATCCACCTACCCCTATAGGATCGGGACCGTGCTGACCCCCGTGCCCTCCCCCGCCCGATGAGCGGGGTCCTGGCCGGGTTCTTCATCGTCTGGACGCTCATCGCGATCGGATGGATCGCCGGGCGCACCGGGATCCTCGGCCCCCAGGGCCGCTACGTCCTGAACCGCGCGACCTTCTTCCTCGCCTCCCCCGCCCTGGTGCTCGTGGGCCTGCTCGGGTCCGACCCCCGCGAGGTGTTCTCGGTGCCGATGGCGGTGGCCGGCATCTCCGGGCTCCTCATGGGCGTGCTGCTGTGGGTGGGCCTGCGGCTGTTCACGAAGCGCCGCGGCACCGAGCTCACGATCGCCGCGATCAGCGGCTCCGTCGTCAACGGCGCGAACATGGGCTTCCCGATCGCCGCATACGTGCTCGGCGACATCTCGCACGCCCTGCCGGTGATCCTCTTCCAGCAGGCGGTCTACACGCCCCTGTACCTCTTCGTCCTGCACACGCAGACCCAGGAGTCGAGGCTCGGGCTCGCCGGCGTCGCCCGCAGCATCGGTGCGAACCCGACGATCATCGCGGCCGCCGTGGGCGGGGTGCTCGCCGGCGCCGGCGTGCGGCTGCCCGAGGTGGTCCTCGAGCCGTTCTCCTCCCTCGGCGACATGGCGATCCCCGCGATGCTCCTCGCCTACGGGCTCTCCCTGCACGGGTCGAGGCCGCTCGCGAAGGACGACGGCTACCGAGGCCTCATCGCGATCTCCTCGATCGCGAAGATCGTGCTCATGCCGCTGCTCGCGCTCGGCATCGGGCTGCTGTTCGGCCTCAGCGGCCACGGGCTGTACGAGGTCGTCGTCATGGCGGCCCTGCCCACGGCGCAGAACGTCTACGTCGCCGCCGCCCGCTACCAGGCCGCGGAGAACCTTGCCCGGGACACGGTCCTCATCACGACGATCGGCACGGTCCTCGCGCTGCTCGCCGTCTCCGCGCTGCTCGGCGTGTGACTCCCGACCGGCTCCCCCGGGCAGGCAGGACCGACCCTCACGACGCGCGGTAACATGGCCGGGTGACTCGACGGCTCCTGCTTCCGTAGCCGCGTCGGACAATCCCGCCTCCCCCGCACCACGGTGCCGGGCGCGGAGCTCGGGACCGGCGCGGCTCCCCTCGCCTGTGCGGGGGTTTCTTCATGTCAGGACCGTCGTGCGGAGGCTCCGCACCATCCGAGGAAGGCGAGACATCCATGAGCGAGGCACCCCACCGGTACACGGCAGAGGTGGCGGATCAGATCGAGCTGCGCTGGCAGCGGCGCTGGGACGAGGAGGGCACCTTCCGTGCCGCGAACCCCGTCGGCGCGCTCTCCGACGGGCGCTCCGCCGCGGAGCTCGGCGAGAAGATGTACATCATGGACATGTTCCCGTACCCCTCGGGGGCGGGGCTGCACGTGGGTCATCCGCTGGGCTACATCGCGACCGACGTCATCGCGCGCCATCAGCGCATGCTGGGCAAGAACGTGCTCTACACGATGGGCTACGACGCCTTCGGCCTGCCCGCCGAGCAGTACGCCGTCCAGACCGGCACGCATCCCCGCGTGACCACCGAGTCGAACGTCGCGAACATGCGCCGCCAGCTGCACCGCCTGGGGCTGTCCCACGACTCCCGCCGCTCCCTCGCGACCACCGACCGCGAGTTCGTGCAGTGGACGCAGTGGATCTTCCTGCGCATCTTCGACTCCTGGTACGACCCCACGGCCGAGAACGCCGACGGCATCATCGGCCGCGCACGCCCGATCGCCGAGCTGCGCGAGGAGCTGCGCGCCGGGACCGTCGACCCGTTCGCGCTCGCCCAGCGGCAGTCGATCATACTGCCCGAGGCCTGGGCCGGCCGCACCGCCGCCGAGGTCCCCACCGCCTCCGACGCCGAGATCGCGCAGCTGGCCGACGCCTTCCGCCTCGCCTACATCTCCGAGACCCCGGTGAACTGGTGCCCGGGTCTGGGCACCGTGCTGGCCAACGAGGAGGTCACCAACGACGGCCGCTCGGAGCGCGGCAACTTCCCCGTCTTCACGCGGCGCCTGCGCCAGTGGAACATGCGCATCACCGCGTACTCCGACCGCCTCATCGACGACCTGGACCGCGTGGACTGGCCCGAGTCGGTGCGCTCGATGCAGCGCAACTGGATCGGCCGCAGCCACGGCGCCGAGGTCACCTTCCCGCTGGCCGGCGTCGAGGACGCGACCTTCGACGTGTTCACGACCCGCGCGGACACCCTCTTCGGAGCGACGTTCACGGTCCTCTCCCCCGAGCACCCGCTGCTCGAGGACGCCTCCGCCCTGCCCGCCGCCTGGCCCGAGGGCACGAAGGACACGTGGACCGGCGGCGCGGCGAGCCCGCGCGAGGCGGTCACCGCCTACCAGGAGCGCGCCGCGTCCCTCGGCGCGGAGGAGCGCACCGCGGACGACCGCGAGAAGACCGGCGTGTTCACCGGCTGGTTCGCCGTGAACCCCATGGACGGCCGCGAGATCCCCGTGTTCACCGCGGACTACGTCCTCACGGGCTACGGGACCGGCGCGATCATGGCGGTCCCCGCGGAGGACGAGCGCGACTTCGCCTTCGCCGACCGCTTCGAGCTGCCCGTGATCCGCACCGTGCGCCCGCCGGAGGACTTCACCGGCGGCGCCTGGACCGGCGAGGGCGAGAAGATCAACTCCGCCTCCGCCGAGCTGGACCTCGACGGCCTGGACAAGGACGAGGCGAAGGCCCGCGCCACCGCCTTCGCCGAGGAGAAGGGGTTCGGCCGCGCCCGCACCACCTACCGCCTGCGCGACTGGCTGTTCTCGCGCCAGCGGTACTGGGGCGAGCCGTTCCCGGTCGTCTACGACCCCGCGGACCCGGAGACCCCGATCCCGCTGCCGGCCTCGATGCTGCCCGTGGACCTGCCGGAGGTCGAGGACTTCTCCCCGAAGACCTTCGACCCCTACGACAAGGACACCGAGCCGCAGACCCCGCTCTCCCGCGCGACGGACTGGGTCGAGGTCGAGCTGGACCTGGGCGAGGGCCCCAAGCGCTACCTGCGCGAGACGAACACGATGCCGCAGTGGGCCGGCTCCTCCTGGTACCAGATGCGCTACATCGACCCCACGGACACCGAGCACCTGGTGCGCCCGGAGAACGAGGAGTACTGGCTGGGCCCCCGCGAGGCGGGCGGCACGGGCGGTGTGGACCTGTACGTGGGCGGCGTGGAGCACGCGGTGCTGCACCTGCTGTACGCGCGGTTCTGGCACAAGGTGCTCTTCGACCGCGGCGACGTCACGAGCCAGGAGCCCTTCCACCGCCTGTTCAACCAGGGCTACATCCAGGCCTTCGCCTACACCGACTCCCGGGGCGTGCACGTCCCCGCGGAGGAGGTCGTCGCCGAGGCCGACGGCACCTTCACGTACCAGGGCGAGCAGGTCACCCAGGAGTACGGGAAGATGGGCAAGTCGCTCAAGAACGCCGTCGCCCCCGACGACATGTACGAGGAGTACGGCGCGGACACCCTGCGCGTGTACGAGATGTCGATGGGCCCGCTGGACCTGTCCCGCCCCTGGGAGACCCGCGCCGTCGTGGGCTCGCAGCGCTTCCTCCAGCGCCTCTGGCGCCTGGCGGTCTCCGAGGAGACCGGTGAGCTGATCGCCTCCGACGCCGAGCCGGAGCCGGCGACCCTGAAGACCGTGCACCGCACGATCGAGGGTGTCACCCGGGACATGGCGCAGATGCAGTTCAACACGGCGATCGCGAAGCTCATCGAGCTCGTGAACCACCTGACCAAGACCTCCGGTGAGAACGGCGCGCCACGCGCCGCGCTCGAGCCGCTCGTGCTCATGGTCTCGCCCTTCGCCCCGCACCTCGCGGAGGAGCTGTGGCAGCGACTGGGCCATGAGGAGTCCCTCGTGCGGGCGCCCTACCCGGTCGCCGACCCGGAGCTCGCCAAGGCCGAGGCGGTCACCTGCGTGGTCCAGATCAAGGGCAAGGTGCGTCACAAGGTCGAGGTCGATCCCGAGATCGGCGAGGCCGAGCTCGAGGCGCTGGTCATGGCCGAGGGCCGGGTCCAGCAGCTGCTCGAGGGGCAGACGGTGCGCAAGGTGATCGTGAAGGCACCGCGCGTGGTGAACATCGTCGTCTGAGGCACCTTCCGCGGATGCGGACGGGGCGCGGGGAGCGCTGCTCCCCGCGGCCCGTCGTGCGTCCGGTGCCCCGTGGACGCCGGCGCCGGCCTCTCAGGCCTCGCTGCTCGCCGCGGCGCTCCGCGCGGGGCCGACGGGCTCGGAGAGGTCCTTGCCCCGCGTCTCGCGCAGGGTGAGGATCGTCAGGCTCGAGACGAGGATCAGCACGATCGCGTAGACGCCGAAGAGGTGCTGATCACCGATCGCGGTGTTGAGGTACGGGGCGGTGCCGCCGAACAGGGCGATCGCGACCGCGTAGGGGATGCCGAAACCGCTCGTCCGGCGCGCGGTCGGGAACATCTCCGCGTACATCGCCGGGGCGTGGGAGAGGAAGCCGGCGATGAGCCCGAGCTGCACGCTGATCGCGACGACGAGCTGCCACATCTGCCCGCCCTCCACGAGCGAGACCATCGGCAGGTAGCAGATGCCGCTGCCCACGAGGGCGATGAGCGCGCAGGTCCTCCGGCCGATCCGGTCCGAGAGCGCGCCCCAGAGAGGCAGCACGAGCACGAGCACGACGTTGCCGATCACCGAGGCGCCGAAGGCCTGCTGGGCGCTGTACCCCAGGTTCTGGGAGGCGAGCGAGGCCATGGAGACGGACCAGATGTAGAAGACGACGGTGAGCCCCGCGGTCATGAGGATGACCTGGAGGCTCGTGCGCCAGTGCACGAACAGGCCCACGAGGACGTTCTCCCGGGGACCCGCGGTGCCGTCCTCGGCGCGGGAGGCCTCGAACACCTCGGACTCCTCCATCGAGCGGCGGATCCACAGCGCGACGAGGCCCAGCACGGCGCCGATCGCGAAGGGCACACGCCAGCCCCAGGCCGCCATCTGCTCCTCGGTGAGGGCCGTGCTGAGCGCGAGACCCAGCACGAGGCTCGCGAGAAGGCCGAGGGTGCCGGTCACGTAGATCGAGCTCGCCCAGAAGCCGCGGTGCTCGCGCGGGGCATGCTCGGCGAGATAGGTCTGCGCGGAGGGGAGCTCGCCGCCGTGAGCGAGGCCCTGGATCAGACGGGCCAGGAGCAGCAGGAAGGAGGCGAGCACGCCGACCGTGCCGTAGGTGGGCAGCACGGCGATGAGCAGGGACCCGATCGAGGCGGCGAGCACGGCGAGGGAGAGCGCGTGCTTGCGCCCCACCCGGTCGCCGATCCAGCCGAAGACGACGCCGCCGAAGGGCCGGGCGACGAAGCCGACGGCGAAGATCGCCATCGTGGAGAGGAAGGCGGAGGTGCGGTCGCTGCTGTCGAAGGCCTGCGCCGAGAAGTAGACGGCGAAGGACGCGTAGACGTTCCAGTCGTACCACTCCAGCGCGTTGCCGATCCCGGTGCCCAGCAGGGTCTTCGCCCGTGACTGGCGGGCGGGGGCCGGCGCGGGAGCAGGATGGTCGGGAGTGTGGGGGAAGGACATGCGCGCCACTGTAGGACCGCGGGGAGGCGCCCCGCAGAAATGGTTCCTCCCCAGGACACCGTCGTCCACAGTCCGGCCGGCCGCCCGGCGCGCGCCGCACCGCCGCGCCTAGGTTCGCCGCATGGACACCTTCTGGGGATGCGACCCCCTCGACATGGACGAGTACATCGAGAGCATCGACGAGCGGATCGAGCTCCTGCGGGACCTCATCGAACTGCTCCGCGGCGCCTCCGCCTCCGTCGACTGGACCGGGCCGGACGCCGCGGCGCACCGCTCGCGCACCACCGCGGTCACCGATGACCTGGGCGGCGCGTGCGATCTGCTCGCCGCGCGCCGGGCTCTGCTCGAGGGCCACCGCGACGCCCAGGAGCGTGCTTCCTCCGCCGAGGGCGGCGGGGATCCCTACGCGATGGTGCGGATGGACGCCTTCGAGGGTCTCCGGGACCTCGGCGGGCGCCTGCGACCGTCCACCGGTGCGGGGCTGCCCGACCCCGGTGACCTCGGCCCGTGGATCGGGGGCCCGCTCGGCCACCCGATCGGCCCCTCCGGGCCGGACGAGCCCTTCGACACCCACGAGACCCTCGACCGCTGGCGCGAGCGCGCCGGGGAGACCTTCGAGAAGATCCGCCCGCTGCTCGGCGGTCCTCTCGCCGCCCCGATCGACCCGACGCTCCCCTCACTGCCCCACGACCCCACCGACGGCCTGCCCGACCCGGTGCCCGCTCCGGTGCCGGAACGGGGCGCGGTGCAGGACGACACCCCGTTCGCCCTGGACCAGGACCGGATCACCGAGGCCTCCACGAACCGGAAGATCCTGTTCGGCCAGGTCCCCGGGCTGGGCGGTCTGCAGACGGCCGCGACGCTCACCGAGAGCAGCAGGGAGTTCCTCGACGGGGTCGAGTCCCGGATGGAGTCCGCGGGGCTGGGCGCCGCGACACCGATCGTCGGCCTCGCCCGGATCCCCCATGACCTTGCCGGCGTCGCCCTGGGCGAGGGATCCGTCTACGACACCGTCACGGGCGCCGTGGACCAGCAGTTCGCGAACGTCTCCCAGACCTCCGCGGAGATCTCCGAGTCCGTGGGCGAGGGCGACTGGGCCGGGGCGGCCCGTGCCAGCGAGCGCGGCATGCTGCGTCACCTCGGAGCGAGCGCGGATGCGCTCACAGCGAACCCGGTGCCCGCGCTCAGCGAGGCGATCGGCACCGTCGCCGGGCGCGGGGCCGATGTCATGGACATGGCCTCCCCCGGCAGCGGCGATGCGCTGCGGGAGGCGGGAGAGGCGATGCACGGCGCGGGCGAGGCCTGGCAGGCGAAGGTCGACGAGATCACCGACACCGAGAAGATCTACCGCTACCGGCTCGAGAACGCGCCGTTCCCGTGGGAGCGCCGCAGCGCCTGAGACGGCGGGAGGACCGGACAGGGTTCACCCGTCCGGCCCTCCCCGCGGGCACGAGCTCAGCGCAGTGCGGGATCCCCGGAGGCGTCCTCGGAGCCCGGAACGGTCGCCCCGTCGGAGGTCCCCCCGTCCTCGGGCGCTCCCCGGTCCTCGCCGTCCACGTCCTCCTCCGGGTGATCGCCCTCCAGGACGGACAGGGCGAGACCGTCGCCGTCCGGCGCCACGCGCACGGCGACCGTGGCGTCGTCGAGCACCTCACCGCGCAGGATCAGCCGTGCGAGCGCGTCGCCGATCTCCTTCTGCACCAGCCGCTTGAGCGGGCGCGCGCCGTACAGCGGATCGAAGCCCACGTCGGCCAGCCAGTGCGTCGCCGCCTCGTCGACGTCGAGCCGGATCCGACGGTCCGCGAGCCGCGCGCCGACCGCCTCGATCTGGAGGGAGACGATCCGCGAGAGCTCCTCGCGCTGCAGCGCGTCGAACATGACGACGTCGTCGAGACGGTTGAGGAACTCCGGCTTGAAGGACGCGCGGACCACCTGCATGACCCGCTCGTGCTTCTCGGCCTCCGGCAGCGACGTGTCCTGCAGCACGTGGGCGCCGAGGTTCGAGGTGAGGATGAGGATCGTGGAGCGGAAGTCCACGGTGCGCCCCTGGCCGTCGGTGAGCCGGCCGTCGTCGAGCACCTGCAGCAGGATGTCGAAGACGTCGGGGTGGGCCTTCTCGATCTCGTCGAGCAGGACCACCGAGTACGGCCGGCGCCGCACGGCCTCGGTGAGCTGCCCGCCCTCGTCGTAGCCGACGTACCCCGGAGGGGCGCCGACGAGACGGGAGACGGTGTGCTTCTCCCCGTACTCCGACATGTCGATGCGGATCATCGCCCGCTCGTCGTCGAAGAGGAACTCGGCGAGCGCCTTCGCGAGCTCGGTCTTGCCGACGCCCGTCGGCCCCAGGAACAGGAACGAGCCGGTCGGGCGGTTCGGATCGGCGATGCCCGCGCGGGCACGGCGTACCGCGTCGGAGACCTCGGCCACGGCGCGCCGCTGACCGATCAGCCGCTCGCCGATGATGTCCTCCATCTCGAGCAGCTTCTGCGTCTCGGACTGCAGCAGGCGACCGGCCGGGATGCCCGTCCACGTGCCCACCACCTCGGCGATGTCATCGGGACCCACGTGGTCGGCCACGAGCGGTCGCTCGTCGCCCACCTCCCCCGCGGCCTCGGACTCCTCCGCCTCCCGCAGCTGGGTCTTCAGCGCGGGGATGTCGCCGTAGAGGATCTTCGAGGCGGCGGTGAGGTCGCCCTCGCGCTGGGCGCGGTCCGCCTGCATCCGCAGCTGCTCGAGCTGGGCCTTGAGCTCGCCGACCTGGTTCAGCCCGGCCTTCTCCCGCTCCCAGCGGGCGGAGAGCGCGGTCATCCGCTCGGTGCGGTCCGCAAGCTGACCGCGCACGGAGTCGAGGCGGGCGATGCTGCCCGGGTCCTCGCTGCCCTGGAGGGCCATCTCCTCCATCCGCAGGCGATCGACCTGACGGCGCAGGATGTCCAGCTCCTCCGGGGAGGAGTCGAGCTCCATGCGCTGGCGGGACGCGGCCTCGTCGACGAGGTCGATGGCCTTGTCGGGGAGCTGGCGCCCGGAGATGTAGCGGTCCGAGAGCGTCGCGGCGGCGACCAGCGCGGCGTCGGTGATCGAGACCTTGTGGTGCGCCTCGTACTTGTCCTTGAGGCCGCGCAGGATCGTGATGGTGTCCTCGACGCTGGGCTCGCCCACGAACACCTGCTGGAAGCGGCGCTCGAGGGCCGGGTCCTTCTCGATGTTCTCGCGGTACTCGTCCAGGGTGGTCGCGCCGACCATCCGCAGCTCGCCGCGGGCGAGCATGGGCTTGAGCATGTTGCCGGCGTCCATCGCCCCGTCGCCGGTGCCGCCCGCGCCCACGACGGTGTGCAGCTCGTCGATGAAGGTGATGATCTGGCCGTTGCTCGTGCGGATCTCGTCGAGGACGGCCTTCATGCGCTCCTCGAACTCGCCGCGGTACTTGGACCCGGCGACCATCGAGGAGAGGTCCAGGGAGATCAGGCGCTTGCCGCGGAGCGAGTCCGGGACGTCGCCCGCGACGATGCGCTGCGCGAGGCCCTCGACGACGGCGGTCTTGCCGACGCCGGGCTCGCCGATGAGCACCGGGTTGTTCTTGGTGCGGCGGCTGAGCACCTGGACGACGCGGCGGATCTCGGTGTCGCGCCCGATGACGGGGTCCAGTCGGCCCTCGCGGGCCTGCTCGGTGAGGTCGAGGCCGAACTTCTCGAGGCTCTGGAAGGTGCTTTCGGGGTTCTGGGAATCGGGGGTGCTCATACGATCCTCTCCGGAGGTGAGTCGGGTGACGGCATCGCGCAGGGCGGCGGGGCCCGCGCCGGCCGCCTGGAGGAGGCGGGCGGCGGCGTCCGTGCCGAGCGCGATGCCGATCAGGAGGTGCTCGGTGGACAGGTAGGTGCGGCCGGCGGCGTCGGCCTCGCGGCGTGCGGCCTCGAGGGCGTCATAGCCGGCGCCGACGAAGGTCGGATGGCCGGCGCCGTCGCCGCTGACCCGGGGCAGCTGTCCGATCGCGGTCGCGACCTGCTCGAGGACGGCGGCCGGATCGGCACCGGCCTCGATGAGGGCGGCACGGCCGATGCCGTCCGCCTGGCCGAGCAGCGCCTGCAGCAGGTGCAGGGAGCTGACCTGGGGGTTGCCGAGCTCTGCGGCGTGCTGGGCGGCGGCGGTGATCGCTTCCTGCGATCGGGTGGTGAACTGGAACTCCATGGCGCTCCTTCCAAGCTGTGCGGGGGACATGAAGTGCAACGGGTACAGAGTTGAGTCTATTCCGCTCAAGGTGCGGGAGTGTCGGGACGGGGCTTCCCTCCGACCCGACACTCCCGCACGACCCCCTCACTGTGGCGACCGTCACCGATAGCATCGCATCCAGACCGTCCCGCCGGGGAGAGGAGGGAACCATCGGTTCCACCGTTCTCCCCTCCCCCGCACCGCCCGCGGGCGACGCGCACCGCCGTCGTCCCTCCCCGATCCCGAAGGCGCTCCTCCCATGACCCAGCCGCCGTCCGCCCATCCGGGGCCGCCGCCCCCGGGTCGCCCCCAGCAGCCCACCAGCCGGCCCCGTCCCGGCGCAGGCTCCCCCGCCGCGGGTGCGCCGGGGTTCCAGGCGCAGCCCCCGTACGTCGACTACGGCATCCCCCGCTCCTACGACACCTCCGTGCGACCCTCCTCGGGCCTCACCGCGGCCCGCTACGCCCCCGCGCAGATCCAGCGCCCCGTCCAGCCGCAGCCGCAGTCGGCCTGGGCGACCCAGACCCGCCGGGTGCAGGAGGTCGGTCGCGAGGCGGAGCCGGTCCCCCGCGTCACCGTCCTCACCTGGATCGCCCTGGCCGTCCTCGGCATCGGCCTGCTCCTCGTGCTCGGCTTCTTCTTCGTCTACCTCACGCTGTCGTACTCCTCGAGCCCCGTCTGGTGGCCCGTCATGGGCTTCCTCGCGTTCCTCTCCCTCGTCGTGATCGTCGGGATCATCCTGCTCGCGGATCGCTGGGACCCGCAGCCGATCCCGCTGCTGCTCATCGCGGTGATGTGGGGTGCCGCCATCGCGAGCTTCGTGAGCTTCTGGGTGAACACCCTGGGCTCGGTCCTCGTCTGGCGGATCACGGGCAGCGAGGCGGTCACGAGCTTCTTCGGCCCCGTCATCAGCGCCCCAATCGTCGAGGAGACCACGAAGGGCCTCGGGCTCCTGGTCCTCATGCTGCTCGCCCGGCGCTACTTCAACGGGCCGCTGGACGGCCTCATCTACGGCGCGCTGATCGGCGGCGGCTTCGCCTTCACCGAGAACATCCTGTACTACGCGAACGGCTTCGATCAGATGGGCCTGGGCGGTGTCGCCGTGCTGGTCGTCATGCGCGGCGCGCTGAACATCTTCGGCCACGCCATCTACACCTCGCTGACGGGCCTGATCATGGGCTTCGTCGCCCGCAAGTGGGGCACGATCTCGGGCCTGCTCGTGTTCGTGGTCGCCGTGATCCCGGGGATGCTGCTGCACGCCGGATGGAACCTCACCGCCTCCCTCGCCGGCGGCTGGACCGTCACGATCATCATGTTCGCGCTCGAGGCCCTGCTGTCCCTGCTGTGGCTGTGCCTGATCGGCGTGCTGGTCTGGGACGAGGCGCGCCTCACCCGGGTGCGCCTGGGCGACTACGCGAACACCGGCTGGCTCACCCACGAGGAGGTCACGATGCTCGCCACCTGGAAGGGGCGCCGTGAGGGGCGTGCCTGGGCGAAGCAGATCGGCGCGAAGCCGCTCATGAAGCGGTTCATCCGGGAGAGCGCGGATCTCGCCTCCGTGCGCCAGCGGCTCCTGGCCGACGGCGCGAACCCCAAGGTCGTCGCCCTCGAGGCGGGTCTGCTGGGTCGTCTCTCGACCAACCGCCAGCAGCTGTTCGCCGCGAGCGGCCAGCCGCGCTGAGCCGGTCCGGTCGGGTTCAGCGCCCGGCGCGGTCCTCGGGCAGGTCCTCGTCGTGCTCGGCGCCGGGCAGGTCCCGGCCGCGCAGCCGGTCCAGCGCGCGCCGCTCCCGCTTGGTGGGGCGTCCCGCGCCGCGGTCCCGTCGCGGCGGGGCGCCGAAGAGCTGCGGCGGCGGCTCCGGGCTGTGGTCCTCGTAGGCGGTGCGCGCGACGGGCGCGCCCACCCGCTTCCCGAGCAGCTGCGTGACCACGACGATGCGCTCGCGCCCCGGGGAGCGCAGGCGCAGCTCGTCCCCCACCGCGATCCTCTGGCTCGCCTTGGTGGGCTCGCCGTTGCGCCGCACGTGGCCCGCGCGGCAGGCGGCGGTGGCCGCGGAGCGGGTGGGGTACAGCCTCACGCTCCACAGCCAGGTGTCCAGGCGCACCGCGGCGACGGTGGGAGCGGGGCGCACGGGTGCGGGCGCCGGCGCGCCGGGCCCTGCCGACGCCTCCGCGCCTGATGTCGTGCCCGCCGCAGCGGCCTCCTCGGCCCCGCTCATGCGCCGGCCCCGCCCCGGGAGGCGTCCGCGGCGCGCAGCGGCCACGGGTCGTGCTGCTCGATCTGGGCGGCGACCTGCAGCAGCAGGGCCTCGGCGCCGGGACCGGTGCCGCCCAGCTGGACGCCGAAGGGCAGCAGCACGCCATCGACCTCCTCCCGGTGCGCGGGGATCGCGATCGCCGCGGCGCCGGTCATGTTCCAGGTGCTCGTCCACGGTGTGAAGGCGCACTGCGCGTCGAAGTCCGCGGCGCCGTCGTCGAGCTGGAGGGTCTCCGGGCGGGCGGGCGGGCCCGCGAGCCCCGGGGTGAGGACGAGGTCCAGATCCGCGAAGGCCTCCCCCGTGCGTCGTGCGAGCGCCTGCACGCCGGAGATCGCCGTGAGCAGGTCCGTCCCGCTGTACCCGCGTCCCTGCTCGCGCAGCCAGCGGGTGAGCGTCAGCAGCTCGCCCTCGCGCTCCGGGGGCACGGGGATCGTCGCGGCGCCCACCGTCCACAGAGGCATGAAGCTGCGCCATTCCTGCGGGGTGAAGGGGGCGGGGACCGGCACGGGGTGGTGTCCGAGGTCGCGCAGCAGCGCGACCGTGCGCTCCACGGCGCGCAGGGCGGCGGGGTGGACGTCGACCTCGGCGGCGAGGGGCGTCGTGAGCACGCCGATCCGGAGCCCCTCGGGCGCCGGGGCCTCGCAGGCGGAGAGGTAGCCGCCGGGCAGGAGCGGCGCCGGCTGGGCGTCGCCGGGACGGGGCCCGGCGATGAGGTCGAGGCCGGCCGCGGCGTCGCGCACGGTGGTGGCGAGCATGCCGTCGGCGACGAGCCCGGCGCCCTCGGTGCCGAAGGGACCTGTCGAGACGAGACCGCGGGAGGGCTTGATCCCGACGAGGCCGCAGCAGGCCGCAGGGATCCTCACGGACCCGCCGCCGTCGGATCCGTGGGCGAGGTCGACGACCCCGCTCGCGACCGCGGCACCGGCCCCGCCGCTCGATCCGCCGGCCGTGCGCCGCACGTCCCAGGGAGTGCGGGCCGGGGCACCGGTCGCGGGCTCCGTGTACGCGGGCATGCCGAACTCGGGCGTGGTGGTCTTGCCGATCGTCACCGTGCCGGCGTCGAGGATCCGTGCGGCGACGCCGTCGGTGACCTCCGCGATCGTGCCGCGCAGCGCGGTGCTCCCGGCCTCGAAGGGCTGGCCGGCGATGCGGGTGAGGTCCTTGACGGGCAGCGGGACGCCGAGCAGGGGCCGGCGGCGGGCGAGGTCCTCGAGACGCCCGGCGCGGCGGGCGTCCTCGAGCTCGTGCTGGGCCCGTTCGGCCTGCTCCCGGCTGAGCTCGTCGAGGACGTGGGCGAAGGCGCCGACGGCGGCTCCGCGGGTCGCAGCCGCGGCGAGGGCCTGCTCGGTCACCTCCCGGGCGTCGAGGTCCCCGGCGCGCAGCGCGGCGGCGGTCCCGAGGGCGCTCATGAGGCGGTGCCGTGCCCGCCCGCGGCGAGGGCGCCGCGCACGTGCTCCACGAGCCCCGGGAGGGCCGCGTCCACCTGCGTGTAGGTGGTCTCGAAGTCCTCGTCGCCGCCGTACCAGGGGTCGCGGATGCCGAGGTCCTCCCCGGCCTGCGGGTCGAAGGAGCGCAGCATGCGGATACGCTCGCCGAGCCGTTCGCCGGCGAGGCGCTCGAGGGGTCGGACGTGGTCATGGTCCAGGGCGAGGACGAGGTCCGCCCGGGACAGCTCCTCGCGGGTCACGGCGCGGGCGCGGTGCGCGGAGGGGTCCATGCCGTGCTCGCGCAGGAGGGCCCCGGCGCGGGGGTCCACGGGGTTGCCCTCCTCGTAGGAGGTGGTCCCGGCGCTCGCGACGTCGACGCGGTCGCCGAGGCCGGCCTCCTCGAGGGCGGCGAGCAGCTGGAACTCGGCCATCGGCGACCGGCAGATGTTGCCGGTGCAGACGGTGAGGATGCGATAGGTCACCGGGGGTCCTTCCCCTCCTCGGGGACGTCGGCGAGGAGGTCGTGGTGCTCAGGATGCCGTTCGAGCCAGGCGCGGGCGAACCAGCAGGTGGCGGTGAGACGCAGGCCGCGCTCGCGGGAGTCCTGGACGGCGGCGCGGACGAGCGCGGAGCCGATCCCCTGCCCGCCGTGCTCCGCGGAGACCACCGTGGAGCGCAGGTCGCGGACGCCCTCGCGGAGCGGGTCCGGCCCGTAGGCGAGCACGCCGACGACGCCGTCGCCGGCGAGCGCCTCGAAGCGATCGCGATCCTCGTCGTGGACCAGCCGCACGTGCGGGGGTCCGCCGGGCTTCTCGTGCATGCACGGAACGCTACACTGCCCCTCATGCCCTCGCCCCTGATCTGGCACATCACCGAGCTGGCCGCCTGGGAGGCGGCCGTCCGGGAGGGCACCTACACCTGCTCCACCCGGGGTCGCGATCTCACCGAGGTGGGATTCCTGCACGCCTGCTGGCCCGAGCAGGTCTCGATGGTCGCCAAGCGCGTGTACCCGGACCGTCCTGCCGACCTCGTGATCCTCGAGATCGACGTCGCGCGCGTCGAGGCGACAGGCGTCGCCGTGGACATCGAGGCGGATCGGGACGGCCGCGGCCGCGGCTACCCGCACATCAACGGACCGCTCCCGATCGGCGCCGTGCAGCGGCTGCGCCGCACGAAGTGGATCGGCCGCGAGTTCGTCGTCGTCGCCTGATTGATGTGCGGATGCCGCCGTCGCGGCGCTCGCGGACGTAGCATCGAGCATGGCTCCCTCGGCTCGCTACCTCGACATCCATCCCGTGGACCCGCAGGCGCGGAACATCGACCAGGCCGTGCGCGTGCTGCGTGACGGCGGTCTCATCGCCTATCCCACGGACTCCTGCTACGCGCTGGGCTGCACGCTCGACTCCCCGGAGGGGCTCGAGCGGATCCGCCGCATCCGCCAGGTGGGCAAGGACCACCACTTCACGCTCGTGTGCGCGGACTTCGCGCAGCTGGGTCAGTTCGTCATCGTCTCGAACCCCGTGTTCCGCCTGGTGAAGAACGCGACGCCGGGCCCGTACACCTTCATCCTGCCGGCCACCAAGGAGGTGCCGCGGCGGATGTCCCACCCCAAGAAGCACACGGTGGGCGTGCGCATCCCCGATCACCGTGTGGCCCATGCGCTCGTCGAGGCGCTCGGCGAGCCGATCGTCTCCTCGACGCTGCTGCTGCCGGGCCAGGAGGACCCGCCGGCGGAAGGCTGGGTGGTGCAGGACCTGCTGGACAACCAGGTGGACGTCATCATCGACTCGGGTGAGGTGGGCATCGAGCCGACGACCGTCGTGGACCTCTCCTCCGGGGAGCTCGTGATCGCCCGGGAGGGCGCGGGGGACGTCAGCCGGTTCTGACGCTCCCCTCCTCCACGCCGCGGTCCCGCCCCGCGAGGGCGCCGGAGACCACGAGAATCCCCAGCGCGTAGAGCGGCACGAGCCACAGGGCGTGACGCAGGGTCAGGGCGTCGGCGAGCGCGCCGATGATCGGCGGGGAGACGAAGAACCCGAGCCGGGCGAGCCAGCCGACCACGGTCATGCCCACTCCGTGGGGGACGCCGGGGACCTCGTCCGCCGCGCGGTACACGGCGGGGAACAGCGTCGCGACGCCCCAGCCGGCGAGGGCGAAGCCGATCACGGCGGTCACGGGGCTCGGCACGAGCAGCGCGAAGGACATGCCGGCGGCGGAGACGAGCGCGCCGATCCGGGCGGTGGTCCGGTCGCCGAGCCGGTCGACGACCGCGTCCCCGGTGAAGCGTCCGACGGTCTGCGCCCCCTGGAGGGCCACGAAGGCCATGCCCGCGACGAAGGGGCCGACGGCGTAGGTCGAGGTCATGAACAGGGCGCCCCAGGTGTTGCCGGCGTCCTCGGTGGAGCCGGCGAAGACGAGCAGCATGCCGAGGGCGAGCACGAGTCCGAGCGCGCGCGGCGCCATGCCCGCGATCCGCAGGCCGGAGGGGGCCGGGTCCGCGGGGACCTCGGCGGCGGAGGCGGCCGACGGCGCCGCCTGGGCGGTGGCCCCGCCGGAGGCGGCCGACGGCGCCGCCTGGGCGGTGGCCCCGCCGGGGGCGGCCTGCTCCCTCTCGAGGGTGTCGTGCCCGGGGAGCATGCCGCGCAGGGCGAGCAGCGCCAGCGCGCCGAAGACCACGAGGCCGAGCACGCCCTGTCCCCAGGTCGGCAGGGCGATCTGGGCTGCGAGGGAGCCGAGGAGGCCGCCGGTGACCGCGCCGAGCGACCACCAGCCGTGGTAGCTGTTCATGATCGAGCGGCGGTAGCGGCGCTCGACGCGCATGCCGTGGGAGTTCATGGCGACGTCGGTGACGGCGTCGGCCGCCGCGGCGAGGAACAGCGAGAGGGCGAGCCACAGCCAGGATCCGGAGACGTACACGGCGAGGTGCACGGTCGAGGCGACCACCTGGGCGGCGACGCTCACCCGCGCGGAGCCGAACCGGGTCATCAGGGCGGCGACGGTGAGGCCCGCGGTGAGCCCTCCGAGGGGGCCGAGCCCGACGGCGAGCCCGAAGGCGGCATTGCTGAGCCCGATGTGCTCGACCAGCTCGGGGTAGCGGGGCAGGATCGCGCAGAACGAGGCGCCGTTGAGGAAGAAGAGCAGCGAGACCGCCCAGCGGGCGCGGCGGGCGTCCGCGGCGACGCCGGGCGAGGGCGTGGCGGGCCGGGCATCGCCGGGCTGCGGGGAGTGAGCGTTCACGGGGCACCATTGTGCTGCCCTCGTGCCCCGGGCGACAGCGCGCCGCGCCGCCCGGGCGCCGCGCGACCGTACGCTGGCGGCATGTCGACCCATATCGGAGCCGCTCCGGACCAGATCGCCCCTGCCGTGCTCATGCCCGGCGACCCCTACCGCGCGCGGTGGATCGCCGAGACCTTCCTCGAGGACCCCGTCCAGTACAACGACGTGCGCGGCATGCTCGGGTACACCGGCACCTACGCGGGGGTCCGCGTCTCCGCGCAGGGCTCCGGCATGGGCCAGCCCTCGCTCGCCATCTACGCCCACGAGCTGTTCAGCGACTACGACGTCGAGACCATCATCCGGGTGGGCACCTGCGGCGGTCTCTCGGAGCGGGTCGGCGTGCGGGACGTGGTGCTCGGCGTCGCGGCCTCCACGGACTCCGCCATGAACCGGGCCCGGTTCGGGGACGTCACCTTCGCCCCGGCCGCGGACTTCGAGCTGGCGCGGATCGCGGCCTCCGTCGGCGAGGAGCGGCTGCTGCCGGTCGTCGCGGGCGGGCTGTTCTCCGCGGACCAGTTCTACTCCCCCGCCCCCGAGGTCACGAGCACGCTCGCCGGCTACGGCGTGCTCGGCATCGAGATGGAGGCGGCGGCCCTGTACACGCTCGCGGCGCAGTTCGGTCGGCGGGCGCTGGCCTTGTGCACGGTCTCCGACCACCTCGTCACGGGCGAGGAGACGAGCGCCCAGGAGCGCCAGGAGACCTTCGAGGACATGGTCGTGATGGCGCTCGAGACGATCGTCCGGATGGACGGGCGATCCTCATGACCCGATGATCCCGGGACGCGGACGGGCCCGGCACCTCGCGGTGCCGGGCCCGTGTCGTCGCGGGGCGCTCCTCGTCAGACGAGGAAGCGCGGGACCGTGTCGAAGGTGAGGTACAGCGAGAGCAACACCATCGCGAGACCCACGATGAAGGTCACAGGGGTGAACAGGCTCAGCACGTACAGCCCGCCCGCGAAGAGGACGAACAGCAGCGCGAACAGCACGATCGACAGGACGGTGCTGTTGCCCTCCGACGTGGTGGCCGGTTCGACGGTCTCGACGTGATCGCCCTTGGCGACGATGGCCTGCTCAGTGCTCATGCTCTGCTTCCTCCGCTCCTCCCGGGCGCGCCGGCCGTCCCGGGTTCGGGACGGGGCGCAGACGGTCGTGGCCCATCCTAGACCAGCGCCGACGGTGCCGCGGACCGGCCCGCCGTGCGCAACGCCGTGACGAGCGCCGCGAACAGGCCCTCCCCAGGTCCGTGCCCGCTCTCGAGCTCGGGGTGCCACTGCACCGCGATGACGGGGCTGCCGGCGACGGCCTCGACGGCGAGCGGGAGGCCGCTCGCGTGGCGGGCCACGACACGCAGCGAGGAGGGCACCTCGCGCACGCCCTGATGGTGGAAGGCGGTGACCTCGGCGCGGGTGCCGACGGCGAGCGCGGTGTCGCTGTCCGCGTCGACCTCCGCGGTCACGGGCGTCGGGACGATGCCCGTGAGCGGATGCGCGGGGAGGTCCACGGGGAGATGACGGTGGAGGTCGCCGCCCTCGGCGACGACGACGAGCTGCAGGCCCCGGCAGACGCCGAGCACGGGCACCCCGGTACGGCGCGCGGCACGGTACAGCGCGGTCTCGAAGGCGTCGCGCGCCGGGTCCGCCGCCATGTCCGTCTCCCGCGGAGCCTCGCCCAGGAGCGCGGGGTCCAGATCGGTGCCGCCGGTGAGGACGAGGCCGTCGAGGTCCTGGACCTCCTCGTCCGTCCACTCGTCCTGCGGGGCGATGATCACGGCACGGGCGCCGGCCTCACGGATCGCGCGGACGTAGTGCGCGGTGAGGGTCACGGCCTCGTGCCCCTCCCACGCGCCGGACATCATGCGGCCGGTCCCTGCGGTCACGCCGATGAGCGGGCGACGGGTGGTGGGGCGCTGCGCCATGAGTGGTCCTTTCCGCGGGCAGGGTGGCCGCCGTGCGGCGACAGGACCATGTCACCCCATCGCGCGCACCCGCGGCGACATCTGTGGCCGAATGTGACGGCGACCGGATGCGACGGCGCGCTCCCGGTTCAGCGGACGGTGCGCTGGTGCACGTCCGCGTGCCGGGCGATCGCCGTCGCGTAGTGGCCGCGGAGCTGCTCGGCGAGGACCGGCCAGGTGCGCTTGCGCACCGAGTCCAGCGCCGCCCGCCCGAACGCGAGCCGCTTCGCGTCGTCGAACAGGAGATCCGCGGCGTGGTCGCGGAGCTCGTCGAGCATGCCCGGCGTGTACAGCCAGCCGGTCCGGCTCGGCGTCACGAGATCGACCGGTCCCCCGCGGCGCGGGGCGATGACCGGCAGCCCCGAGGCCATGGCCTCCTGGATGGTCTGCCCGAAGGTCTCGAGCTCGCCGGGGTGGATGAAGAGGTCCGCGCTCGCGAGGTGCGCGGCGAGGTCCGTGCCGGAGCGGAACCCCGCGAAGCGCGCCCGCGGCATGGCCCGGCGCAGCGCGTCCCGCTCGGGCCCGTCGCCCACCACGAGCAGCCGCACCCCCGGCGTGTCATGGATGACCTGGAGATCCGCGACCTGCTTCTCCGGAGCGAGGCGGCCCACGTAGACCACGAGCTTCTCGTCGGCCTCCGCGTAGCGGGCCCGCAGCCGGGCGCTGCGCAGCGACGGGGAGAAGAGGGAGGTGTCCACGCCGCGGCGCCACAGCGCGAGCCGCTCCACCCCGTGGGCCGCGAGCTGGTCACGGGTCGCGGTGGAGGGCGCGAGGTTCACGGTCGCACGGTTGTGGACGTCCTTGAGCAGCTGCCAGGACGCGGCCTCGAGGAACGGCATCCCGTACTTGGCGGTGTAGCCGGGGATGTCGGTCTGGTAGACGGCGACGGTGGGGACGCCGGCCTTCTGCGCGGCGACGACCGCACGACCCCCGAGGATCGTGGGCGAGGCGAGGTGGATGACGTCCGGGGCGAAATCGGCGATCCGGCGGCGCAGACCGGTCGCGCTCGCCGCCGCGATCCGCACGTCGGTGTAGCCGGCCAGCGGCACCGAGGCCACTCGGTGCACGCGGACCCGACGGCCACCCGAGGTGCGCCAGAAGCGGTCGGCGTGCGGCCACTGGGGGGCGATGATCTCGAGGTCGTCACCCTGGCCCGCGAAGTGGTCCACGACGCGGAGCACGGAGTTGGTGACGCCGTTCATGTGCGGAAGGAACGATTCGGTGATGACGAGGATCCTCACACCGGCGATGCTCCGCCCCCGCCGTTTCCACGGCCCCACCGACGTGTGACACATCGGGGACGCCCGGGTGAACTCTTCGCTCCCCCGGGCGCCCCGGCACTCAGAGGCGGGAGGAGGCGATCCGGGCGCCCGCGACGAGCGACTCGAGCTTCGCCCACGCGATGTCGGGGTGGATGCGCCCGCCCAGACCGCAGTCCGTCGAGGCAATCACGCGCTCGGGGCCGACGATCCGCGCGAAGCGCTCGATGCGCTGGGCGACGAGCTCGGGGTGCTCGACGACGTTGGTGGCGTGGGAGACGACACCGGGCACGATGACCTTGCCCTCGGGCAGCTCGACGTCCTGCCACACGGTCCACTCGTGCTCATGGCGCACGTTGCCGGCCTCGAAGGAGTAGTACTTCGCGTCGATCTCGAGCAGGAGACCCACGATGTGGCGCAGCTCGATGTCCGTCGTGTGGGGGCCGTGCCACGAGCCCCAGCACAGGTGGAACCGGGTCTGCTCGGTGGGCACGTTCGCGAGCGCGCGGTTCACGGCCTCGACGCGCTTGCGGGTGAAGGCGACGTAGTCCTCGACGCTCGGCTCGGGGTTGATCTGGTCCCAGTTCTCCGCGATCGAGGGGTCGTCGACCTGCACGATGAGGCCGGCCGCGGCGATCGCCTCGTACTCGGGAGCCATGACCTCGACCCAGGCGTCGAGGAAGGCGTCGACGGTCCCGTAGTGGGCGTCGACGATGCGGCTGCCGGAGCCCGGGGAGAGAGAGGGCAGGAAGCCGGTCGCGTAGCCCGAGGCGTCGAGCGCGGCGCGGAGGTTCGCGGTGTCCTGGGCGACGAGCTCCCGGCCCGCTGCCGAGTAGGAGACGGGGCCGGTCGCGGCCGGGAACGTCGTCTGCGCGCCGACGGTGATCCCGGAGGTCGGGTCCTGGTACGCGCGCTGGAAGATCGTCCAGTCGCGGCGGTCCGGGAAGACGGTCAGGCGCACGTCGCCGGGGGACGAGCGCACCGGCTCGGAGGAGAAGTGGTCCTCTCCCGTGAGCTCGAGGCCGTCGACGCGGTCGAAGATGTAGGACCACCAGGCGCCGTAGTTCACGGCCGAGGTCATGAGGTGGCCGTACTCGCCGTCGTTCGGGATCGAGATGCCGATCTCGCGCTGCTTGGCGACGACGTCCGCCACGGCCTGTCGCAGCACGCCGCGGAACTCGTCCGTGGGCTCCGGGGTCAGGCCGTCCTCGCCCACCTGGCGGGCGGAGTTGGCGGCGATGAGCTCGGGGCTGCGGGGCAGGGAGCCGGCGTGCGTGGTGAGGATCTCGGTCATACGTGCAGGCTAGCGGCCTGATCGTCCATTCGTCATCTGCGCGTCACGACCGTTCACATGCCGCCGGCCCGTCGGAGCGGTGCTCCGACGGGCCGGCGGCGGGTGGGGCGCCCTGCTCAGTCGCGGGGCCAGGTCGCCACGAGGTTGCGGTCCCCGTGCGCCTGGTCGATGCGGCGCACGGCGGGCCAGTACTTCGACTGGATCCGCATCTGGACGCTGTCGTGCACGGAGAGGTCCTCGGGCGTGGCCCAGGTGCCCGGGTACACGGCCACCTCGCGGGAGTAGGGGTGGGTCCACTCCCCCGCGACGACCGACGCCGCGGTGTGCGGGGCGCCCACGAGCGGGTTGTCGTCGGCCGGCCAGACGCCCGCGGCGACCTGCTCGGCCTCCTTCGCGATCATGAGCATCGCGTCGACGAAGCGGTCCAGCTCGACGAGGTCCTCGGACTCGGTGGGCTCGACCATGAGCGTGCCCGCCACCGGGAAGGACATGGTGGGCGCGTGGAAGCCGTAGTCCACGAGACGCTTGGCGACGTCGTCCACGGTGATCCCGGTGCGGGCGGTGAAGGGGCGCAGGTCCACGATGCACTCGTGGGCGACGAGCCCGTTCTCCCCCGTGTAGAGGATCTCGTACGCCTCGGAGAGCCGGGCGGCGAGGTAGTTCGCGGCGAGCACCGCGGAGGCGGTCGCGTGCCGCAGCCCCTCGGGTCCCATGAGCCGGATGTAGGTCCAGGAGATCGGGAGGATCGAGGCGGAGCCGTAGGGCGCCTGGGACACCGGGGCGCCGCCGTGCATCTGCGCGCCGGCCCCGGTCACGGGATGCTCGGCCTGCTGGATCGCGGGATGGCCGGGCAGGAACGGGGCGAGGTGCGCCTTCGCGGCGACCGGGCCCACGCCCGGCCCGCCGCCGCCGTGGGGGATGCAGAACGTCTTGTGGAGGTTCAGGTGGGAGACGTCGCCGCCGAACTCACCGGGCCGCGCGACCTGCAGCAGCGCGTTGAGGTTCGCGCCGTCCACGTAGACCTGGCCGCCCGCGTCGTGCACGAGCTGGCAGACCGTCCGCACCTGCTCCTCGTAGACGCCGTGCGTGGAGGGGTAGGTGATCATGATCGCGGCGAGCTCCTCGCCGTGGTCCTTGATCTTCTGCTGGAGGTCGTCGAGGTCGATGTTGCCGCGCTCGTCGGAGGCGACGACCACGACCCGCAGGCCGGCGTTCACGGCGGAGGCCGCGTTCGTGCCGTGGGCGGAGCTCGGCACGAGGCACACGTCCCGCGAGCCCTCGCCGCGGGAGGCGTGGTACGCGCGGATCGCGAGCAGGCCCGCGAACTCGCCCTGGGAGCCGGCGTTGGGCTGCAGGGAGACCGTGTCGTAGCCCGTGAGGTCCGCGAGCCACTGCTCGAGCTGGGTGACCAGCTCGAGGTAGCCCTCCACGTCCTCGCGCGGGGCGAGCGGGTGCACGGCGTTGAAGCCGGACCAGGTGATGCCCGCCATCTCGGTCGCGGCGTTGAGCTTCATCGTGCAGGAGCCGAGCGGGATCATCCCGCGGTCCAGCGCGAAGTCGCGGTCCGCGAGGCGGCGCAGGTAGCGCATCATCGCGGTCTCCGAGCGGAAGGAGGAGAAGACGGGGTGGCGCAGGTAGTCGACCTCGCGCGCGAGCTCCCCCCAGCCCTCGCCGGACTCCACGGGCGTGAGCTCGGCGCCCGGGGTCTCCGCGAAGGGGGCGAGCACCGCGGCGATCCCGGCGAGATCGGCCTCGGTGACCGTCTCGTCGAGGGAGAGGTGGACGACGTCCGCGTCCACGGCGCGAAGCAGCCATCCGGACTCCGCGGCGGCCGCGACGATCTCCGGCGCGCGGGCGGCCGTGCGGATCTCGAGGGTGTCGAAGAAGGAGTCGTGGACGAGCGCGAAGCCGCTCGCGCGCAGCTGCGCGGCGAGGGTCGCGGTGCGGTCCGCGACCTGCCCGCCGATCGCGGCGAGCCCCTCGGGCCCGTGGTAGACGGCGTACATGGCGGCCATGACGGCGAGCAGGACCTGCGCGGTCGTGATCGAGCTGGTCGCCTTCTCGCGGCGGATGTGCTGCTCGCGGGTCTGCAGCGAGAGCCGGAAGGCGGGGTTGCCGTCGGCGTCCACGGATATGCCGACGAGCCGGCCGGGCAGCTGCCGCTCGAGGCCCTTGCGCACGGCGACGAAGCCCGCATGGGGGCCGCCGAAGCCGAGCGGGATGCCGAAGCGCTGCGAGGAGCCGATGACGACGTCCGCGCCGAGCGAGCCCGGCGAGGCGAGGCGGGTGAGGGCGAGGAGGTCCGCGGCGACGATCGCGACGGCCTTGCTCGCGGTGACGGCGGCGAGCACCTCGCTCGGGTCCCACACGCGGCCGGAGGCGCCCGGGTACTGGACGAGGGCGCCGAGGTAGTCCTCCCCCTCGGGGGCCCCGTCGACCGCGAAGTCCACCTCGCGCAGCTCGATGCCGAGCCCCGCGGCACGGCCCGCGAGCACGTCCTTCGTGGCGGGGAGCGCGTCCGCGTCGATGAGGAACACGGGCGCCTTCCGCTTCGCGGTGCGGCGGGCGAGCATGAGCGCCTCCGCGGCGGAGGTCGCCTCGTCGAGGGTCGAGGCGTTGGAGACGTCCATCCCGGTGAGGTCGCAGATCATCGTCTGGAAGGTCAGGAGCGCCTCGAGGCGGCCCTGGGAGATCTCGGGCTGGTAGGGCGTGTAGGCCGTGTACCAGGCGGGGTTCTCGAGCACGTTGCGCTGGATGACCGCGGGGGTGTGCGTGCCGAAGTAGCCGGTGCCGAGGAGCGAGCGGCGCACGGTGTTGCGGTCGGCGAGGGCGCGCAGCTCGGCGAGGGCGACGGGCTCGGTGACGCCGGAGGGGACGGAGGTGGCCTCGCGGGCCTCCTCGTCGAGCAGGATCGTCGAGGGGACGGCGGCCTGCAGCATCTCGTCGAGCGTGGCGTAGCCGAGCGCGGCGAGCATGCGCTCCTGGGCGGCGGGGTCGGTGCCCACGTGCCGCGGCACGAAGGACTCGTGGGAGGGGACGGGCTGGGCGGTCATCGAGCTGGGGCTCCCGGGGGGTGAGGGGCGGGCGGCGGTGCGCGGCGGGGGTGGGCCGCACGAGGGGCAGGACGTCCGACGGCCCCGCGGCGGGTGCCGCGGGGCCGTCGGCTCCGCTCAGGACTGGGTGAGCTCGCGGTACTCGTCCGCGGAGAGCAGATCCTCCGGGAGCTCCTCGAAGCTCGCCTTGAGGAGCCATCCCTGCTCGAAGGGCGAGGAGTTCACGAGCTCGGGCGCGTCGACGACCTCCTGGTTCTGCTCGAGGACGGTGCCGTCGATCGGCGAGAACAGGTCCGAGACGGACTTCGTCGACTCGATCTCGCCCATCTCGGTGCCGGCGGTGAGCTCGTCGCCCACGGCGGGCAGGTCGACGTAGACGACGTCGCCCAGCTGGCCGGCGGCGAAGTCGGTGACGCCGATGACGGCGTGGCCGTCGGCGTCGATGCGGACCCACTCGTGGTCCTTGCTGTAGCGGATCTCGTCGGACATGGGGTGGTCCTTCCTCGGGGTGCGGAGGTCGTGCCGGACGGCGTCAGGCGCGGGAGTAGAAGGGGAGCTCGACGACGGCGACCGGGAGGTCCTTGCCGCGCACGTCGATCACGAGCGGTGTGCCGACGGCGGCGTGGTCGGGCCGCACGAGCGCGAGCGCGATCGGGTGGCCGAGGGTCGGCGAGAGCGCCCCGGAGGTGACGCGGCCGATCTCCTCGCCCTCCGGGGTCCGCACGGCGGCCTCGGCGCGGCCGGCGCGGCGGCCCTCGCCGGCGAGGCCGACGAGCACGGGGAGGGCGGAGGGATCCGCGGCCTCGTAGGCGGCGCGGCCCACGAAGTCCTCCTTGGAGCGCAGCGCCACGACGGGGCCGAGGTTCGCCTGACGGGGGTCGAGGTCGAGGGAGAGCTCGTGCCCGTACAGCGGCATGCCCGCCTCGAGGCGGAGGGTGTCGCGGCAGGCGAGGCCGCACGGCGTGAGGCGGTCCCCGCCGGCGGCGGTGAGCTGATCCCACAGCTGCTCGGCGAGCTCGTTCGGCACGTAGAGCTCGAAGCCGTCCTCGCCGGTGTACCCGGTGCGCGCGACCAGCAGCTCCTCGCCGCGGTAGGTGCCCGCCAGCGCCCGGTAGTAGCGCAGGGCCGCGAGGTCCTCCGCCGTGAACCCCTCCGTGCCGCCGTCGGCCCCGAGCAGCGCCGCCACGAGGATCTCCTCGCTCGCAGGTCCCTGCACGGCGATCAGCGCGGTCTCGAGGGAGGCGTCGCGCACCTCGGCGTCGAAGCCGGCGGCGCGCTCCTGCAGCGCGGCGAGGTCCGCCGCGGCGTTCGAGGCGTTGGGGACGGTGAGGAAGTGGTCCTCGGCGAGGCGGTAGGTGATGAGGTCGTCGATGACGCCGCCGTCCTCGGCGAGCAGCAGCGAGTACTTGGCCCGGCCCACGCTCATCGAGGAGAGCTTCCCGGCGAGCGCGTGGTCGAGCAGGTCCCCCGCCTGCGGGCCGCGCACGTGGATCTCCCCCATGTGCGAGAGGTCGAAGAGCCCCGCGGAGGTGCGCACGGCGGCGTGCTCGGCGAGGTCGGAGCCGTAGCGGACGGGCATCCTCCAACCGGCGAAGTCGGTGAACGTCGCACCGAGGCGCTCGTGCACCTGCTCGAGGGGGGTGCTGCGGAGGTCCGACGCGGACATGGGTCTCCTTCGAGGTGCTGGCCCTGACGCGCCCGGCACGGCCGGACGCATGGTCACCCTACCGCCAGCCCGCGGTGGTCACGGCGAGTTCGGCGGAGCCCGCCGCCAGGCCCCCGCCGCCCGGTACGGTGGGGGCGTGACGACGACGGGCGCCTGGGAATGGCCGGTGCGGATGCAGAGCGACAGGCTCTCGATCCGTGAGGCCCGCGAAGCCGACCGTCCCGCCCACATCCGCCTCATGACGGACCCCGTGACGCGGGAGTACCTCGGCGGCAGCGTCGACTACGCCTCGCGCCAGGCGCTCGAGCTCTCCCCCCTCGGCCTCAGCTGGGGCCAGTGGGCGCTAGCGCTGCGCGAGGACGACGCGATGATCGGCTCGATCAGCCTGGACCGCGACCGCGGCGAGCTCTCGCTCAGCTACGCGCTGCTGCCCGAGCGCACCGGCCAGGGCTACGCCGCGGAGGCGTGCCTCGCCGTGCTCGCCTGGGCGCAGGAGCATCTCGAGGACCGGCACGTCATCGCCGTCACCCAGACCCGGAACAAGCGGAGCGTGGCGCTGCTGCGCCGGCTCGGCTTCACCGTGCGCCAGGGGCTCGAGGAGTTCGGGGCCCAGCAGCTGCTCATGGAGCGCTCCCTGCTCGAGGCCCTGCCCACGCTCCCCGCCGCGCTGCAGACCTCCGCGGACCCGCCGCCGCCCACGCGCCGCCGGGCCTGAGCGGGCCCCGCACCGGCCCCTCCGCCCCCCCTCAGCCGCGGGACACGGGGCAGCTCATGCACCGCGGGCCGCCCCGGCCGCGTCCGAGCTCGTCCCCGTCGAGCTCGAGCACCTCGATGCCGAGCGAGCGCAGGTGGTCGTTGGTCGCGCTCGCTCGGGCGTAGGCGACGACGCGGCCGGGGGCGACCGCGAGCACGTTGCAGCCGTCGTCCCACTGCTCCCGCGCCGCGGCCGTGGGATCGAGCGGGGGCGTGATCACCCGCAGCGCGTCGACCCCCATCCCGCGGGCGAGCACCGCGTCCATCTCGCCCGCCGGGTGCGCCCGGGTGACGAGTCCTCCGGGACCCTGCTCGATCTCGATGGTCTCCAGCGGGCCGAGCGGTCCGTAGCGCAGCATCGACTCGTGGTCCACGACGGTGGTGACGGTGTCCAGGTGCATCATCGAGCGCCGGTGCGGGAGGGCGATCGCGACGACCCGCTCGACGGTGCCCTCCCCGCGGGCGGCGTCCTCGAGCAGGGCCGCGGCGAGGTGCTCGACCCCCACCGCGCTCGTGCGCTCGGAGAGCCCCACCGCGACGGTCCGCGGCGAGAGCACCATGACGTCGCCGCCCTCGAGGGTCGCACGGCCGCCGCCGTGGCCCGGCGCGTGCACCCGTCGCAGTCCCGTCGATCCGGCCCCGGCGCCCTCGCCCGTGCCGGCGAAGCGCGGGTGGTGGCGGTACACCGCCTCGAGATGGAGGGACTCGCGCCGGCGCGCACCCCGGCGCATGGGGCTCAGCACCGCGGTGTCCCCGATCCAGGCCGAGGGGTCCCGGGTGAACAGGTGGTTCGGCAGCGGGTCGAGCACCATGTCGTCCTCGGCCGCGAGCTGCAGGGCGAGGGAGCGGGGGGTGACGCCCAGCGCCCGCAGCTCCCCCACCGTGATCCCGCCGAGGAGGATCGTGAGCAGTCGGTCGGGGTCGAGCGCGCGGAAGGCGGCGCGGAGATCGGCCGCGGCCATGTCGCCGAGCACCCACGGGTCCAGGGTGCCCTCCAGCAGCTCCTCGCGGGCCGCGGGATCGGCGAGCACGCCCCGGAGGAGGTCCGCGAGGCGCAGCACCTCCGCCCCCTCGCCCTCGAGCAGGGTGATGAAGTCCTCGTGCTGGGCGCGGGCGCGGTCGCCCCACAGGACCTCGTCGAAGAGGAAGCGCTCCCGGGTGTCCGGGGTGAGGCGGTCGATCTCCGGCCCCGGCGTGTGGACGATCACCGAGCGCAGGGGCGAGATCTCGTCGAGGACCCCGAGGACCGGACGGGCGGGACGGGCGGGCGGCGCGGCGGTCATGGCTCTCCTTCACCTCGCGGTGCGTGCACGCTACCAGCGGCCCTCCCCGGTGCACCCGGACCTCGCCGGGCGGACTAGCCTGGTGACGTCCGAGACCCGCTCCCCGGAGGAGAACCCATGTCCGAGACCACCGGCCTCAGCATCCCCACCACGACCCTCGCCGACGGCACCCCCTTCCCGCTGATCGGCCTCGGCACCGGCCAGCCCAAGGGGCCCGCGGGCGCCGAGGTCGTCGCGGCCGCGCTGCGCGAGGGCTACCGCCTCGTCGACACCGCCGCCCAGTACGGCAACGAGACGGCCGTGGGCGAGGGCGTGCGCCGCTCCGGCGTGGACCTCGACGAGGTGCTCGTCGCGACGAAGATCGCGGGCGGCGACCAGGGCCGCGCGGAGGCCCGCGTGGGCTTCCAGGAGTCCCTGCGCCGGCTGGGCCTGGACCGCGTGGCGCTGCTGCTCATCCACTGGCCGAACCCCTCGCGCGGTCTCGCCCTGGACACCTGGCGCACCCTCATCGACCTCAAGGAGGAGGGCCTCGCCCAGCACATCGGCGTCTCCAACTTCCGCCCCGAGCAGCTCCAGGAGCTCTTCGATGCGACGGGCGTGTGGCCCGAGGTCAACCAGATCCAGCTCTCCCCCGCCCTGCCCCGCCAGGAGTCGCTCGCCTTCCACGCCGAGCACGGGATCGTCACCGAGGCCTGGGGCCCGCTCGGCGGCCGCGAGGGCCTGGGCGAGCAGTTCGCGCTGCGCAAGGTCGCCGAGAAGCACGGTGTGAGCACCTCCCGCGTGATCCTGCGCTGGACGATCGACCAGGGCGTCGTCGTGATCCCCCGCTCCTCGAACCCGGAGCGCCGCCGGGAGAACGCGACCCTCGACGGCTTCACCCTCGACGACGCCGACCGCGCGCTGCTCGCCTCCCTCGACCTCGGCGAGGAGACCGCTTGGGACTCCCGTGAGCACGAGGAGTGGTGACCTCCCCCCGTCGCAGCGCGTTCGTCCCCGGCCCTGAGCACCACCGCATCGTGGTGCTCACCGGGGCGGGGCTGAGCGCCCGGACGGGGCTGGGCACGTTCCGGGGGCCGGGCGGCGTGTGGGACCTCGAGCCCGAGCTCGAGGCGGCCATGCACGCCGGCCGGCTCCCCGGCTCGATCCCGCAGCTGTGGAGCGTGTGGGGCCGCATGGCGGGGATCGCCGCGGCTCACGGCCCCACCCCCGGCCACCGCGCGCTCGCCCGGATGGGCGCGCACGTGATCACGCAGAACATCGATGGGCTGCACCAGGCGGCGGGGAGCGAGGACGTCGCGGAGCTGCACGGCAGCGCGCTGCGGGCCACCTGCCTGGACGCGTGCTGCGACTGGCGCGCCCCCACGACCCCCGGCCCGGGTGAGCGCGCGGAGGACCACGGCGTGCCCGCGGCGTGCCCGGTGTGCGGGGCGCCGACCCGGCCGGACGTGGTGCTCTTCGACGAGCAGCTGCCCGCGACGGATCTCGACCTCGCCCTCGAGCTCGCCCGCTCGGCGGATCTCTTCGCCGCGGTGGGCACGAGCGGCGTCGTCTTCCCGGCGGCGCAGCTCGCGCCCCTCGCGAGGGAGGCGGGCGCGCTGACCGTGCTCGTCGACCTCGACCCGCCGTCCCAGGCGGGGCCGCGCACGGGCTTCGACCTCGTGATCGAGGGCGACGCCCATGAGGTGCTCCCCGCATGGGAGCGCGCCGTCAACGGCGTCGCCCAGCGGAGCTTCCTGGACCCCTTCGGCTCCTGACCCCGCGGCGCGGGCTCAGATGTAGATCGCGGGATCCATCTGCTCCTCGGGATGGGCGGCGCCGCGCCGCACCGTCGCCGGGACGCCCACGGCGGTGGCGCCGTCGGGCACGTCCTTGACGACGACGGCGTTGGCGCCGATCTGCGCGCCCGCACCGACCAGCACGGGGCCGATGATGCGGGCGCCTGCGCCGATGACCGCGCCGTCCCCGACGGTGGGGTGGCGCTTGACCCGCTGCATGGAGCGGCCGCCCAGCGTGACCCCGTGGTAGAGCATGACGTCGTCGCCCACCTCGGCGGTCTCCCCCACCACCACGCCCATGCCGTGGTCGATGAAGAAGCGTCGGCCGATGGTCGCGCCGGGGTGGATCTCCACGCCGGTGATCGAGCGGGCGCCCTGGGCGAGCACCACGGCGGCGGTGCGCGAGGGGCGGTCGCCGCGCGCCCACAGGCGGTGCGCAGCACGGTGCACCCAGATCGCGTGCAGCCCCGGCGAGCTCAGGAGCATCGTGAGGTCGTCGGTCGAGGCGGGGTCACGTCGACGCGCCGCCGCGAGGTCCTCGCGGACGCTCGCGACGGCGTCGAGGACGCGGTCGAGGGGACGGGGCACCCGTCAGTCCATGTACTCGGCGTACAGCGGGGTGGAGAGGTACCGCTCGCCGAAGGACGGGACGATGACGACGATCGTCCTGCCGGCGAGCTCCTCGCGGGAGCCCACGCGCACGGCGGCCTCGATCGCGGCGCCGGAGGAGATGCCGACGAGCAGACCCTCGCTGCGGGCGACGGAGCGGGCGCGCTCCATGGCGGTCTCGGCGTCGATGTCGAGGACCTCGTCGTAGACCTCGGTGTCCAGGAGGGCGGGCACGAAGTTCGCTCCGATGCCCTGGATCTTGTGGGGGCCGGGCTGGCCGCCGTTGAGGATCGCGGACTCCTCGGGCTCGACGGCGAAGACCTTCACGCCGGGCTTGCGCTCCTTGAGCACCTGGCCCACGCCGGTGATGGTGCCGCCGGTGCCGATGCCGGCGACGATCGCGTCGACCTCGCCCTCGGTGTCGGACCAGATCTCCTCCGCGGTGGTGTCGCGGTGGATCTGGGCGTTCGCCTCGTTCTCGAACTGCTTGACCTGGACGGCACCGGTCTCCGCGGCGATCTCCTGGGCCTTCTCGACGGCGCCCTTCATGCCCTTGGGGGCCTCGGTGAGCACGAGCTCCGCACCGAAGGCGCGCAGCAGCGCGCGGCGCTCCTTGGACATCGACTCGGGCATCGTGAGGACGACCTTGTAGCCTCGCGAGCTGCCGATCATGGCGAGCGCGATGCCGGTGTTGCCGGAGGTCGCCTCGACGATGGTGCCGCCGGGCTGCAGCTGGCCGGACTTCTCCGCGGCGTCGATCATGGCCACGCCGATGCGGTCCTTGACGGAGTTGGCGGGGTTGTAGAACTCGAGCTTCGCGAGCACGGTCGCCTTGACGTCCTCGCCCAGATGGTTCAGGCGCACGAGCGGGGTGCGGCCGACGAGCTCGGAGACGTTCTCATAGATGGGCATGCGGTTTCTCTCCTGTCCTGGGGCGGCCGCCACGGCGGTCCGCGGAGTCCGTGCAAAGTTCTGCTTCTGGGGAGTATAGGTGGGACCACCTGGACATCGGGGAGCCCCGTCCACCCTGCGTCATGCGGCGACGACCGGCGTCGGGCGGAGCTCCCGACGATCGTCGGCCCGTCGGCGGCGGGAGCCTGCCTACGGTGGGGTCATGAGCGCATCACCAGTCCCCGTCATCGCCGACGCCCTGCCGCCGGGCGCCGGAAGCCGCCCGCACGAGCGGAGCCACCGCCTGCTGATGCTCGCCCTCGCCCTGCTGGCCCTCCTCGCCCCGCTCGCGGCGGTCCCCGCCGCGCACGCGACGCCGCCCGCCGTCGAGGTCCTCGACGAGGCCGGGGTGCTCGGCGATCCGCAGGCGGTCGAGGACCGCATCTCCGCGGTCTCCTTCCGCGAGGAGGTGCAGCTCGAGGTGCTCACCCTCGACTCCGCGACCCAGGACGTGGACACCTCGGACGACCGCGTCCTCAACGACGCCGTCCTCGCCTACGCCCGCGCGGAGCACCCGGAGTGGATCGACGGGGACACCTGGGCGGACGGCGTCGTGATCGTCGCGCTCGACCCGGTCCAGCGCAAGCTCGGCACCTACGCCGGCGACGACGTCAAGCTCTCCGACAGCGGCTTCGAGGACGTCCAGGACGCGATGCGCGACGACGCCGCCGACGGCGCCTGGGAGGACGCGCTCGAGGCCGGGGCGCAGGAGTACGCGGACCTCCTGGGGCGTCCCTGGTGGCAGAGCCCCGGGGGGATCCTCGGCGCGGCCGTCGCCCTCGTGCTCGTCGCGATCGGCGCGATCTCCGCCCTCTGGCGCGGCGCGGGCGTGCGCCACCGCGTCGCCGAGGCCCGGGCCCGGCACGAGGACGTCCGCACCCGCCGACGGGAGACCGAGGACGCCGCGGCGCGGATCCCCCGCGACTCCGCCTACGGCGCCGCGGTCCTCGCGGACGTCGAGGACCATCGCCGCTCGGCCGACGAGGCGGAGCGCCTGGCCCAGCAGCTCCCGGACCGCCCAAGACCGCTCTGGGGCATCTCCCCCACCACCTCCCGTCTCGGGGAGGACTACGAGGAGGCGGTGGGCACCGCCGACGCCGCGGACGACACCATCATCAACGCGGCCCACCTGCTGGGCCGCTCGGGGGACCATCGCGCCGCCTGGCAGGAGGAGCGGCGACCGCTCGACGAGTCCCTCGCCGCGGTCGAGGAGACCATCCTCGACTCCGAGGTCGAGGAGAAGGGCCCGAGCGCGGCCGCGGACGCCCTGCGCGCGACCGCCCGCGAGGTCGCCCCGGAGCTCGAGCAGGTCTCGCGCGACTACCTCGAGGGCGCCCGGACCCCGGACGAGTGCCTCGAACGACTCGACGAGCTGACCGCTCGCCTGGCGACCGCGAGCTCCCGGCTGCGGGATGAGGTCATCGGCGCCCGCGCGGAGGACCGCGACGAGATCGAGCTGATGCGGCAGGCCGAGCCGGAGAAGGGCTTCGTGAGCGAGTTCCCCAGCTCGGTGCGGGGACGCCGACAGGCCCGGCACCCGGCGGCCTACGCCACGGACTACTCGCTGAGCCCCGTGCTGTGGACGGGCGCCTGGTACGGCGGGGCGACGTCGGCCCTGGACACCCACCGCCACCCGCCGGCCTCCTCGAGCGGCAGCACGAGCGGCTACTCGGGCGGCGGCTTCTCCGGCGCGGGCAGCTCGAGCAGCTTCTGAGCCCGCCCTCCCCGTCGACGCGAGGCGGCCCGGACCCCCGACGGGATCCGGGCCGCCTCTGCATCCGGCTGCTCAGCGGATCAGTAGACCATCCCCATGACCTCGCGCACGTGCGCGAGGGTCTCGTCGGCGACGGCGTTCGCGCGCTCGTTGCCCGCGCGGAGCACGGAGAAGAGGTACCCGGGATCCTTCTCGAGCTCGGCGCGACGGGCGCGCAGCGGGGCGAGGTGCTCGTTGATCAGCTCCGCGGTCATGATCTTGAGGGTGCCGGCGCCCTTGTCGCCGATCTCCTCCGCGATCTCCTCCGGCGTGCGGTCGGAGCAGAGAGACGAGAGCATGAGCAGGTTCGCGACCTCGGGGCGGTTCTCGGGGTCGTAGGTGATCAGCCGCTCCGAGTCCGTCTTCGCCTTCTTGATCTTCTTGAGCGTCTCCTCCGGGCTCATCCGCAGCATGACGGTGTTGCCGAGGGACTTGCTCATCTTCGCGGAGCCGTCGAGGCCCAGGATCGTGGGCGCCTCGGAGAGCAGCGCGTCGGGCTCGGGGAAGTACGCCTCACCGCCCGCGTAGCGCTCGTTGAAGCGCCGGGCGATGACGCGGGTCTGCTCGATGTGCGGCAGCTGGTCCTTGCCCACGGGGACGAGGTTGCCGTGGCAGAAGAGGATGTCCGCCGCCTGGTGCACGGGGTAGGTGAGCATGAGGCCGCCCATGGCCGTCTTGCCCGCCGCCTGCAGCTCCGCCTTTACGGTGGGGTTGCGCTCGAGCTCGGGCTGGGTGACCAGGGACAGGAACGGCAGCATGAGCTGGTTCAGGGCGGGCACCGCGGAGTGCGTGAAGATCGTGGAGCGCTCGGGGTCGATCCCGGCGGCGAGGTAATCGGTGAGCAGCTCGCGCACGGAGCCCTGGATGTCTCCGAGGATCTCGCGGTCGGTGATGACCTGGTAGTCCGCGACGATGACCCAGCTCTCCACCCCGGCGTCCTGCAGCCGCACCCGGTTGCGCAGCGAGCCGAAGTAGTGGCCGATGTGCAGGGCCCCGGTGGGGCGGTCGCCGGTGAGCATCCGGAGCCCCGAGGGGTCGGTGCGGATCTTCTCCCAGAGGGCGTCGCTGCGCTTCTGGGAGGTGGAGTAGCTGTCGGTGCGGTCTGTCTCGGTCACCGCCCCATGCTAGCGGCCGCGCCGGTCGAGCCGCGGGCCACGAGCTGGGGCCGGACCACGACCTCCGTGCGGGCGGGCCGGCGGGACTGCTCCCCGCCGCCGAGGGCCGCGCGCACGGCGGCGCGTGCGAGGGCCGGCACGGCCTGTCGCACGGTGGTCAGCGGCGGGTTCGTCAGCGCCGCCCAGAAGACGTCGTCGTAGCCGACGACGGAGACGTCCCCGGGCACGCTCAGCCCCATGGCGCGGACCGCCTCGAGGGCGCCCGCCGCCATGACGTCGGACCCGCAGACGATCGCGGTCGCGCCGCGGTCCACGAGGTCGCGCGCGGCCTCGTAGCCGCCCGCGTAGGAGAAGTCCGTGAAGGCGACGGGACGGTCCTCGGGCGCGGCGGCGGCCATGCCCTCGTCGAAGGCGCGGAGCTTCTCGCGCACCGGCCAGGTGTGCTCGTCGCCCATCGCCAGGCCGATCCGGCGGTGGCCGAGGTCCTGGAGGTGGCTGAGGGCGGAGCGCACGGCGTGCTCGTCGTCCGTGGAGAGGTAGGCGGCGTCGAGGTCGTCGCGCACGCCGTTGACGAGCACGAGCGGGGTGCCTGCGGCGATCACCTCGCGGTAGTGGTCCATGGGGCCGACCTCCTGGGCGTGGTGGCCGGAGACGACGATGATCGCCTCCGCCCCGCTCGAGAGGAAGCGCTGGAGGATCTCCCGCTCGCGGTCCACGGTCCGCGCGCGCATCCCGACCAGGAGCGAGGCGCCGCGCTCGAAGAGCTCCGCCTCGATCCGCTCCGCCCACGCGGTGAACACCTGGTTCTCGAGGTCCGGGACGAGCAGGCCCACGAGCGGCCCGCTGCGGACGGCGTCGAGGCCCACGTCGCGGCCGAGCCGCCGCGCGACGTCGATGACGACCCGCCGGGTCTCCTCGTTGACGCCGCTGCGGCCGTTGAGCACCCGCGAGACGGTCGCCTCGCTCACACCGGCCTCCTGGGCGATGTCGATGAGTCGTGCCATGCCGCCCATCCTCTCCGATCGTGGCTCCATCGCCGTGACCGATTCGTTGCCTGCAAGATCTTGCGTATTCTTGCACATCCTCCATCCGTGGATCTACAGTGCTCACATCATTCACCGGCCCAAGGGTGGTCCGGGATGACACGATTCGAAGGAGAAGACGTGCTGATCCGTCGCAAGAACTTCCTGGCCCTCAGCGGTGCCGCCACCGCCACTGCCCTGCTCGCCGCCTGCGGCGGTGGCTCCTCCGACGACGCGGGCACCACCGGTGGCGCCTCCGACGCCGGCGGGGCCTCGGGCGCCTCCGACGCGGGCGGCGCCGTCACCCGCGCCGACGCCGACCTCGTCATCTGGACCGACGAGGAGAAGGCCGTCTCCCTCGAGGAGCCGGCCAAGGCGTGGGGCGAGGCCAACGGCCTCACCGTCGCGGTGCAGACCGTCGCCGAGGACCTCCAGCCCAACTTCATCACCGCCAACCAGGCCGGCAACGGCCCGGACATGATCGTCGCGGCCCACGACTGGATCGGGAACCTGGTCCAGAACAGCTCCATCCAGCCCGTGCAGCTCCCGGCCGCCGCGACCGAGGCCATCGCCCCGATCGGCCTCGAGGCCGTGACCTACGACGGTCAGACCTACGGCGCCCCCTACGCGGTCGAGACCCTCGTGCTCTTCGCGAACAAGGCCCTCACCGACGTCCCCGAGCCGAAGACGGTCGAGGAGCTCGTCGAGGCCGCGAAGGCCGGCGGCGCCGAGAACGTCCTCGCGCTCCCGGTCGGCGAGCAGGGCGACGCCTACCACATGGAGCCCTTCTACACCTCGGCCGGCGGCTACCTCTTCGGCAAGGACGGCGAGGGCAACTTCGACCCGTCCGACGTCGGCGTCGGCAAGGAGGGCTCGATCACGGCCGCCGAGAAGATCGGCGAGCTCGGCAAGGACGGCGTGCTGAAGACCTCGATCTCTGGCGACAACGCGATCTCCCTGTTCACCGACGGGAAGGCCGCCTACCTGGTCTCCGGCCCGTGGGCGCTCGAGGACATCCGCACCGCGAAGATCGACTTCGCCATGAGCGCCGTCCCCGGCTTCGAGGGCATGGACCCCGCGGTGCCCTTCGCGGGCGTCAACGCCTTCTACGTCGCGACCAACGGCAAGAACCCCGCCTTCGCGCAGCAGTTCGCGACCGCGGTCGCCTCCTCCGCGGACATCGCCGAGCAGATGTTCCCGAAGAACGAGCTGCCCCCGATCAACCTCGAGCTGCAGGAGAAGCTCTCCGGCGACTACCCCGAGATCGTCAAGATCGCGGAGCTCGCCGGCAGCGCCGAGCCGATGCCCGCGATCCCCGAGATGGCCGCCATCTGGGGCCCGCTCGGCCAGGCCGACGCCAACATCGTCGGCGGCGCCGACCCGGAGTCGACCATGACCTCCGCGGGCGAGGAGATCACCAAGCAGATCGGCGGCTGACCGCCCCCCAGGTGATCCCGAGCGGGGTGCGCCGCGATCGCGCCGCACCCCGCTCCCCCTCCGCCGGCACCCCGCCGGCCCTCCGCCGTGACCGAAAGGCAACGCCGCCATGTCCTCCGCCCAGGCGCCCGCGCACCGCGAGCGCACCACGACCATCCCCGCCGTGATCGCCCGCGTGGTGCTGCTCGGCGCCGTCCTCGCGGTGGTCGCCTTCACCGTCCCGATCGCCGTCGCCCAGAAGCAGTGGATGTGGCTCGTGGTCATGCTGCTCGCCGCGGTCGCGATCTTCGTCGTCTACTCGACCAAGCGCTTCATCCCGGGGAAGTACCTCCTGCCGGGCACGCTGTTCCTCGCCGTCTTCCTCATCACCCCGATCGTCCTCACGATCGGCTACTCGTTCACGAACTTCGGCGACGGCACCCGCGGCACGAAGGAGCAGGCGATCGAGCAGATCGTCGCGAACTCCGTGCAGCAGACGGACGACTCGACCTGGTACAACATGTCGGTCGCGGTCGAGCCGGGCGGCGACGCCGCGGCCGGTCCCTTCACCCTCCTGCTCGTGGACCCCGCGAGCGGCGAGGTGCTCGCGGGCGACGCCGAGACCTCCCTCGAGCCGGTCCCCGCCTCCGACGTCACCGTCACCTCGGGCTTCGTCACCGCCGCGAAGGACTACGAGGTGCTCGACGCCCGCCAGGTCAACACGGCCTACAAGGCGCTGCAGGAGCTCGCGGTCCCCGTCGACGACACCTCCGCGGTGCGCGTCCAGGGCGCGAACCAGGCCTTCGTCGGCACCACCGCCCTCTCCTACGACGAGGCGAGCGACACCATCACGAACGCGGCCACCGGCGAGACCTACACGGTCGGCAAGGTCGGCGACTCCGAGTACTTCGTCGGCGCGGACGGCAAGCGCGCCTTCAGCCAGTCCTGGCTGCAGGGCGTGGGCGGCGAGAACTACCTGCGCCTGTTCACCAACGGCGCGATCGCCAAGCAGTTCGGCGCCGCCTTCGTGTGGACCCTCGTCTTCGCGCTCGGCTCGGTGCTGCTGACCTTCGTGGTCGGCTTCGCCCTCGCGCTCGTGCTCAACGACGAGCGGATGAAGGGCCGGCGCCTGTACCGCTCCGTGCTGCTGCTGCCCTACGCCGTGCCCGGCTTCATCTCGCTGCTGGTCTGGTCGAGCTTCTACAACAAGGACTTCGGCCTCATCAACGAGACCCTGGGCCTCTCGCTGAACTGGATGGGCGACCCGACCCTCGCCAAGGCGGCCGTGCTGCTGACGAACCTCTGGATGGGCTTCCCGTACATGTTCATCGTCTCGACGGGTGCGCTGCAGGCGATCCCGAACGACGTCATGGAGGCCGCGCGGATGGACGGCGCGAACCGCCTCCAGACCACCGTCAAGGTCGTCACGCCGCTGCTGCTGGTCGCGGTCTCCCCGCTGCTCGTGGCGAGCTTCGCCTTCAACTTCAACAACTTCAACGCGATCCAGCTGCTCACCGAGGGCGGACCGTTCCTCCCCGGCGAGTACACGCGCGGCGGCACGGACATCCTCATCTCGATGATCTACCGCATCGCCTTCGGCGGCTCGGGGGCCGACTTCGGCTTCGCCTCCGCCGTCTCCGTCGCCCTGTTCGCCCTCACCGGCATCCTCGCGGCGATCCAGTTCCGGTTCACGAACGTCCTCGAAGACGTCAACTGAGAGGCGGCCACCATGAGCACTCCCCCCACCTCCGTCACCCAGCAGCGACGTCTCCCGTTCGGCCGCTGGTTCGCCGAGATCGGCTGGCGCCACGTCGTCGGCATCCTCGCCGTCCTCTTCGCGATCTTCCCGATCCTCTTCGTGGTCTCCGCCTCGCTCAACCCGCTCGGCACGGTCTCCTCGACCGGGATCATCCCGAAGTCCTTCAGCCTCGTGCACTACCGCGAGCTCATCTCCGGCGCGCGCGGGCCCTTCCTCACCTGGTACCTCAACACGATCATCGTGTGCGTCGTCGTCGCCGTGGTGCAGGTGTTCCTCTCGACCCTCGCCGCCTACGCGTTCAGCCGCTTCCGCTTCGCGGGTCGCCGGATCGGCCTGCTCTCGCTGCTGCTGATCATGATGTTCCCGTCGGTGCTCGCGATGATCGCCGTGTACACGATGATCTCGGGCCTCGGCCAGATCTTCCCGGGCCTCGGCCTGAACTCACTGCCCGGCTACATCGTGGTCCTGCTCGGCGGGTCCCTGGGCCAGGTGTGGCTCATCAAGGGCTTCTTCGACACCGTGCCGAGGGAGCTCGACGAGGCCGCGATCATCGACGGCGCGAGCCACTGGCAGGTCTTCTCCCGGATCCTGCTGCCCACGCTCACGCCGATCCTCGCCACGACCGTGCTGCTCGCCCTCGTGGGCGTGCTCAGCGAGTTCCTGCTGGGCTCGATCTTCCTCACGGCGAACGACAAGAAGACCCTCGCGGTGGGCCTGTACGGCCTGCTCTCGGGTGACCGCTCGAACAACCTCGGCGTCTTCGCCGCGGGCTCCGTGATGATCATGATCCCGGTGATCGTGCTGTACCAGTTCCTCCAGCGCTACATCGTCGGCGGCTCGACCGCCGGCGCCGTGAAGGGCTGATCCCCGTGACCGATCTCCTCGTCGGCCCTCCCGGCCTCCCGCCCGTCGACGACTCCGGCGTGCCGCTCGCGGAGCAGCCGCACCACGACGGCGGCCCCCGCCACGTGCGGCACGAGGGCGCGCTGCGCCTCGGCGACCACGCCGTCCTGCGCGTGTGGGTGCCCGCCGCGTACCCGGTGCGCGCCGTCGCGCTGCGGGCCATGGTCGACGGGGAGATCCTCACCGCCACGCTCGAGGAGGAGCCCGCCTCCCCCGGCGAGCGCGGCCGCTGGTTCACGACGACCCTCGTCGCCGCGAACCCCGTGGTGGGCTACCGCTTCTGCGTGCTCGCCGATCCCGGCGCGGTCACCGCCTCCGGTGCCCCCGTGCCCGCCTACGCCTGGCTCACCGCCGCGGGCCTCGTCCCCTGGGACGTGGCCGACGCGACCGACTTCCGCCTCGTGGCCCACGACCCGGCGCCGGAGTGGGTCGACGACGCGGTCGTCTACCAGGTCTTCCCGGACCGCTTCTCCCGCAGCGCCCGCGTGCCCGTCGATGCCGAGGGCCGCCCCGCCCCCGCGGAGCTGCCCGACTGGGCGGTGCCCATGGCCTGGGACGAGGAGCCCGCCGTGCGCGGCGATCTCACGGGCCGCCAGTACTACGGCGGCGATCTCGACGGGGTCATCGACCGGCTCGACCACATCGCCTCCCTCGGCGCGGACACGCTCTACCTCACGCCCGTCTTCCCCGCCGGCTCCGTGCACCGCTACGACGCCTCGACCTTCGACCGCGTGGACCCGCTGCTGGGCGGCGACGAGGCCCTCGCCCGGCTCTCCGCGGCGCTGCACGAGCGCGGCATGCGCCTGCTGCTGGACCTCACCACGAACCACACGGGCGCGACCCACGAGTGGTTCCGCGCCGCCCAGGCGGACCCTGCCTCCGAGGAGGCCGGCTTCTACCTCTTCACCGATCACCCGGACGGCTACGTCAGCTGGCTCGACGTCGCCTCGCTGCCCAAGCTCGACCTGCGCTCCGACGCGCTCCGGGACCGCCTCACCCGCGGCCCCGGCTCGGTGGTGGGCCGCTACCTCGACTCGCCGATCGAGGCCGACGGTTGGCGCATCGACGTCGCCAACATGACCGGGCGCCACCGCGACGTGGACGTGACCCACGAGGTGGCGCGGGAGATCCGCGGCACCCTGCGGGAGGCGCAGGAGCGCACCGGCCGGGAGACCTGGCTGATCGCCGAGCACGGCCACGACGCGTCGGGGGACCTCGCCGGTGACGGCTGGCACGGCACCATGAACTACGCGGGCTTCACCCGCCCGCTCTGGGCCTGGCTCGCCGATCCCGGCTCGAGCCTGAACTGGCTCGGGCTGCCGATGACGCTCCCCTCCCTGCCGGGCACCGCCGTGCGCCGCACCCTTGCCGGCTACGGCGCCCACCTCCCCTGGCCCTCCCGCCTGCACTCCCAGAACCAGCTCTCCAGCCACGACACCCCGCGCACCCGCTCGGTGGTCGGGACGCGGGAGCGGCAGCTCGTCGCCGTCGCCGCCCTCGCGACCCTCCCCGGCGTGCCGACCCTCTTCGCCGGCGACGAGATCGGCGCCGAGGGCCTCACCGGGGAGCACTCCCGCACCCCGATGCCCTGGGACGCGATCGCCGCCGAGGACGTGACGGCCGTGGACACCGCAGTGCTCGCCGCGACCCGCGCGCTGCTGGGCCTGCGCCGCGAGGAGGTCGCGCTGCGCCGCGGCGGCCTTCGCTGGCTCCATGCCGGGGCCGACTCCCTCACCTTCGTGCGCACCCACCCGGACGGCGACGTGCTCGTGCACCTCGCGCGCGACGCCCATCCGCCGGTCCTGCTGGACCCGCAGGGACCCGGCCCGGCCGGGGCCCCCGCCGTGCGGGCGGTCGTCGGCGCGGTCACGGCCGAGGTCGACGGGCCCGTGCTCCGCCTCGCGGCCACGGGCCCCGGCGCGGTCGTGATCGCCCTGTCCTGAGCGGCGTCCTCGCCGCTCCCGCACCGAACACCCGCCCCGCGGTCCCGATACACCTGAGAACCTGTCCCGAGCCTCGGGCACCACCACCGGAAGGACCCCCATGACCCTCGCCCCCGCGCCCCTCGAGCAGTCCGCATCGTCCGAGCAGGCCGCCCGTGCCGAATGGTGGCGCGACGCCGTCGTCTACCAGGTGTACCCCCGCTCCTTCGCCGACAGCGACGGCGACGGCATGGGCGACCTCCCCGGCGTGACCGCCCGCCTGCCCTACCTCCGCGATCTCGGGGTCGACGCCCTCTGGCTGTCCCCCTTCTACACCTCGCCCCAGAACGACGCCGGCTACGACGTCGCCGATTACACGGACGTCGACCCCCGGTTCGGCACCCTCGCCGACGCCGACACCCTGATCGGGCAGGCGCACGCCCTGGGCCTCAAGGTGATCGTGGACCTCGTCCCGAACCACTCCTCGAGCGACCACGTGCTCTTCCAGCAGGCGCTCGCCGCCGCCCCCGGCTCCCCCGAGCGGGACATGTACGTGTTCCGCGAGGGTCGCGGCGAGCACGGCGAGCTGCCCCCGAACAACTGGACCTCGATCTTCCACGGCCCCGCCTGGACCCGCGTCACGGAGGCCGACGGCACCCCCGGCCAGTGGTACCTGCACATCTTCGACACCACCCAGCCGGACTGGAACTGGGAGAACCCCGCCGTCCACGAGATGTTCCAGGGCGTGCTGCGCTTCTGGCTCGACCGCGGGGCCGACGGCTTCCGGGTCGACGTCGCGCACGGCATGGTCAAGCCCGAGGGTCTGCCGGACGCGACCGTCAACGCCGAGGGGCTCATCGACATCCCCGAGGGCGAGGTGCCCGTCTACTTCGACAACGACGGCGTGCTGGACATCTACCGCGAGTGGCGCCCGATCGTCGACTCCTACGAGGGCGACCGCATGATGGTGCTCGAGGCCTGGATCCCCGAGCACCGCCTGCCGCTCTACATCGGCAGGGAGGAGGCTCACCAGTCCTTCAACTTCGGCTTCCTCCAGGCCCGCTGGGGCGTGGAGACGATGCGCGCCGCGATCGAGAAGCCGCTCGCCCTCGCCGACGCCGTCGACGCCCCCACCACCTGGGTGCTCTCCAACCACGACGTCATCCGCCACGCCTCCCGCTACGGCTTCGCCCCCGACCACGCCTTCGGCGAGGGCCTCGCGCGCGACGAGGTGCCCGATGCCGCGCTGGGCCTCGCCCGCGCTCGCGCCGCGACCCTGCTCATGCTCGCCCTGCCGGGCGCCGCCTACCTGTACCAGGGCGAGGAGCTGGGCCTGCCGGAGGTGCGCGACATCCCCGACGAGCTGCGCGAGGACCCCTCCCACCACCGCGCGGGCGTCCCCGGCCGCGACGGCTGCCGCGTGCCGCTCCCCTGGGAGCAGCACGCGCCCGCCTTCGGCTTCTCCGCGACCGGCGAGTCCTGGCTCCCCCAGCCCGCCGAGTTCGGCCCGCTCGCCGCGGACGCCCAGTCCGGCCGCGAGGGATCGACGCTCGAGATGTACCGCCGCGCTCTCGCGCTGCGCTCGGAGCTCGGCCTGGGCCGGCCCGGGGAGGGCGTCGCCTTCCTCGAGGGCCTGCCCGCCGGGGTGCTCGGCGTGCGCCGCGGCGAGGTGACGGTGCTCGTGAACACCTCGGAGGAGACCGTCGCCCTGCCCTCCGCGCTCGCGGGCGCCGAGGTGCTCGTCGGCTCCGGGGAGCGCCCGGCCCCCGCCGGCGAGCTCCCCGCGGACACCGCCGTCTGGCTGCGCACGGCCTGACACCCGCTCCCGGCGTGACCTGGGCCGCGCAGCCGTGTGGCTGCGCGGCCCGGGCCCGAGCCCTCGTTAGGATCGCCCCTATGCGCACGCCCTCCACGCCGACCGATCCCGGCTTCGACGTCGTCGTCCTCGGGGCGGGACTGAACTCCCTGAACCTGACGATCGCCTTCCACCAGCAGTACGGGATGCGATGCACCACCGTGGTGCGGATCCCCGTGGAGATGAACGCCCGCACCGTCTCCACCGACCTCGTCGAGCTCGGCGCCGACGCGACCGACGAGGACATGCGCGACGCACTCCTCGACCTCGCCGCCCAGCGCCCCGAGGGACGGCCCGCCCTGCTGCTGACGAACGCCGACTCGCTGATCGCCTTCATCAACCGCTTCCGCGCCGACCTCGAGCCGCACTACCTGCTCGCCCAGGTGCCCGCGGAGCTCCTCGAGCGCCTCGCCGACAAGGCGGAGTTCGCCGAGCTGTGCGAGGAGCTCGGCATCGGCACGGTCCCCACCGTCGTCGTCGACTTCTCCCGCCAGGAGGAGGAGGGCTGGAACGGCACCGCGGAGCTGCCCTGGTCCTACCCGGTCGTCGGCAAGGCCGCGAACACGGCGGAGTACCACGACGTGCACTTCCCCGGGAAGCGCAAGGTGTTCTTCCTCGAGTCCGCCGCGCAGCAGCAGGAGCTCATCGCGGACCTCCGCGCCGCCGGCTTCACGGGGCGCTTCCTGTTCCAGGAGCTGATCCCCGGGGACGACACCGCCGAGCGCTCGATCACCGCCTACCGCAGCAGCCGTGGGAAGGTCACCCTGCTGTGCGCCGCGCAGGTGCTGCTGGGCGAGCACACCCCGGAAGCGCTGGGCCGCCCGGCCGCGATGGTCACCGGCGACTTCCCGACCCTCACCGACGCCGCCGCCCGCTTCCTCGACGCGGTGGACTACGTGGGCTTCGCGAACTTCGACGTGAAGGTCGACCCCCGCACCGGCCGCGAGTGCTTCTTCGAGATCAACCCGCGGATCGGCCGCAACAACTACTACGTCACCGCGACCGGCGAGTCCGTCGCCCGGCACGTCGTCGAGGACCGCGTCCACGGGCGGGACATCACGCCCGTGCGGGTGACGGAGCCCGTGCTCTACTCGATCCTCCCGGTGCCTCTCGTACTGCGCTACCTGCGCGACCCGGTGCTCCGATCGCGCGTGAGGCGCCTGGCCCGCACGCGCCTGGCGAACCCCTTCCGCTACGGCCCCGAGGGCCTGTGGATGCGCGCCTACGCGACCGTCTCCGGGCTGAACTTCGTGCGCAAGTACCGCGCCGTCTACCCGCGGCCCACCGACTCCGGCTTCTGAGCAAAGGACCTCTCCCCCATGACCGGCACCCCGAGCACCCCCGGCGTCGACCTCGTCCTGCTGGGCGGCGACATCGGCGTCTACGCCCTCGCCCGCGCCTTCCACGAGCGCTACGGCACCGTCGCGACCGTCGTCACGCGCACCGTCTCCGGGCCCGTCGCGGACTCGCGCCTCCTCACCACCCGTGAGCTCGGCGCGGACGCCTCCGAGGACGCCATGGTCCGGGCGCTGCTCGCCGTGGGCCGCGAGAAGAAGGCCGCCGGCCTGCGCCCGATCCTGCTCGCCAACGCCGACTTCCTGGTGCTGCTCATCGCGAACCACCGCGAGGAGCTCGGCGAGCTCTTCCACCTGCCGCTGCTCGGGGACGACGTCCTCGCCGCGGTCGCCGACAAGGCGACCTTCTCCCTCACCTGCGAGGAGATCGGCGTGCCCACCCCGGGCACGATCGTCCTGGACTTCGCGGGCGGTGCGCTCCCGGAGATCCCGGAGATCCCCTGGGACTTCCCGGTCGTCGCGAAGGCCTCCCGCTCCTCGGCGTACTCCGCCGTGAGCTTCCCCGGCAAGCGGAAGGTCTTCGAGATCGCGGACCGCGCCGAGCTCGAGGACCTCGCCGGGCGGCTCCAGAGGGCCGGCTACACCGACCGCTTCGTCGTGCAGGAGCTCATCCCCGGTGACGACACCTCCATGCTCTCGGTGACCGCGTACGTCGACACCCGCGGCGAGGTGACCCTGCTCGGCGGCGCCCACGTGCTGCTCGAGGAGCACACCCCCGGGGCGCTCGGGAACCCGGCCGCGATGTTCACGACGGACCTCGGCGACGTGCTCGTGCAGTCCGAGCGGTTCCTGCGCCGCACCGGCTACCGCGGCTTCGCGAACTTCGACGTGAAGGTGGACCCCCGCGACGGCGTCGCGAAGTTCTTCGAGGTGAACCCGCGGATCGGCCGCAACAACTACTACATGACCGCCGCCGGGGCGAACGTCGCGATCCCCGTCGTCGCGGACATGGTCGAGGACCGTGCGATCGAGCGCATGGTCCCCACCGCGGAGATCCTCTACTCGATCGTCCCGTGGGCGCTGCTGCGGCGCTACATCGTCGACCCGGCGCTGCGGGCCCGGGTGCGCGCGATCGGCCGGCGCCGCACGGTGCACCCGCTCGCCTCGCCCGTCGAGGGGCCGCGCCGACGCGGCTACGTCGCGGTCGCGAAGGCCAACCAGGTGCGCAAGTTCCTGCGCCACTACCCCAGGCCCACGGCGCTCGGGTTCTGAGCACCCCCGCTCCCGCGCCCCGCGCGCCGACCCCGGACGGCCCCCGCCTCGACAGGCGGGGGCCGTCTTCCTAAGGTGGCGCCATGACCGACGCCGACGCCTTCACCCTCGTCTCCCGCGCCCTCCCGGACGGCTCCGTCGTCGGGCCTCCGCAGCTGGTGGCCTCGCAGGGCGGGCAGAACCTGTCCCCGGACCTCGCCTGGAGCGGAGCCCCCGAGGGCACCCGCTCCTTCGCGGTGACCTGCTACGACCCCGACGCGCCGACGGGCTCCGGCTTCTGGCACTGGATCGCCTGGGACGTGCCCGCCGCGACCACCTCGCTCCCCGCGGGTCTCGAGCGGGAGCATCCCGGGATCCGCCAGGCCGTCAACGACTTCGGCAACCCCGGCTACGACGGGCCCGAGCCCCCGGCCGGTCCCCCGCACCGCTACGTGTTCACCGTGCACGCGCTTCCCGTGGAGCACCTCGACGCGGATCCGGCGGCGCCCCACGTGGCCGCGCGCTTCGCGATCTTCACCCAGCAGCTGGCCTCCACCTCGTTCACAGCCACCTATCAGGTGTCCGAGGAGCACACAAGGGGGTAACACTCCGCAACGTCACGGGCGTGCCCCGTCGTCGCTCCCCGAACCCCGCCCTACGCTCGACGTATGAGCAGGCACCGGTCCGGGACCACCCGGCAGCACCGAGGATCAGACCGTGGTCGGACGAAGTTCCACCGCGCGGAGGATGTCCCCGGCGTTCCCAGGTGCGAGGCTCGGGGGGTGCACGTGATGAGGAAGCGACATGCGGAACGGACGACCGGCTCGGGCCGGCCGCTGCGGGTCCTGCTGACCACCGACTGGTGGGAGCCCGTGGTCAACGGCGTGGTGGCCTCGGTCGCCACCCTGCGCCGCGAGCTGATCGCGCTGGGCTGCGACGTGCGGGTGCTGACCCTCGCCTCCGGCCTGCGCACCCGCAACGAGGACGGCGTGTACCGGATCGGCTCCGTCTCCGCGGGCATGGTCTACGACCGCGCCCGGATCGGCATGCCCGCCTCGAAGCGCGTGCTCCGCGAGATCCTCCGCTGGCACCCGGACGTCATCCACTCGCACTGCGAGTTCTCCTCCCACATGTGGGCCCGCAAGATCGCCCGCGCGCTCGACGTGCCGATCGTGCACACGTACCACACGATCTACGAGGACTACACGCACTACTACTCCCCGAGCCGCACCGTGGGCCGGAAGGTCGTCGCGACCTTCTCCCGTCGCGTGCTCGACGGCACCGACGCGGTCGTCGTGCCCACCGAGAAGGTCGCCCGGCTGCTCGCCGGCTACGGCGTGACCCGCCCGCAGTACGTCATCCCCACGGGGCTGGACCTCGACCGCTTCCGCCCGGCCCGCACGGAGGCCGAGCTGCGGGACGCGGCCGAGCTCCGCGCGGGCCTCGGCATCCGGTCCGACCAGCGGGTGCTGCTCTCCGTGGCGCGCCTGGCGAAGGAGAAGAACCTCGACGAGGTGATTGACCTGGTCGCCGGCGCGGGCCGCGAGGACAGCGTGCTCGTGCTCGTGGGCGACGGCCCGTACCGCGAGGAGCTCGTCGCCCATGCCGCCGCGCGCGGCGTGAGCGACCGGGTCGTCTTCGCCGGCGTCGTGGACCCCGCCGAGGTCCAGCGCTGGTACCGGATCGGTGACCTCTTCGTCTCCGCCTCGCTCTCCGAGACCCAGGGCCTCACCTTCATCGAGGCGATGGCCTGCGGCCTGCCGCTGCTCTGCCGCCGCGACCCGTCCCTGGCCCGCGTGGTCGTCGACGGCCGCACCGGCTGGCAGTACGACGGCGCGGCGGACTTCGCCGCCCACCTCGACCAGATGCTCGGCGACGACCTGCTGCGCGCGGCCATGTCCCACGAGGGTGTCGCCCACGTCCACGCGACCTTCGGCTCGCGGGCCTTCGGCTCCTCGGTGCTGTCCGTGTACCGCTCGGCGATCGAGCGGCGCTCCCCGCTGCGGGTCCTCGCGCTCGAGCCCCTCGCCGCATGAGCGGCCCCGCCCCCGTCCCTGCCCCGCGGCTGCGGGTGCTCGTCCCCCGCGGCATGGACCAGCTGGCCCGCGAGTCCGGGATCGGCGCCGCGATCCGGCACCAGGAGAAGGTCATCCGGTCGCTCGGCCACGAGGTCGTCCGCAGCCCGCTGGACGACTTCGACGTGGTGCACCTGAACACCCCCTTCCCGGACACCCCGCTGCTCGCCCGCTGGGCGCGGCTGCGGCGCCGGCCCGTGCTCATGTGGGCGCACTCCACGGAGGACGACTTCCGCGACTCCTTCACCGGGGCGAACGCGGTCGCACCGCTGTTCCGTCGCTGGATCGCTTACCTGTACCGCCGCGGCGACGCGGTCGTGACGCCGAGCGGCTACGCGCGCGAGCTCATCTCCGCGCCGAAGTACGGTCTGCGGGCACCGATACACGTGCTCTCCAACGGCGTGGACACGTCCTTCTTCCGCCCGGACCCGTCGGCCCGTGGGCGGCTCCGCGAGAGCCTGGGCCTCGCCCCGGAGGCGGAGGTCGTCGTGAGCGTCGGCATGCAGCTCGTGCGCAAGGGCATCGTGGACTGGGTGGAGCTCGCCCGGTCCATGCCCGGCACCACCTTCGTCTGGTACGGCCGCACGGACCCCCGGATGCTCACCGCCGCCGTGCGCCGGGCCCTCGCGGGCGCTCCCCCGAACGCCCTCTTCCCGGGCTACGTGCAGGCCCCCGAGCTCCGTGACGCCTACTGCGGGGCGGACGCCTTCTGCTTCCTCACCACGGAGGAGACCGAGGGGATCGTGCTGCTCGAGGCGCTCGCGTGCGGCGCTCCCGTGCTCGTGCGCGGCATCCCCCTGTACCGCGACCAGTTCCCCGACGGCGAGGTCACCCACCAGGTGACCGGCGAGGGCCCCGTCTTCGTCGCGGCGACCGCGCGGAAGCTGCGGGCGCTGCTGGACGGGGAGCTCGCGGATCTCCGCGCGGCGGGTCGCGCGGCCGCGGAGGACGTCGACCTCGACCGGGTCGCGGAGCGGCTCGCGGCGATCTACGACGCCGCGGGCGTCACGCCCCGCCGCCGCGCCGGGGTGGGCGCCACAGCACGAGCGCGCCGGACTGGCGGCGCCCCGGACGCTCCCCGCGCCGCAGCGCGCTGACCTCACCGGTCCTGTCGGCGGAGAACACGCGCCGACGGTCGCTCGGCGTCATCGCGGCGAGCGCCTCGCTCACGCGGTCCAGCTGCTCCTGCAGCGCCCCGACCTCGTCCTGCAGCTCGAGGATGCGCTTGATGCCCGCGAGATTGATGCCCTCCTCCTGGGAGAGCCGCTGGACCTCGCGCAGGTTCGCCACGTCCCGCGCGCTGTAGCGGCGGCCGCGCCCGCTCGTGCGCTGCGGGGAGACGAGCCCCAGGCGGTCGTACTGGCGCAGGGTCTGCGGGTGCATGCCGGAGAGCTCCGCCGCGACGGAGATGACGAAGACGGGAGCCCGTTCGTCGAGACGCTGCTGCGGTGCCATGCGCCGCTCCTTCCCTGGGTGATCCGACGGCCCGCCGCGTGGGCGGGCCCGTCGGGATGTCAGCGCGCGGCGGCCTCGGCCAGGCCGGCGCGCGGATTCTCGTCGCCGCGGGCCGCACGGAAGTCCTCGACGGCCTGCTTCGCCGCGCCCTCGACGTGCGAGGGGACGGCGACCTCGAGGGTCACCAGCAGGTCGCCGGTGCCCTTGGACGTCGCGAGGCCCTTGCCCCGGGCGCGCAGCACGCGACCCGAGGGCGTGCCCGCGGGGACCTTCATGCGCACGCTGCCGCCGTCGAGCAGCGGCACCTCGAGCGTCGTGCCGAGCACGGCCTCGTCGAAGGCGACGGGGACCGTGAGACGCAGGTTCCTCCCGTCCATGGACCACACGGGGTGGGGGTCCACCTCGAGCAGGAGCAGGAGGTCGCCCGCGGGACCGCCGCCCTGGCCGGGCCGGCCCTTGCCGCGCAGGCGGATCTTCTGGCCGTCGTGGACCCCCTCGGGGATCCGGGCGGTCACCGACCGGCCCTCGACGCTCACCGTCACCTCGGTGCCGAGCGCGGCCTGGCGGAAGGTGATGCGGATGCGCGCCGTGACGTCCTCGCCGGCCCGGGGGCCGGCGGAGAAGCCCGCGGGCCCGCCCGCGCCGCCGCCCTGGTTGAACATCCGCAGGATGTCGTCGAGATCGGGGTTCGCACCACCGCCCCCGGCGCCGGCGAAGCCGCCGGCGCGGCCGCCCGCCCCGCCGAACATGGCGGAGAAGACGTCGTCGAAGCCGGCGCCCGAGGCGCCGCCCTGCCCGGCGGAGAACCGCGCGCCGCCCGAGCCCATCGCGCGGATCGCGTCGTACTGCTGCCGCTGCTCGGGGTCGTTGAGCACCGCGTAGGCCTCGCCGACCGCCTTGAAGCGGTCCTCGGCCGTGGGGTCATCAGGGTGGCGGTCCGGGTGCAGCTCCTTGGCCTTCTTCCGGTACGCCTTCTTGATCGCCGCGGCATCGGCGTCCTTCGAGACGCCGAGGACCGCGTAGAAGTCCTTGTCGATCCAGTCCTGTCCGGACATGTGTCGCGCCTCCTTCCGGGGAGCGTCGATGGGGAGGGTCGTGGCACGGGGTCACGACGGGAAGGGCCTGGCCGTGGGGCCCGTCGGAGGGGGTCCGACGGACCCCACGGCCGGGGAGGGGGCGAGGGTCAGGCGGGGCCCTGAGTGGCCACGCGGGCCGGCCGCACGACGCGACCGCCCACCGTGTACCCGGGCTGCATGACCATCGTCACCGTGGTGGAGGTGGCCTCCTCGGAGTCCTGGTGCATCAGGGCCTCGTGGAGGGACGGGTCGAACTCGTCGCCCACCGCGCCGAAGCTCTCGAGACCCTGCGAGCGCAGCGTCTCCTGGAGCTTCCCGGCGATCGAGTGGAACGGGGTGCCCTCGGCGATGTCGCCGTGCTGCCGTCCCAGCTCGATGTCGTCGAGCACGCCGATGAGCGAGGCGAGGACGCGGCTCGCCGCCGCCTCCTTCGCCGTCTCCGCGGCCTGCTCGATGCGACGACGGGAGTTGACGTACTCCGCCTGCTCGCGCTTGAGCTGGTCGGTCAGCGACGCGACCTGCGCCTCGAGCTCGGCGACCCGCCCGTCGGCCTCGGAGGCGGCGGCCTCCTCGAAGAGCTGCGCGGCCTCGGCGTCGATCGGGTCGACGGCCTCGTCCTGCGGCTCCTGGGCGGCGGGGGCCTCCCCCGCAGGACGGACGCTGCCGTCCTGCGGGTCGACCTTGCGCTTGTCGGTGAAGGAGAACCTCGGCTCGCCCTCGGGCCGCTGCGCGTCGTCGGGGGTGCTCCGGTCCTCGGTCATCACTTCTTCTCCTCGTCCTCGTCCACGATCTCCGCGTCCACGACGTCCTCGTCCGAGGAGGAGGCGTCGTCGGCGGTGCCCTCGGCGCCCTCGGCGCCCGCGGCGTCGCCCTGCTGGGCGTAGATCGCGGTGCCCACGGCCTGCAGGGCCTCGTTGAGCGCGTCGCGCTTGGCCTCGAGGTCCTCGGTGGAGGCGTCCTCGGTGGCCAGCAGCTCCTTGCCCGCCTTGATGGCGTCCTCGGCCTGCGTGCGGTCCGCGTCGGAGATCTTGTCGGCGTTGTCGGCCAGGAGCTTGTCGCCCTGGTACGTCAGCTGCTCGAGCGTGTTGCGGGCGTCGGCGTTCTTGCGACGCTCCTCGTCCTCCGCGGCGTGGGCCTCGGCGTCCTTCACCATCCGGTCGATGTCGTCCTTGGAGAGGGCGGATCCGCCGGTGATCTGGATGGACTGCTCGTTGCCGGTGCCGCGGTCCTTGGCGGTGACGTGCACGATGCCGTTGGAGTCGATGTCGAAGGTGACCTCGATCTGCGGGATCCCGCGCGGGGCCGGCGCGATGCCGGTCAGCTCGAAGGTCCCGAGGAGCTTGTTGTCACGGGTGAACTGACGCTCGCCCTGGAACACCTGGATCGCGACGGAGGGCTGGTTGTCCTCCGCGGTCGAGAACACCTCGGAGGTCTTCGTCGGGATGGCCGCGTTGCGCTCGATGAGCTTGGTCATCACGCCGCCCTTGGTCTCGATGCCGAGGGAGAGCGGGGTGACGTCCATGAGCAGGACGTCCTTGCGCTCGCCCTTGATCACGGCCGCCTGGAGGGCGGCGCCGACGGCGACCACCTCGTCCGGGTTGACGCCCTTGTTGGGCTCCTTGCCGGTGAGCTCCTTGACGACCTCGGAGACCGCGGGCATGCGGGTCGAGCCGCCCACGAGGACCACGTGGTCGATGTCGGAGACCTTCACGCCGGCGTCCTTGATCACCTGGTGGAAGGGCGCCTTGGTGCGCTCTAGGAGATCCTTGGTCATGTCCTCGAACTGCGCCCGGGTGAGCTTCTCGTCCAGGTGCAGCGGGCCGTTCTCCGACATGGAGAGGTACTGCAGCGAGATCGACGTGGAGGTCGAGGAGGAGAGCTCCTTCTTCGCCTGCTCGGCGGCCTCCTTGAGGCGCTGCAGGGCGATGCGGTCCTTGGAGAGGTCCACGCCGTCCTTCGACTTCACCTGGGAGATGAGCCAGTCGACGATCTTCTGGTCCCAGTCGTCGCCGCCGAGGCGGTTGTCGCCCGCGGTGGCCTGGACCTGGATGGCCGAGCCGTCCTCGTCCTTGCTCACCTCGAGGAGGGACACGTCGAAGGTGCCGCCGCCGAGGTCGAAGACGAGGATCTGCTCGTCGTCCTGGCCCTTCTCGAGGCCGTAGGCGAGGGCCGCGGCGGTGGGCTCGTTGATGATGCGCAGGACGTTGAGGCCGGCGATCGTGCCGGCGTCCTTCGTGGCCTGACGCTCGGAGTCGCTGAAGTACGCCGGCACCGTGATGACGGCGTCGGTGACGGGCTCACCGAGATAGGACTCGGCGTCCTTCTTCAGCTTGCCGAGGATGCGGGCGCTGATCTCCTGCGGGGTGTACTTCTTGCCGTCGATCTCCACGGTCCAGTCGGTGCCCATGTGGCGCTTGACCGAGGCGATCGTGCGGTCGACGTTCGTGACGGCCTGACGCTTGGCGACCTCGCCGACGAGCACCTCGCCCTGCTTGGAGAAGGCGACGACGGACGGGGTGGTGCGAGCGCCCTCGGCGTTCGCGATGACCGTCGGCTGCCCGCCCTCGAGGACGGAGACGACGGAGTTGGTGGTGCCGAGATCGATTCCGACGACACGGGACATGTGTGCCTGCCCTTCTGCGGCGTTGGCGCCGCGGTGGTTCGACTGGCCGCGGGGTCCGCGGCTCCGCCGGCCGCCTGGCCGGCGGCACGATTGAGTGACTACAGCTCAAGTACATGACGCCCGATCGCGGTTGTCAATCAGTCGCTCATCGAACTTGAGTTCAACAGACTCAACTGCGCGGTGGTCGCCATCATTCCCGCCGTCGAGCGATGTGACGCAGGCCACTCTTGCGCGTTCTCGGGTCTCGCGTCTCGTCGCCGCCGACGCGGCCCTGGCGCGCCCCAGCCCTCGGACACCCGCCACGTCGAGACATTCGGTACGACCGCGAACTGCACGGGGCACCCATGCTCCGTCATAATCGAGCCGTGCCCCATGAATCCGCGCCCCCGCGCGGCATCGCCGGACGACTCCGCACGGAGTCGGGCTCGGCCGTGGTGCTCATCGTCGTCACGGCCTTCGCCCTCCTCTGGGCGAACTCGCCCCTGTCCTCGTCCTATGACGAGCTGTGGCAGCAGAGCGTCGGGATCGACGTCGGCCCGTTCGGCCTGCATCTGGATCTGCACCACTGGATCAACGACGGACTGATGGTCGTGTTCTTCTTCGTCGTGGGACTCGAGGTGCGCCAGGAGTTCGCGCACGGGGCCCTCCGGGACAGCAGTCGCGCACGCCTGGCAGTGATCGCGGGCATCTCCGGGGTGGCCTTGCCTGCGCTGGTGTACGTCCTGGTCGTCGGCGCGTCCGGTGGCGAGGGGCTTCGGGGGTGGGGGGCCGTCGTCGGCACGGACACAGCGTTCATGCTCGGCGCTCTCGCGATCGTCGGCCCCCGGCTCTCCGGGCAGCTGCGCGTCTTCCTCCTGACCCTCACGGTGGTCGACGACTTCCTCGCGGTGTCGATCATCGGGGTGTTCTACAGCGACGAGATCCACCTCGCCCCGCTGCTGCTCGCTCTCGGCTGCCTCGTCGCCCTGTGGCTGGTGGGCCGTTCCCGGCAGTGGAGTGCCGCTCCGTACGTCGGGATCGTCATCGTGCTGTGGCTGGCGACTCTTTCCTCCGGCATCCACGCCTCGCTGACGGGCATGATCGCCGGCCTTCTGATCCCCGCCTACCCGACGCAACGGCAGGAGGTGGTCGCCGCCCGGCAGCTGTTCCGCGACTTCTGGCAATCCCCGAGCGCTTCCTCGGCGCGAGCTGTGGGACGGGGGCTGTCCAAGGGCGTATCGGTCAACGAGCGGTTGCACGAGTACCTCCGTCTCCCCACGGCATTGCTCGTCGTGCCGATCTTCGCACTCGCCAATGCCGGGGTGAACCTGGGCGGCGGGGTGGTGGCCGACTCGCTGGGCTCGCCTGTGACGTGGGGCGTCATCGCGGGGCTCGTGCTCGGCAAGCTCCTCGGAATCGGGATCGCGACGCTCCTCGCCGTTCGGATGGGCGCAGGTCGACTTCCGGAGGGGGTCGGAATGGGCAGCGTGTTCGGCGGGGCAGCACTTTCGGGCATCGGTTTCACCGTGTCGCTGCTGGTCATCAGCCTCGCTTTCGACTCCTCCTCGGATCTGGGGCGCCAGGCGACGCTGGGCGTGCTCGTGGCGATGGTGCTCGCCACTGTTCTGGGCTGGTCGATCTTCAAGGTGGCGGCCCGTCGGTGGGGAGAGGAGACGGCGGATCTCCCGATGACGCTCGACTCCCCGGTGGACCCCGAGGTGGATCACATCCGCGGACCGGAGGACGCCCGGCTCACCCTCGTGGAGTTCGTGGACTTCGAGTGCGAGTACTGCGCGCACGCCACTGGCTCATGGGAAGACCTGCACGGGCGCTTCGGTGACGATCTGCGCTACGTCGTGCGGCATCTGCCTCACCATCCTCACGGCCCCCTCGCCGCACGGGCCGCCGAGGCGGCCGCGAAGCAGGAGATGTTCTGGCCGTGGCTCGACTTCGTCTTCACTCGGCAGGACGCGCTCGAGCGGGAGGATCTCATCGGCTACGCGGCGGAGCTGGGACTCGATGTCGAGGCGTTCATCGAGGATCTCGACAGCGACGAGGTTGCTGCGAGGGTGCAGCGGGACATCGCGAGCGCGGAGGCGAGCGGCGCCAAGATGACCCCGACGTTCTTCGTCGACGGCTGCCGGATGGTGGGCAGCTATGACGCGCGCTCACTGACCGAGATGCTGGAATCCAGCCGTCGCGGGAGCCGCACCCAGGCGGCGAAGGCCTGAGGCCGATCCGCGTACCCAGAACACGGTGGGACGCGGGCGGTGCCAGCGCGTATGAGTCACAGCTGCGCGCTCACCGCTCTCGCGTCGGGCTGGTCATGGACACCGTGCGGCATCGCCTTCACCGCCGGCCACCAGCTCTTCGAGGTCACGGTCATGAGGCTCGCAGCGCAGCGGGTGCGACACCGCTGCCGACGTCCGGACCGAGGCCCGCTATCGAGTCTGGGCGCTCGGAGAGTGCGCATCATGGGAGTGAGCGATGCTTGCGAGCTCGGCGCGCGTGCGGGCACCGTATTTCCGCAGCAGGTTGGCCACGTGGTACTTCACGGTGTTGGCCGTGATCCCGAGCTGATCGCCGATGCGCTGGTTCGAGATCCCGGTCGCGACCAGGCGCAGCACCTGCTTCTCGCGGTCGGTGAGCTCCTCGGCGCCCTCCACGGTGAGCGCTGCGCTGGGTGGGTCCAGCGGGATCTCGATCCGCAGCGTCGTCCCCCAGCCCGGAGTCGTCTCCACGTCCATGGTTCCGTCGAGCGCCGCCACCCGCTCCACGATCGGACGCAAGGAGTCGTCGTGCGCCGTCACCGCGATTCCCCCGTCGTCACGGACCTCCATCAGCAGGTTGCGGCCATCGCAGTCCCAGCCGACCCGGGCGCGTGCAGCGTCCGCGCGGTCCATGAGCGAGAGCACTGCTGTGCGGGAGATGGCGCGGGCCTCCCGAGCGACCGGGCCCGGCAGCGCCCGTCCTCGCGCAGGAGGCTCTGCGAACTGGACCTGCAACGGCCCGGAGCGGATCAGAGGACGCAGTTCGGTGCGCAGGCGCGAGAACGCCTCCGCCACCGGCTCGAGCACGCTCTCCTGCTGCTCATGGACCGAACGAGCACGGATGAGCGCGGAGGAGGCGATCTCCGTGGCCTCCCTGCGCGCGGCCGCATCCGCGAGTCGGCCGGAGCGGAGCACGGCGAGGATCGATTCGAGGGTGATCGCATGCTGATCGGCCTGCTCGGTCAGGGCACGGTCCCGCGACAGGGAGCGGGCACGTTCCAGCGGGGTCGGGAGGTCGCTCACTCCGCTACTCTAGCCCGACCTGGGAGGCCCACCCGATCGAACGGGGCGCCCCGCTCATCGGGCAGCAGTGGAGCGCCGCGGGCCGGTCCATGCTGGTCGACATGGAAGAACGAGGTATCCAGGATTCGCTGGCGCGGATCGTCAACGAGATCGAGGGGGCAGCTGCCCTTCCCGACGCGCCCGCGCTCGCGGCCGCCGTCGAGCTGACAGCGGACGCCCGGCGAGTCTTCGTCCACGGCGCTGGACGGTCCGGGCTCGCGCTGCGGATGACGGCCATGCGCCTCATGCATCTCGGGCTGCAGGTCCACGTCGTCGGTGAGACGACGACCCCGGCGATCGGAGAGGGCGACCTGCTCCTGACCGCCAGCGGTTCCGGCACGACCTCGGGGGTGGTGAGCGCGGCCGAGACGGCGCGATCCGTCGGTGCCCGCGTCATCGGGATCACGACCGACCCCGAGTCACCGCTTGCTCAGCTGTCCCACGCCGTCCTGGTCATCCGGGCGGCGACGAAGACGGACCGGTCCGAGCAGCAGTCGGCCCAGTACGCAGGCAGCCTCTTCGAGCAGCTCCTCGTCCTCGTCGGCGACGCTCTCTTCGACGTCCTGTGGCAGAAGAGCGGACAGAGCGCGGATGCGCTCTGGCCACGTCATGCCAACCTCGAATGACCTTTCTTCCCCGTTCCACCATCGACACCACCACGAGAAAGAGACACCCTGACATGCGACTGCAGTTCGCCATGGACACCCTGACCACCGAGTCCGCCCTCGACCTCGCCGCGAAGGCCGCCCCCTACGTCGACATCCTCGAGCTGGGCACCCCTCTGATCAAGAGCGAGGGCCTCGCGGCGATCACGGCGGTCAAGGCCGCCCACCCCGACAAGACCGTCTTCGCCGATCTCAAGACCATGGATGCCGGAGAGCTGGAAGCTGACATCGCCTTCTCCGCCGGAGCCGATCTCGTCACCGTCCTCGGCGTCGCCGGTGACAGCACGATCGCCGGAGCGGTCGCCGCGGCGACCAAGCACGGCAAGGGCGTCGTCGTCGATCTGATCGGCGTGTCCGACAAGGCCGCACGGGCCCGAGAGGTCGTCGCCCTCGGCGCCGTCTTCGTGGAGATGCACGCCGGCCTCGACGAGCAGGCGGAGGACGGCTACAGCCTCGACGCCCTGCTCGCCGCCGGCGAGGCCGCCGAGGTCCCGTTCTCCGTCGCCGGCGGCGTCAGTGCGGACTCTGTCGAGGCCGTCCAGCAGGCGGGAGCAGACGTGGCCGTCGCGGGCAGCGCCATCTACAGCGCATCGGACGTCGCCGCCGCGGCCGCCGCCATCCGCTCCGCCATCCGGTGACCACCGCCCACCGCATCCGGTGGTGAGGGGGCAGGTGACGGCACGCCCGGACCCTGTCCCCTCCCCGGGTGCGGTGGACTGATGCCGCAGACGATTGCCCCGTGGCGCAGAGCTCCACATGGCGCTCAGCCCCGGAGGGCGTGCCGGACGGTGATCGGGTCCCGACGCCGCGCTGGCCCACCAGCACCCGTCCACTCCCCCTCGAGGCGTCGGGCAGAACAAGGGACGAGCGTGCTGCACGACGAGGTGCCGGGCCGCGACCGGGTGCAGGACGGTCTGTCTCCCCGATGGGGGTCGACCGACCCAGGTGTGCCCGGCATCGGCGCCGGTCGGAGGTCCGCTCGATCCCGGCGATGGCTGCTGTCATGACGCGCATACGCCGGGCTCCCCGCAACGGCTCGATCGACAGCGGCGGACTCCGGCTCATCGACCGCCGTCGGGGCCTCGGAGCACACGATCTCGCCGGGCGTCCGGCGCGGGCGTCGGCGATGCTCTCGCAGAAGCGCTCGATCCGCGTCAGGGTGATCGTGACGTGCCGGGCGGCGCCGCGGCGCATCCCGACGGCCCCGCCGTGGGCGATGTCGCTGCGGTCCCCTCGGACCTTCTCCGCGCCGGCCCCGTGGTGGACCGGCGCTCGTCCGCGTGACACCCCCGCTGGAGCTCCCCGCCAGGACCGGCGCCGGTGACACCGGCCCCTCCGCGACGTGGGCGCGCCGACGGCCCTGGCACCAGTGATCGTCCCCCTCGCCCCGCGAGGCGACCGGGATCGGGAGGTGGGGGCGTCAGGAGCGTCGCAGCGACCTGCCCCCGTCTCCCCCGATCACACCCCCTGCGCACTCGTCACCGCCGCTGGGCTCCGGCATGCCGGCCCCACCGGCGCCGGGCCCGCCCCGGGCATCGTCCAGGACGGGATCGGCGAAGGATCCGTGCACAGAACCGGCCCGCGACCGCCGCTGGAGTGACGATCGCGGGCCGGGTGCACGACGGCCTGGGATCAGGCGGGGATCATGCCGTGGGGATCGATGATGAACTTCTCCGAGACACCGGTGTCGAACGCCGCGTAGGCGTCGGGGGCCTCGTCGAGGCTGATGACCTTGGTGTTGAGCATGTCGCTGAGGTAGGGCATGCGGTCCCAGAGGATCGACATCATCAGCTCACGGTTGTAGTGCATGATCGGGGCCTGGCCGCCGGAGATCCGAGGCGACTTGATCCACGCCTTGCCGAAGTCGATCGAGAAGGTGCCCTCCTGCTCGGCCTTGGAGGAGGCCAGCGGGTCGGGGCCGTAGACGCCGACGATGCCGGTGGCACCGCCTGCGCGGGTGGCGTCGATGACCTGGTTGATGGCGTGGGCCGGGCTCATGTCCTCGGCCTCGCGGCCGATCCCGTGTGCCTCGTTGCCGACGTAGTCGACGGCGCAGTCCACCATGGGCTCGCCGAGGATGGCCTCGATCTGATCGGTCAGCGGCACGTCCTGGTTCAGGTCGATGGTCTCGCAGCCGTTGTTCTTCATCAGGTCCAGCCGGTCCTGGTGGTAGTCACCGACGATGATGCAGGACGCCCCCAGAAGACGGGCCGCCGCGGCGCCGCAGCGTCCCACAGGTCCGGCGCCGGCGATGTAGACGGTGGAGCCGGGCTTGGCCCCGGCCTCGACGAGGCCGTGGAACGCGGTGGGCAGGATGTCCGAGAGAAGGGCGAGGTCACGGATCTTCTCCATGGCCTGGTCCTTGTCCGGGAAGCGGAGCAGCTGGAAGTCGGCGTAGGGGACGAACAGGTACTCCGCCTGCCCACCCTGGAAGTCGCCCAGGTTGAACCCGTAGGCGCCGCAGGACACGTCGGGGTTCACGGTCTCGCACACCTCGGTATGGCGGGCACGACAGTTGCGGCATCGGCCGCAGGCGACGTTGAAGGGAACCGAGACCAGGTCGCCCTCGGAGAGGAACTCGACGTCGGAGCCGATCTCGACGACCTCGCCGGTCATCTCGTGCCCCATCACCATGCCCTGGGGGACGGGGAAGGAACCGCGGTAGATGTGCAGGTCGGAGCCGCAGATGTTGGTGGCGACGATCTTGAGGATGACGCCGTGCGGGGCGCTCTTGCCGTTCGGCATCTCGAGCTTCGGGAAGTCGAGGGTCTCAACGCGCATGTCCTTGACGTTCTGGAACACGACGGCGCGGTTGCTGCTTGCCATGACGTTCTCCTCCGGTTGGGGATGGCCCGGTCGCGGAAGTGCCACGGTCATATGGATGCCCGTCGCCCGTGACCTCGGCTCGTTTCGAGCATAGGACAGACGGAGCCCCGTGCTCCACCCTGGCGCCTGCCGCCGCTGCGGCGACAGGCGCCACGGGCAGGTGGGCCGTGGAGGACGGGGCCATGCTCCGACCGATCGGTGGAACGCGTTGCTAGTGTCGCTGGCATGGTCGACGCACGCAGGTCCGCACCGTCGGACTCCACATCCGTTCAGCCCGACGTGCAGGTTCTCGGCGCACGGGAGCACAACCTCCAGGACATCGACCTGACGGTGCCTCGCGACGCGCTGGTGGTGTTCACCGGGGTCTCGGGCTCGGGGAAGTCGTCCCTGGCGTTCGGAACCCTGTTCGCGGAGTCCCAGCGCCGTTATCTCGAGTCCGTCGCTCCCTACGCTCGTCGCCTGATCGACCAGGCCGGCGTCCCGGACGTCGACTCCATCACGGGCATGCCGCCGGCCGTCGCTCTTCAGCAGCAGCGCGGGGGCCGCAGTGCGCGGTCCTCGGTGGGCAGCATCACCACGCTCTCGTCACTGGTGCGCATGCTCTACTCCCGGGCCGGCCACTACCCCGATGACCAGCCGATGCTCTACGCCGAGGACTTCTCCGCCAACACGGTGCAGGGCGCATGCCCGGAGTGCCACGGCATCGGCCGGGTGTACGAGGTCACCGAGGACACGATGGTGCCGGACCCTTCGCTGACGATCCGCGAGCGGGCCATCGCCTCCTGGCCGACGGCCTGGCACGGTCATCAGCTGCGCGATGTGCTCGTCGCGCTCGGCTACGACGTCGATGTGCCCTGGAAGGATCTGCCGAAGGAGGATCGGGACTGGATCCTCTACACGGACGAGACGCCGTACGTCCCGGTCCACTCGCGGCTCACGCTCTCCGAGGCGCAGGCCGCGACCGCGGCAGGCGTGGAACCGAGTTACTCGGGCACCTTCGTCGGAGCTCGTCGGTACGTCCTGGACACGTTCGCGAACACCAAGAGCGGGTCGATGAAGCGTCGCGTGGCGGAGTTCCTCACGGTTGCTCCCTGCCCCGCCTGCCATGGGAAGCGGCTGAAGCCGGAGGCCCTGTCCGTGACGTTCGACGGCCTCGACATCGCCGATCTCTCCGCTCTGCCGCTCGCGGAGCTCTCGACGCTGATCGACCGGGCGGTCGAACGGGCCACCAGCGCTCTCGACGGGGCTGAGTCGGCGGGCAGCACCGGTGGCCGGGCTGGCCGGCGCGACGCCGGGCAGCGGGCCGACGCCGGAGGATCCGCCCCCGCGGTAGTCGAGGACGCACGCATGTCGTCTGACCGATCGGTCGAGAAGCTGGCCGCGACAGCACGATTGGGCGCGGAGCTCGTCAACAGACTGCGGCCGATCATCGATCTCGGTCTGGGGTACCTGTCCCTGGGCCGCACCACCCCCACCCTCTCCGGCGGGGAGCTGCAGCGGCTGCGGCTCGCCACCCAGCTGACCTCCGAACTTTTCGGCGTGGTCTATGTGCTCGATGAGCCGTCCGCTGGGCTTCATCCGCAGGACGTCAGCGCGCTGCTCGGCATCCTCGACGGGCTCAAGCGCCGGGGCAACAGCCTGTTCGTGGTGGAGCATTCGGTGGATGTGATGCGGCACGCGGACTGGCTGGTCGACATCGGGCCCGGCGCGGGTGAGCGCGGCGGGCGTGTCGTCTACAGCGGGCCCTACGAAGGACTCGCCGAGGTGGAGGAGTCCGTCACCCGCGGATACGTCTTCGGGGGCAGCGGCCTGCCCCACCGGACGCCTCGCGAGCCGCAGGGATGGCTGAAGCTCGAGCACGTCACGCGCAACAACCTGCGCGACGTGTCGATCTCCTTCCCGCTCGGGGTGTTCACCGCCGTCACCGGAGTGTCGGGTTCAGGCAAGTCCAGCCTGGTCAGCCAGGCCCTCCCCGCACTGCTCGACGAACGGCAGGGACGAGCTGACCAGGCGGAGGACGCTGACGCCGCCGAAGGGGACGAGCTCCTGCTGTCGGACGAGCCCGACGAGCTCGAGGGAGAGATCCGCGGCGACGTCGACGGGGTGCGCCGCGTCGTGAGCATCGACCAGAAGCCCATCGGGCGCACCCCGCGCTCGAACGTCGCCACCTATACGGGCCTGTTCGACCACGTGAGGCGGAGGTTCGCGGAGACGCCCGAGGCTCGCGCTCGCGGGTACAAGGCGGGCACGTTCTCCTTCAACGTCACCGGCGGTCGCTGCCCGACCTGCAAGGGCGAGGGATCCGTCATGGTGGAGCTGCTCTTCCTCCCCTCGGTCTACACCGAGTGCCCCGACTGCCACGGCACCCGCTACCAGTCCAGCACGTTGGAGATCGCCTGGCGCGGCCGCAACATCGCGGAGATCCTCGCCATGAGCGTCGAGGAGGCCCACGACTTCTTCCAGGGCGAGTTCGACATCATGCGGTCGCTCGCGGCGCTGGTCGACGTCGGCCTCGGATATCTCCGTCTCGGACAGCCGGCCACCGAGTTGTCCGGAGGCGAGGCGCAGCGGGTGAAGCTCGCCTCCGAGCTCCAACGATCCCAGCGCGGTGACACCCTCTACGTCCTCGACGAGCCGACGTCCGGGCTGCACAGCGCCGATTCCGACCGGCTCGTGACGCATCTCCAGACCCTCGTGGACGCAGGCAACACCGTCGTCGCGGTCGAGCTCGACATGCGCATCGTCGCCGTGGCCGACCACGTCATCGACCTCGGGCCCGGGGCGGGGGACGATGGCGGCACGGTGGTCGCCTCAGGCACGCCCGCACAGGTCGCCTCGTCCGGAGCCGGTGCGTCGGCACCGTACCTCGAGGCCGCGCTCCGGGAGGCCGCCTCCCGGACGTGAGCGTCGGACGGCTGCGACGGGGTCGATGACCTCGTCGCAGGGAGCGCATCGGACGAACAGGCTGCGTCGCCAGATCGGCGACCCTCGGACGACGCCGACCGGACGTCCTGCGGCGTCGTCGACGTCCTCGTGCCCCGGCGTCCCGGCGTCCCGGCGTCCCGGATGAGATGGCCACGGGCGCCCCGTCGCTGACGTGCGAGGTCTACACTGGCTGACGGGCCAGACGCTCACATTCGGCCAGGCCTCGGTGAAGAAGCCCCACCGTCGATGGCGGAACGTCAGCGACGACCTCCGGGCCGAAGCTTCTTCTCCGTCCCCCACCACCCGGCCCGAGAATCGGCAACCACCACCTGCCGGGACCTCGATGAGCGCAATGACGACTGCACCCGAGTCGTCCTGCACCCGAACCACGCCGCCCGGTACGGACGGCGTGCGGCTCGCCCCCACGGGCGAGCCGTCATCTCTCGCAGAACGGAGCAGAACATGGCAGACGAATTGCATGGCAAGCGGATCGCGATCCTGGCCGCGGACGGCGTCGAGCGCGTGGAGCTCGAGCAGCCGCGACAGGCTCTTCAGGACGCCGGGGCCACGACCGTGCTGCTCTCGCTGCACGATGGCGAGATCAAGGCCCGCGAGAACGACCTGGACGAGGCCGGAACGTTCTCGGTCGACGCCCTGGTGAAGTCCGCCTCGGCCGACGAGTACGACGCCCTGCTGCTTCCCGGCGGCACGGTCAACCCCGATCAGCTGCGTATGGACGCCGACGCCGTCGGATTCGTGCGCGACATCATGGTCGCCGACAAGCCGGTCGCCGCGATCTGCCACGGACCGTGGACGCTGGTCGAGGCCGGTGTCGCGAAGGGTCGGACGCTGACCTCGTACCCGAGCATCCGCACCGACCTGCGCAATGCCGGAGCGAACGTCGTCGACGAAGAGGTGGCGCGCGACGGGAACCTGATCACCAGCCGCTCGCCCGAGGATCTCCCGGCCTTCAACGCCGCGATGGTCGAGCTGTTCAGCCAGGACAAGTGAGGAAAACATGGTCAACGTTGCATTGTCGGTCGTCGTTCACGCCAAGCCGGGTAAGGAGCAGGACGTCGCGGACTTCCTCCGCAGCGCCCGCCCCATCGTCGAGCAGGAGGAGGGGACGCAGGCCTGGTTCGCCCTGCAGTTCGACGCATCGACCTTCGGGATCTTCGACGTGTTCCCCGACGACGAGGCCCGCCAGACCCACCTCTCGGGTGGCGTCGGTCAGGCACTCGCTGCGCAGGGAGATGATCTGTTCAGCACCGAGCCGAGCATCCAGAACGTCGACGTGATCGCGTACAAGCTGCCCGGCGAGACCGCCTAGAGCATCAGAGTCGATTGACATCGGGGTGCGGCCCCGATCGGCTCCACAGCCGTGACCACGGCTGTGGAGCCGACTCATCGCACCTGCCGATCCCGGATGCCGCGAGGGACGGGGCCCCGCGGCCGACCGGCCTGCAGCGGTGATGCGATCGTCGCCGCGCACGGACGAGCAGCATCGGCATCGGATCGCGGAGCCTTCCGACCAGCGCTCCCGGTGCACCCGTCCCCGGCCGCCGAGCGCTACCGTCGGACCATGACCCCGTCCCCGCTGCTGTCCTCCCTCGGCGTCGACCTCCCCCTCGTCGGGGCACCGATGGCCGGCGGGCCCGGCTCCCCCGCGCTCGTCGCCGCCCTCGCCGCCGGCGGCGCCCTGCCCATGGTCGCGGGCGGCTACCTCTCCCCCGGGGCCCTCGGGGAGCGCGTCACCGCGGCGCGGGCCACCGGTCACGCCTTCGGCGTGAACCTCTTCGTCCCCGGTCCCCCGGACTTCGACCGGGACGCGTTCGCCCGCTACGCGGAGCGCCTCGCCCCCGAGGCGGAACAGCTGGGCATCAACCTCGACCCCGCGCCGCGCGTGGACGACGACGCCTATCCCGCGAAGCTCGCACTGCTCCTCGGCGACCCCGTCCCGCTCGTCAGCTTCACCTTCGCCCCGCCCGCGGCGTCCGACGTCGCGGCCCTTCAACGCGCCGGCTCCCGGGTGCTCGTCACCGTGACGACGCCCGAGGAGGCCCGCGAGGCGGAGGCGCGCGGGGCCGACGGCCTCGTCGTGCAGGGTCCGCGCGCCGGCGGCCACTCGGGCACCTGGGACCCGGGGCGGCGGATCGGCGAGGAGGACACCGCAGCCGTGGTGCGCGCCGTCCGCGCGCAGACCCGCCTCCCCCTCGTCGCCGCCGGCGGCGTGGACGGCCCGGCCGCCGTGACCGCGCTCCGGGAGTCCGGGGCCGAGGCGGTCGCCGTCGGCACCCTGCTGCTGCGCACCGCGGAGGCCGGGACCTCCGCGACGCACCGCGACGCCCTCGCCGACCCGCGCCTCACCGCCACCGCCGTCACCCGTGCCTTCACCGGACGACCCGCCCGCGCGCTGCGCACCCCGTTCCTTCAGCGGCACGAGGCGGAGGCGCCCGCCGCCTATCCCGCCGTGCACCACCTCACCCGTGCCCTGCGGGCCGAGGCGAGCCGGCGCGGCCTGGCCGAGCTCGTGCACCTCTGGGCCGGCACCGGGTTCCGTGCGGCACGCGCGGTCTCCGCCCGCACCGTGATCGACGACCTCGCCCGCGACCTCTGATGGGACGCACCCACCCCGTCACGGGCCCCCCGGACGACGATCTGCCCCGCACCCCGGACGGCCCGGCCCGGCCCCGCACCGTGCACCTGTCCGAGAGCGGCCTGCCCGCCGTGGTCGAGCGCTCCGACTGGGACGAGGGGTGGGTGCTGAGGATCGGCGGGATCGAGCAGTCGCACGTGGACCTCGCGGATCCCTCGCGGATCTCCCACGAGTACCTCCGCCGCATCGCCGCAGCCGTGGACACCGTGCGGCCCCGCGGCGAACCGCTCACGATCGCCCACCTCGGCGGCGGCGCCCTCACCCTCGTGCGCTACGTGCAGGCCACGCGGCCCGACTCCGAGCAGCTCGTGGTCGAGCTCGAGCGCGAGCTCGTGAGCTTCGTCGTCGGCGCGCTGCCCCTGCCCGCGGGCACGCGGCTCGAGGTGGTGGTGGGCGATGCGCGCGACCGGCTGCGCGAGATGCCCGGACGCCTCTTCGACGTCGTGGTGCTCGACGTCTTCTCCGGCGAGGCCTCTCCCCCGCACCTCGCCGCCGAGGAGTTCTACGTCGAGGCGCTCGAGCACCTCGAGGTGGATGGTCTGCTGCTGGTCAACGTCGGCGACGACGCCGGGCAGCACTTCATCGCGGCCCAGGCCGCGGCGCTCGAGGCGGCGAGCGTCTCCCTCGGCCTGCCGGGCGTGTGGATGCTGACGGCGGCCGCCCTCGTGGAGCGCGGCGACTTCGGCAACTACGTGCTCCTCGCCGGCGGCGCCCTCGCCGCGGCGGACATCGACGAGCAGTCGCAGCGCTGGTGGGCGGCGGGCCCCCATCCCGCGGCGGTGCTCGATCCGGAGGAGACCGCCCGCTTCGTCTGGAGGCGCGGCCGCTGATCCCGGCGACCCCGCGCCATGACGCGCTGACGCGCGCGCCGTCGGCGTCTCCTTCCGCTGACGGGAAGGGGACGCCGACTGCTCGCCGGGCACCGGCCCACGGGGGAGCGAGGGAAGGACCGGGAGACCTCCGCCCCGTCCGCGGCACCCGCTCGTCCGTCGGCCCCCTTCCCTAGCGTGAGCATCACACCACGGAAGGAGGCAGCCGATGTCCCCGACGATCCTCGACCGGTCCTCCGGTCGCAGCCCCGCCGAGGTCGAGCGCGACCGGATCCTGGAGGGTCTCCTGGAGGCGCGCCCGGCACTCGCCGCGCACATCACCCGCGGCCCGAGCGGCGCGCTGACCATCCCGCTCGCGGGTGGGCGGCACGTGGAGATCGGCCGCCTGCCCCGCCGGGGCCGCGCCCGCTGGGTGGTCGTCTCCCCCGCGGGCCAGGGGGCGATGGTGCAGGAGCCACGTGGCACCGCCGCGCTCGTGCGCACGGTGCTGCGCGCCCTCGACAGCGCCGCGGGCGGAGCCGGGCTCCCCGTGCACCGCGCCTGCTAGCGTCGATCGCATGAGCACGACGAGCAGCAGCGACAGCCGGCACCTCAGCGTGGTCGTGGAGCGTCCCTGGAAAGACGTCTACGCCTTCACCGCCGATCCGCGGAACCTGCCGCGCTGGGCCGCGGGCCTCGCGGGCAGCGATCCGCAGCGGGAGATCGAGCAGTGGTCGATGAGCTCCCCGATGGGCAGAGTGCTCGTGAGCTTCGCGCCCGAGAACCCGTACGGGGTGCTCGACCACACGGTGACCCTCGAGAGCGGCGAGTCCACGCTGAACCCGATGCGGGTGCTGCCGCTGGGCGAGGAGCGCAGCGAGGTGGTCTTCACCCTGCGCCGCGGCACGATGGGCGAGGATGAGCTCGCGGCCGACGAGGCCGCGGTCAGCGCGGACCTCGCGACCCTGAAGGGCCTGCTCGAGGAGCGCTGAGCCGCGGCTCGTCCCCGCCGGCGGCGGTCGCTCAGTCCCAGCAGGCGGCGCTCTCGTCCATGAGGGCGATCCTCTCGATCACGGCGTCCACGGTGCGGGCCGTGGCGGTGAGGCGGGTGATGCGCTCGGGAAGGAGCGTGGACCGCCGCCGCAGGTGCGCGAGCAGGATCCCGATCTCGCGGTGGACGAGCACCTGCAGGAGTCGGGCGATGTCGCCCGTGACGCGCACGCCCGGCGGCGGGACCGGCCGCTCAGGCGCGGCGGCTCGGTTCGTCCGTCAGGGCGCGCACGGAGGTGGTGGACGGTGCTCCCGCACGGCTCCGCGACGGGCCTTCGGTGCGCTGGGGACCGCGACGGCGGTCAGGCGGTCTTCCGCGCGAGCGTCGTGATGACGTGCCAGTGCTTCTTGTCCGCCTGGAAGCGGCCGTCCTCGTCGCGGATCGAGCGATCCAGGACCTGGAAACCGCGGAACATCGCGTCGATCTGCGGGGCGTCGAGAGCGGCGATGTCGTCCCGCTCGGCCCACGAGTCGTTCCGGCCGATGACGTCGACGGCCATCACGCCGCCGCGGGGCAGCGCGGAGACCAGTCGGGGCCAGGTCCGGGTGAGTCCCTCCTCGCCGAGCAGGGAGAGGGTGTAGGTCGAGTAGACGATCCGCGCGGGCGGGAACTCGAGCACCGAGGTGACGTCCGTGTGGTGGAAGCGCACGGTGCCGCTCATCCGCTGGTTCTCGACGAGCCGGGCGGCGAGGGTGTCGTCCGCATCGTAGGCGTGCACGGTCCAGCCGCGGCGGGCGAACTGGAGGGAGTCGGCGCCGGCGCCGGCGCCGATGTCCAGCACGGTGCCGGGGCGGCGCGCGCCACCGGCGGCGGTGATCGCGCGGTCCACCAGGCGGCGCGCGGGTCGCCCGGCGGCGCTCGCGTTCAGCGCCCCCCAATCCACCGTCTGGGCTGTGTCCATGCCCACGACTCTGGACCCTTGTCGGGGCGTGTTCAACTTCTCGTGACCCAGGCCGCCCCGGTTTTCGTCACGGGCGAACACGGGTGCCGGCGGGGAATAGACGGGACCCCCGGGGAGTATGGGTTCGGGACCTCCGGACGAGGACCGCGCCGGGACCCTCGCCGCGGTCGCGGACCCCGCCCGGCAGCGCACCGGGGACGTCTCCCGGCACCGGCAGGGGCCGAGTGCCGGCACGGCACCGACCGTGCTCCCACCTAGGATGGCTCCCATGCCGGAGACCACCTCGCGAAGCGGCGCTCCCCTGAGGATCGCCGCGATCTCGCTGCACACCTCCCCGCTCGAGGACCCGGGCGGGGACGACGCCGGCGGCATGAACGTCGTGGTGCTCGAACTGTCCCTCGCCCTCGCCCGGGCGGGCCACACCGTCGAGCTCATCACGCGCCGAGCCGCGCCGGACGCCCCGGACGTGGTCGACGTCGCCCCGGGGGTGCGCCTGCACCACCTCGTCGCGGGCCCGCCCGCGACGCTCGCGAAGAGCGCGATGGAGCAGGCGATCGCCCCGTTCCGCGAGCACCTCGGCGGCCTGCTCGCCGAGCTCGACGTGGACCTCGTCCACTCCCACCACTGGTTCAGCGGCGTCGCCGCCCTGCCCGTGGCGCGCGAGCTCGGGGTCCCGCACCTGCAGTCCTTCCATTCGGTCGCGGCCCCGGAGGGCTCCGGCTCGCTCGACGCGGGCGAGCCCGCGGAGTCGCCCGGCCGGATCCCCGGCGAGGCTGCCGTCGCGGAGGGCTCCGACCTCGTGGTCGCGGTCTCCGAGGCGGAGGCCTGCACCGTCGCCGAGCGCTACGGCGTGCCCGGGGAGCGCATCACGATCGTCCGCCCCGGCGTGGACGTCGAGCGCTTCCGCCCCTCCCCGGAGGATCCCGAGGAGCGCCGCCGGCGCCCCACGCTCCTGTTCACGGCACGCCTGCAGCCGCTCAAGGCCCCCGATCTCGCCCTCGAGGTGCTCGCGCACCTCGATCCCGCGATCGGGGCCCGGCTCGTGCTCGCGGGCGGCGTCTCCCAGGACTTCGCCCCGTACCTCCAGCAGCTCCGCGACCGGGCCCGTGAGCTCGGTGTCCAGGACCGGGTCGAGTTCGCCGGATCGATGGGCCGGGAGCAGCTCGCCGCGGCCATGCGCGGGGCCGGCGTGCTGCTGCTCACGAGCTGGTCGGAGACCTTCGGCCTCGTCGCGCTCGAGGCGCAGGCGAGCGGCACCCCCGTCGTGGCCTGGCGCTGCGCGGGCGGCGTGAAGGAGGCGGTGGGACCGGGCGGCGTGGTGCTCGGCAGCCGTGACCCGGACGTCTGGGCGGAGGCCGTGGAGGCGATGCTCGGCGACCCCGCACGCTTCGCGGAGGCCGTCACCGCCTCTCGCGAGTTCGCGACGACCCGCACCTGGGAGGCCTCCGGGGAGGCCCTCGCCGCGCTGTACCGCGAGCAGCTCGCACGCTCGGAGGCCCGGCGATGACCCCCTCCCCGCAGGACCCGTGGGCGCTGCTCGACGCCGCCCGCCGGGTGCTCGTCGTCCACGCCCATCCGGACGACGAGACCCTCTCCACCGGCCCGCTCATCGCAGATCTCACCGCGCGCGGTGTGCACGTCGAGCTCGTCACCGCGACCCGCGGCGAGGAGGGCGAGGTGGTCCCCGGTGCGATCGCGGAGGACGACGACCGCCCGCTCGACGAGGTCCGCGCCGCGGAGATCGACGGGGCGACCCGCGCACTCGGCCTCGCGGCCCGGCACCTCCTGGGGACGGCGCCGGCCCTCGCCGCGGGCGCCGCCCCACGCCGCTACCGCGACTCGGGCATGCAGTGGATCCGTGAGGGGCTCGCCGGCCCCTCGGACACCGCCGGGGAGGACAGTCTCACCCGTCGGCCCCTCGAGACGGAGGTCGCGGACCTCCTCGCGCTGATCGCCTCCACCGGCCCCGACCTGATCGTCAGCTACGACGACGAGGGCACCTACGGCCATCCCGACCACGTGCGCACCCACCACCTGGCGCGCGCGGCGAGCGCGGAGAGCTCCGTCCCGATGCTCGAGATCTCCGAGCACGGCGCGGTGCGGGAGCTGCCGGGCACCGCCGCGGCGGTGACGGCGGCGCTGCGCTGCTACCGCACCCAGCTCACGGTCGTCTCGGCCGACGACGCGGGGGTGCTCGTGCGCCACGTGGGCGGACAGGACCAGCTCGTGCCCTTCTCCGCCGGGCTCCGCACCGCGACGACCGACGCCCGGCCCTGAGCCCGGGGCAGGGGCGGGGCGGTGACGCTCAGAGGGTGACGTCGAGCAGGGTCGGCAGGTGGTCGGAGGCCCCGGCCAGCCGCTCCCGGCTCACGCGCTCCGTGGCGTGCACCGACCGCGCCGCCCGGACCCGCACCCCCGGCGAGGCGAGGACCGCGTCGATCCGGCGCTGCGGCCGGCGCGCCGGGAAGGTCCACTCGCCCTGGTCGGCGGGATCGTCGCACAGCGGAGCGAGCAGCGTGCGGGCGGTGCCGTCGGCCGTCTCGTTGAGGTCCCCTCCGAGGATCACCGGCGACCCGGCGCCGCGCACGAGCGCGGCGAGGTGCTCGGCGTGGGCACGGCGGTTGTCCTCCTGCAGGGCGAGGTGCGTCGCGGCGACGACGACCGAGCGGCCGTCCCCCTCCGGGACGGAGAGCCGCACCGCGGCGACGCCCCGCGGGTAGGTCGAGTTCAGGTCCGAGACCCTCTGGGAGACCCCGTGCGCCCCGCGGCGGACCACCTGCGCGGCGACCGCATCGGTCCCGAGCACGGCGAGGCCGCGGCCGCGGGCCCCGCCGCCCACGAGCACGCGCCGGTCCAGCCGCCGGGACAACCAGCCGAGCCGTGCGCGCGGCAGCACGAAGCGCGGCGCCTCCTGGACGAGCAGGACGTCCGGGGCGAGGTCCTCGACGGTGTCGATGATCGCGGGGAGGTCGCCGCGCAGCTCCCACAGGTTCCAGGAGAGGATCCGCAGGTCCCAGACGGCGCCGCTCATGCGGACCGCTCCCGCCCCTCGCCGGCGCCCCCGACCGGACCGATCACGCGGTCGGTGAGGCTGACCAGCTCGTCGAGCTCGTAGCCGGGCCAGCCGAAGAGCATGCGCCGCCACTCGGGCGGCACGGACTTCACGCCGAGGGCGGCGCCGGCGAGGGCGCCCGCGATGCACGCGACGGTGTCGGTGTCGTAGCCGGCGCGCGCCGCGGAGTCGAGCACGCGGCGCAGCATGTCGCGGCGGGCGAAGCGGTCCTCGGGGATCGGCCCGGCGCCGTGGACGGCGGCGAGCGCCGCCTGGAAGGCGTGGACGACCCAGCCGTTGCGCCGGAAGTCCTCCGGCGCGGCGCCCTCCGCCTCGTCGATGCGGCTGCTCCACAGGGCGCGACGGTCCTCGTCGAGCCGCTCGAGGCCGCGCCGCACGTCGATCTCCCCGGTCAGCACCGCATGGCGCACGGCGAGGCCCCAGAGCATGCACGCCTCGACCGTGTCGGGGTGGACGTGGGTGAGCGTGCACACGGCCTCGATGCCGGCGACGGCGTCGTCCTCGGAGGTGAGGAGGTACGGGAGCACGGCGGCGTGGGTGCGCATGAGCGAGCCGTTGCCGGCGTTGCGGGGCGTCGCCGCGTGGGCCGCCTCCGCGGCGCGGCGGAGGTCCGCGGCGCGCGGGGCGAAGTGACCGTCCTCACGGGCGTTGTCCGCCGCGCGGCGCATGACGGAGGAGGTGAGGGTGCCGATGTCCGGGGTGCCGAGGGACCACGAGTACCACTCGCGGGCGATCTGGTCCTGCGCGGAGTCGACGCGGAGGTCGTGCAGACCCGGGGACGTCGCCGCCGCCTCGAGCACGACGATCGCCATCGAGGTGTCGTCGGTCCACTCGCCGGGCTGCCAGTCGAGGATGCCGCCGCCCACCATGTCGACGTCGTCGGAGGCGGCCACCGGGGCCTGGAACTCGTAGGGTGCGCCGAGGGCGTCCCCCGTCGCCGCGGCGACCACGGCACCGAGCGCTCGCTGCCTCTGCGCAGGCGTCAGCCCCATGCCCTCGACCTTCCTGCCGTCCGACGTCACAGGGGGCATCGTCGCACATCGGATCGGGGCCACCCTGATCCCGGTACCCTGGTGGGGACCAGAAGGAGCTCCATGACCGAGACCCCGGGGACCTCCCCCCGCGTGGAGGGCACCGCCGATTCCTGCGCCGCGACGCCGCAGGATCCGCACACGGCCCACGACCCGCACGACCACTCCGACCACGACCATCCGCCGACGGGAGCGGACCTCGTCCGGGACCTCGTGCGCGGGCTCTCGGTCGTCGCGCTGCTGATCCCCGTCGTGATCGTCGTCCTGCTGCTCACGATCCTGCCGATGGCGCCCTCGACCCCGCTGCCGCTTGTGCTGGGTCTCGCGCTCGGCGCCGCGCACCTGCTCTCCCTCGTGGTGACGAGCCTGTTCGTGAGCCGCACGCGCCGTCAGCTGGCCGTGAACCCGGGGCTGCTCGCCGTGCGCAGCGCGGTCGACGAGCTGCTGCGCGTGGCCGCCGTGCTGCTGGGCCTGCTGCTGTGGCCCGGGGAGCTGCGCGGTGAGCTCGGCGTGTGGATCGGCGCGGGCGCCGCGATCGTCTGGCTCGTGCTGGCCACCACGCAGACCGTCTCCACCCGGCGCCGGATCGCGAGCCCCTCGCAGTGGGCGGAGGACGCCGTGGCGACCCTCCTGCACCATCGTGTGGGCGCCCGCTCCACGGTCGTCATGCGCCTGCTCGACGTCATCGGCACCGCCTGCTTCCAGGTGGGGGCGACGGTGCTGGTCATCCTCTCCCCCGTGCTCGTGATCGGCACGGCCGTGCTCTCGATCGGCTCCGGCCTCTCGACGCTCGTGCTCCAGCGCCGCCCGCCGGCGGAGCGCGCCGGCACCGCCTGGGCGTACGTCCCGCTCGGCGTGGGTGTGCTCACCCTGCTGCTCGCCGTCCTCGGCCTCGCCACCGCCTGACCCACGCCCGACCACCGCCCTCGCCCGCTGACCGTCAGAAAGGTCGCCCTCATGACGACACCCCGCCCCTCCGGCCTCGACCTCAGCGCCCGCGACGACGCGGTGAGGATCCAGGACGACCTCTTCGGCCACGTCAACGGCACGTGGCTGCGGGAGCACACGATCCCCGCGGACCGCTCGACCGACGGCGCCTTCCACGCCCTCCGCGACCTCTCCGAGGAGCAGGTCCGCGAGATCGTCGAGGATGCGGCGGGCGCGGAGGAGCCGGGACGGATCGGCCGCCTGTACCGGATGTTCATGGACACCGAGGCGATCGAGGCGGCGGGTATCGCGCCGCTCGAGCCGCTGCTGGGCGGGATCGGCGAGGCGGCCTCCCTCGAGGACCTCGTGCGCCTCATGGCCTCCCCGGACTCGGGCACCTCCGCCGTCCTCGCCTACGTGTGGACCGACGATCACGACTCCAGCCGCTACCAGGTCAAGATCCACCAGGGCGGTCTGGGCCTGCCGGACGAGTCGTACTACCGCGAGGAGTCCTATGCGGCGATCCGCGAGGCCTACGTCTCGCACCTCGCCGAGCTCGCGCGCCTGGCCGACCTCCCCGGCCGCCCCGGCCTCCCCGAGGGCGACGCCGAGGCGCTCGCCGCGGCCGTCATGGATCTCGAGACCCGCCTCGCCGCGTGCCACGTCGACGTCGTCCGTGTGCGCGACCGCGAGAAGTCCGACAACCCGATGACCGCCGCGCAGCGTGCGGAGCTCGCCCCCGCCTTCCCGTGGGACGCCTTCGTCGAGGGGACCGGCGCCCCGGCGGGGACCTTCGACGTGGTCTCCGTGGGACAGCCCGAGTTCGTCTCCGCGGCAGCCGAGCTGCTCGCGGCCGAGGACCTTGCGGTGCTGCGCGCCTGGATGGCCGTGCACACCGTCTCCGCCTACGCCCCCTATCTCCCCGCGGCGCTCGTCGACGCGAACTTCGCCTTCTTCGGCACCGTGCTCTCGGGCGCGGAGGAGCTGCGTGAGCGCTGGAAGCGCGGCGTCGGCTTCGTCGAGGGAGCCGTCGGCTTCGAGGTCGGCCGCGAGTACGTCTCGCGCCACTTCCCGCCGGAGCACAAGGCGCACATGGAGCGTCTGGTCGCCGCGCTGCTCGAGGCGTACCGCGTCTCGATCGAGGGCCTGGACTGGATGACCGAGCAGACGCGCGCGAAGGCGCTCGAGAAGCTCTCCCTGTTCGTCCCGAAGATCGGCTACCCGGAGACCTGGCGGGACTACGAGGGCCTCGAGATCGTCGAGGGCGACCTCGTCGCGACCGTGCGCGCCTCGCGCCGCTTCGACGCCGAGTTCGAGTACGCGAAGGTGGGCGGCGAGGTCGACGAGACGGAGTGGCACATGACCCCGCAGACGGTCAACGCCTACTACAACCCCGGCCGCAACGAGATCGTCTTCCCCGCCGCGATCCTGCAGCCGCCGTTCTTCGACGCGGAGGCCGACGACGCCGTGAACTTCGGCGGGATCGGCGCCGTGATCGGCCACGAGATCGGCCACGGCTTCGACGACCAGGGCTCGAAGTTCGACGGCCACGGCAACCTCGTCACCTGGTGGACCGAGGAGGACCGCGCCGCCTTCGACGAGCGCACCGCAGCCCTCATCGAGCAGTACTCGGCGCTCTCGCCCCGGGACCTCGACGACGCCCACCACGTCAACGGCGCCCTCACCGTCGGCGAGAACATCGGCGACCTGGGCGGCCTCACGATCGCGGTGAAGGCGTACCTCGCGACCGCGGGCGAGGGGTCCCCCGAGCTCGACGGCCTCACCGGGCTGCAGCGCGTGTTCTGGTCCTGGGCGACCGTGTGGCGGGGCCTGACCAGGCCGCAGGAGGCGATCCGCCGCCTCGCGATCGACCCCCATGCGCCGATGGAGTTCCGCTGCAACACGGTGGTGAGCCACCTCGACGCCTTCCACGAGGCGTTCGACGTGCGCGAGGGCGACGGCATGTACCGGGCGCCCGCCGAGCGCGTCCGCATCTGGTGAGCGCGCACGCGGGGCGGGCATGAGGCCCGAGGCGCCCTCGTTCACCGACACGACCCGGCCCTCGGCCGTGGGCTGGACGCGGATCGCGCTCACCGCCGCCTCCGGGGTCGTGCTGCTGGTGCTCGCGCTCGTGCGGGCGACCGTCCCGCCGCCGCTGCTGGTCGCCGCGGCCGTGCTCTTCGCGCTGCTCGCCGTGTGGACGTGGATGCACCATGCGACGCGCATCCTGGTCGACGGCCGCGGGGTGACCGTGAGCCTCGGCGGGTTCTGGCCGCAGGCCACCTGGCCCGTCGAGGACTTCCGCGGCGTGCAGCTGCGCGAGCTGGACGCCACGGTCGTGGGCGTCACCGTGGGCGGCTACGGATGGCGTCGCGGGCGCGCGCTGACCCCCGCCCCGGAGCAGCTCACCGCCGTCGGCTCGCGCCGCACCCTCACCCTGGCCGAGACGCAGGCGACCTACCGCCTGCTCGTGACCCGGCCGGGCACCCAGGTCGAGATCGTCGGTCGCGGCGGCACCCACTACCTGTTCTCCCCCACGGACCCGCGGTCCACTGCGGAGGCGATCGACCAGGCGATCCGCGCGCGGCGGTAGACTGGCCCGCGGTCATCCACTGACAGGGGAGCACCGCACGGTGCTGAGAGTGCGCGCATGCGCAGACCCTCGAACCTGAACCGGGTCATGCCGGCGGAGGGAGTCGGGATTTCCGTCGCGGCGCCCCCGGCGCCACGACGCCCCTTTCCACGAGGAGAGGAGTCGGAATGACACGCATGAGGACGATCGACCTGCTGGTCAGCGTCGCGATCGGAGCGGCCTTCGGGGTCGCCTTCCTGGGCTACGGGGCCCTGTACTCGCTGATCGGGCCGCTCACCGCGGCCTTCAAGCCCGCCGAGGGCATCCTCGCCGGCATCTGGTTCCTGCCCGCCGTGCTCGCCGCGCTCATCGTGCGCAAGCCCGGCGCGGCGCTTCTCGCGGAGCTCGTCGCCGCGACGCTCGAGATGATCCTCGGCGGCCAGTGGGGCTGGGGCACCGTCGTCTCGGGCCTGCTGCAGGGCGGCGGCGTCGAGATCGGCTTCCTGCTCTTCGTCTACCGCCGCTTCACGCTGCCCGTCGCGATGCTCGGCGGCGTGATCGCGGCGGCGCTCGAATGGGTGTGGGAGCGCTTCTCCTACTACCCCGAGATGAGCTGGACCTTCGCCCTTCTGCTGCTGGCCTTCTTCCTGGTCTCCGGTGCGCTGCTGTGCGGAGCCCTCGGCTGGGCGGCCGTGCGAGCCCTCGGCGCGACGGGAGCCCTCGACGCGCTGCCCGCGGGCCGGGACCGGGATCGCGAGCGCCGCGCCGCCGCCACGACCGCCGCGTGAGGGCGGCTGCGTGAGGGACCTGCTCCTGGACGGGGTGCGCTGGCGCCCCACGGGCCGCGACGAGCCCACGCTCGACGGCCTGCGCCTGCACGTGCCCGGCGGGCAGAAGGTGCTGCTCACGGGGGTGAGCGGGAGCGGGAAGTCCACCGTGCTGCGCGCCCTGGCGGGCCTGCTCGACCCCGAGGCCGGGGACCTCGAGCAGGCCCCCACCGGGCCCTCCCGCCCCGGGGAGCGGGGGCTGCTGCTGCAGAACCCCGCGCATGCGGTGGTGGGCGCGACCGTCGCGCGCGACGCGGCGATCGGCCCGGAGAACGCGGCCCTCCCCCGCCCCGAGATCCACGAGCGGGTGAGGCGCGCGCTGGACGCCGCGGCGGTCGACGTCGACGGCTCCCGGGATCCGCTCGCCGTCTCCGGCGGGCAGCAGCAGCGGGTGGCCCTCGCGGGCGCCCTCGCCCTGCACCCCGAGGCGATGCTGCTCGACGAGCCCACGAGCATGCTCGATCCCGAGGCCGCCGCGACGGTGCGCCGCGCCGTGCTCGCGGCCTCCGCCGGGCGGACCCTCGTCATCGCCGACCACCACGTGGAGCCGTGGCGGGAGCACCTCGACCGGATCGTCGTGCTGGGCTCCGGCGCGCAGGTGCTCGCCGACGGACCGCCCGAGGAGGTCCTCGCCCGGCGTCCCGAGCTGCAGGAGACGGAGCCCGCCCCGGGCCCGGCCCCGGAGGCCGAGCTGCGGATCGAGCCGGGGCTGCTCACCGTCGTCACCGGGGCGAGCGGCGCGGGGAAGACGACCCTGCTGCGCTCCCTCGCCGCGGAGGCCGGCCGGCGGCGCGGCTCGCTGCTGCTGGTCCCCCAGGACCCGGCGCACTTCTTCCTCGCCTCGACCGTGCGCGGTGAGCTCGGCGACGCGGCGGATCCCGCGGCCGCGGCGGATGCCCGGTCCCTGCTGGACCGCGCAGGCCTCGCGCACCTCGCCGGTGCCAACCCCCATCGGCTCTCCGGCGGGGAGCAGCGGCGCCTCGCGATCATCGCCGCCCTCGCGGCGCGGCCCGAGGTGCTGCTGCTCGATGAGCCGACCGTGGGCCTGGACGCCGAGCGGCGGTCGGCGGTGCTCGCCCTGCTCGAGGAGGCCCGGGACCGCGGCACCGCCGTCGTCGCCGCCTCCCACGACCCCGTGCTCGTCGCGGCCGCCGGGTCCCGGCACCACCTGGAGGGCACCCCCTCCCCCGCCCCGACGGCGGCGAGCGCGTCGGCCGGGGCAACGACCCCCGCCCCCGGGGCCTCCGCCGAACCCGATCGTCGGATCCTGCCCGTCCCCCGCGCCGCGCACCGGCCCGCGGACGCCCTGAACCCGCTGATGCTCTGCCTGATCGGCATCCTCGCGGCGGTCGGCTCCTACGCCGTCTCCACCTGGCAGGGCGGGCTGCTCGCTCTGCTGCCCACGGTGCTGCTCGCCCCGCTCGCGCTCCGCTCCGTGCGCGGCGCGGTGTGGCGACTCACCCCGGTGCTGCTCTCCGCCGTGAGCATCGCCTGGACGACGGCCCTGCTCGGCGAGGCCCCGGCGCTCAGCGGTGAGGCCTGGCTGCTGGGCCTCAAGGAGGCCTGCCGGATCACCGCCTTCGTCGCCCCCGGGGTCATCGCGCTCACGAGCCTGGACGTCACGGCCCTCGGCGACGCGCTGGGCGGGCGGCTGCGCTGGCCGGCGCGGCCCGTCGTCGCGGTCGTCGCGGCGCTCGTGCGGGCCGGGCACACGGGCCGCCAGTGGGAGATCATCACCTCGACCCGGGTGCTGCGCGGCCGCGGAGGCCGCCGCTCCCCGCGGATGCTCGCCGGCGCGACCCTCGCCCTGCTCGTTGACTCCCTGCGCGGTGCGGAGCAGCAGGCCCTCGCCCTCGACGCGCGCGGCTTCGCGACCGCGACCCGGCGCACCTGGGCGCTGCCCAGCCGCTTCACCCGGGCGGACCTCGTGGGCGGCGCGGTCGCGGTCCTGCTGCTGGTCTGGCCCGCCCTCGCGCAGCTGCTCTGGGCTAGCCTGCCCGGATGAACGACCAGACCGATCCTGCCGACGAGCAGGTCGTGGCCCTCGCCCAGCAGATCATGGACCTCGCCCGCGGCGGCGACCTCGCACTGCTGCCCGTCATCGACCAGGGCGTCCCGGTGGACATGCAGGACGCCGCGGGCAACACCCCGATCATGCTCGCCGCCTACCACGGGCACGCAGAGCTCGTGCGGGGTCTCGCCGCGCGCGGGGCCGACGTGGACCTCGCGAACGACCGCCGGCAGACCCCGCTCGCGGGCGCCGCCTTCAAGGGCGACACGGCCGTGGTGCAGGCGCTGCTCGACGCGGGCGCCGATCCGGCGGCCGGCACCCCGAGCGCGAGGGACACCGCCGCGTACTTCGGGCGTCAGGAGATCGTCGACCTGCTGGGGTGACGGAACACCATGGGCACGTGCTCGATCCCGGCCTCGAGGAACATCGGGCCCACGGTCTCGTAGCCCATGCCCTGGTACCACTTCTCGAGGTAGGCCTGGGCGTCGATGTGCACCTCGGCCTCGGGGGCGAGGCGCTCGGTGAGGTCGAGGGCCGCGCGCATGATCCGCCCGCCGAACCCGTCGCGGCGGTGCGCGGCGGCGACCGCGAGACGGCCGATCCGCAGGGTGCCGTCGGCCTCCGTCAGCACGCGGATGTGGGCCGCGGGCACACCGCCCGCCTCGATCCACAGGATGGTCGTGCCGTCCTCGAGGTCCCGGCCGTCGAGGTCGGGATCAGTGGCGCCCTGCTCCATCGTGAAGACGTCCTGACGCAGCTTCGCCAGGAGGTACACGGTGGTGGGATCGATGTCGCGCAGGTGCGCGGAGTGCAGGTCGGACATGGTCCCACGGTACGACACCGGAGGCGTCGATCCGGTCTCGGCACGGGCCACAACCAGCGCGTGCAGCGCGGCTCCGCGATCCTGCACGGCGAGACCGATGCGATCGAGCGGGCCGGCCGGCGCAGCGCCTCGGTGTATCGCAGGCGTGTGCTCTACACGACGCTCTCGCCGTGCATCATGTGCGCGGGCACGGCCCTGCTGTACGAGATCCCGCGGATCGTGGTGGGCGAGAACCGGAGCTTCGAGATGTCCGAGGCGCTGCTGCGCGATCGGGGTGGGCAGGTCGACGTCGTGGACGACGCGGAGTGCGTGGCGCTCACGGAGCGCATGATCGCCGAGCGCCCCGAGATCTGGAGCGAGGACATCGGCATGGAGGCCGCGGAGCTCGAGCGCTGATCCCCCCTCCCCGCTCGGCACCCCCGACGCGGAGATGACCGACGGGGCGGGCGCCGACCTCCCGCTCGGCATCGCCCCGCTGAACGGGATCCTCGTCGCGCTCGCGCTCGCATGGCAGCTGGGCCGCGTCACCGGGAGCCGCACGCCGGGGAGGGCGGAGCCCGTCACCGCGTGAGGCGGTCCATCGCCTCCTGCCAGGCGCGCACCATCACGGGGCCGCCGTGGCCCTCCTCCTCGACCACCACGAGGTCGCTCGCGGGCCAGGCGCGATGCAGCTCCCAGGCGGTGAGCGCGGGACCGGAGACGTCGCGGCGGCCGTGGATCAGCACCGCGGGGACATGGGCGATGCGGTGCATGCCACCCAGCAGGCCGCTGCCGGGAGCCGCACCCCAGGGCACGGCCCAGTCCGCGACGAAGCCGTCCCGCGCCCAGTAGTGGGTGACGAGGCGGGCGAAGCCGCGGGCGTGCTCCGTCACGGGCTCGTCCTCGGGCACGGCGTGGGAGCGTGCCGCCTGCCCGGTGCCGATGCGGATGTGCTCGTCCTCCCAGACGTTCCAGGCGCGGGCGGCGGCGTCCACGAGCTCGGGGTCCTCCGCCGTGAGCATCCGCCGGTACGCCTCGACCAGGGGCAGGTCCCCGCCGCGGCGGTAATCGGTGTGCTCCTCGGCGAGCGCGGCGAGCTCGTCCCACGCCTCGGGGAGGAGCGCGCCGACGCCCTCGCTGATCCACTCGACCTCCCGGCGGGAGGTCGAGGTGACGGCCATGAGCACCACGCCGCGCACCCGCTCGGGATGCGCCTGCGCGTAGGCGATCGCGAGGGTCGATCCCCAGGAGACGCCCTGGACGATCCAGGCGTCGATCCCGAGGCGCTCGCGCAGCGCCTCGATGTCCGCGACGAGGTGGGCGGTCGTGTTCGCGGAGACGTCCACGGGCCCGGGCGCCCCGGCGCTCGGCGTGCTCTCCCCCGCTCCGCGCTGGGAGAGGCCCACGAGGTAGGTGCGATCGGCGGGGACGTTGCGCCGGTAGCCGGGGCTCAGCCGCCCGCCCGGACCGCCGTGGAGGTAGAGGGCGGGCACGCCGTCGGGGTCGCCGGAGGTCTCGTAGGCGATCTCGTGCCCGTCGCCGACGGGGAGGCGGCCGGTCCCGAGCAGCGGGGCGAGCGGCGGGAGCGCATCGGGGTCCATGACCGGCGACCCTAGCCCGCCGCCGCCCATCCCGCCGCCGGGTGCTCGCGCACCCACGGCGAGCGCCGCGTGCGCATGCCCTGGCAGCGCGGGCACCAGTAGACGGTGCGCCCCGCCATCGCGGCGCTGCGCACCGTGGTGCCGCAGACCCGGCAGGGCAGGGTCTGGCGGTGGTAGACGTAGAAGGACTGCTCGCGCGGGACCACGCCCTCACGCTCGTCCCCGTTCTGGCGGGTCGCGCGGCGCGGCTCCACGATCCTCGCCTCGATCCCGCGGTGCTCGGGCTGGGTGGTGACGATCCGGCCCGTGCGCGCCCCGTAGCCGATCAGCGGCACGAGGTCCTCCCAGATCCCGGTCACGAGGCCGCGGGACAGGTCCCGGCCCGGCACCCAGGGATCCAGCCGCGCGCGCCACAGCAGCTCGGCGCGGTAGATGTTGCCGATGCCCGCCACGACGGACTGGTCCATCAGCTGCGTGCCGATCGCCGTGCGGGAGCGCAGCACGCGGTCCACGAAGCGGCCCGGATCAGCATCCGCGCGCAGCGGGTCCGGTCCCAGCCGCTCGAGCAGGGCGGTGCGCTGGGACGGGTCGTAGAGCTCGCAGGCGGTGGGGCCGGTGAGGTCGGCGAGGCCCTTCTCCCCCACGATCCGCAGGCGCACCGTCCCCCGCGGGACGATCTCCCGCCAGGACACGGTCGCATCCCCGTCGGACCCGCCACCGCCCGAGGGGAGGGCCTCCTCCCGCTCGCCGACCCGCAGCCGCGGGGCGCCGATCGCATGGGCGCTCGCGAAGCCCGACTCGCCCGCGAAGGTCCACGAGCCGTACAGGCCCAGGTGCACGTGCACCATGCGGGTGCCGGGCGCGCCGGGGTCCAGCCCCTCCTCCGGGCCGAGGTGCAGCAGCAGGTGCTTGCCCGCCGCCTCCGCCTCGAGCAGCACCATTCCCGAGAGCGCCGCGGCCTCCGGGAAACGGCCCTGCGGGCTCGAGGTGCGGAGGCGCTGCCCGCCGAACCCGCGGCGCAGCGCCGCGGCGAGGCGGTGGACGGTGTGCCCCTCCGGCATCAGAAGGCGGCGTCGGCGGAGCCCGCACCCTGGTCGTAGGAGCCGGTGGTCTCGTAGCGGGCCACGAGGTCGATCCGGCGCTGGTGGCGCTCCTCGCCGCTGAAGGGCTCCGCGAGGAAGAGGTCGATGAGGTGCTCGAGCTCCTCCTCGGAGTGCTGGCGGGCACCCACGGAGACGACGTTCGCGTCGTTGTGCTCGCGGGCGAGGCGCGCGGTGTCCTCGTTCCACACGAGCGCGGCGCGCACGCCCTTGACCTTGTTCGCGGCGATCTGCTCGCCGTTGCCGGAGCCGCCGATCACGACGCCGAGCGAGCCCGGGTCCGCGACGACGGCCTCGCCGGCATCGGTGCAGAAGGAGGGGTAGTCGTCCAGCGGGTCGTAGCTGAACGCCCCGTGGTCGACCACGTCGTGGCCCTTCGCGGTGAGGGAGGCGATGAGCCGGTTCTTCAGCTCGAAGCCGGCGTGATCGGTGCCGATGTGGACGCGCATGGGGGTGGTGGTGCCTTTCGCGGGGTGGGGCGGGTCAGTCGAAGATGGGGCCGACGGTGCGGGTGCGCTTGAGCTCGAAGAAGCCCTCGGTGCGGGTCATCAGCTCGAGGCCGTCGAAGAGCGTGCCCGCCTCCTCGCCCTTGGGGGCGGGCGAGATGACGGGACCGAAGTAGGCGCGGCCGGGGCCGAAGGAGATGACGGGGGTGCCGACCTCGTCGCCCACGAGCTCGATGACGACCTTCTGGCGGGTGCGGAGCTCGGGATCGAGGGACTCGTCGTCGTAGGCGGAGATCAGATCGGCGCCCAGCGAGGTCGCGGCGAGGCCGGCGACGGCGGCGGCGCGGCGGTCGCTGTTCCCGCCCACGTGGTACTCGGTGCCGAAGGCGGTGTAGAAGGCGGCGAGGTCCTCCTGCGAGCCCTGCTGCGCGACGGCGAGCGCGGTGCGGGCGGGGCCCCAGGCGTCGTCCATGGAGCGGCGGTAGCCCTCGGGGAGATCGCGGCCCTCGTTCAGCGCGGCCAGCGACATGATCGAGAAGGTGATCTCCACCTCCCTGACCTGCGACGCCTCGAGCAGCCAGCGGCTGGTCATCCAGGCCCAGGGGCAGATCGGATCGAAGAACAGCTCGACGGGACGCGCGCTCATGGAGGGCTCCTTCTCTCGCGGTGGTGAGCCCCCATTCTGTCACCCCGCAAAAGGCGTTGCGCAGGGGCGTCCGCCGGTGTTGGATTCCCTGGTGCCCCGCCGTGATCGTTCCCCCGCGCCCTCCCGCTCCACCGCTCCTTCCGTGATGCGGTCGATCGTGCGCGGCCACCGCCGCCGGATCCCCTGGATCATGGCGCTCTCCTTCGTCGTCGAGGGCGTGGACATGCTCGTCCCGGTGCTCGTCGGCCTCATCATCGACGCCGGCATCGTGCGCGGCGACCTCGTCCTCACGATCGCGGGCGCCGCCGGCATCTTCGCGATGCGCCTGGTGAGCACCTGGGCGTGGACCGTCATGTTCGCCGCCTCGCAGCGCGCCCGCATGTTCGAGCGGCACCGGCTGCGCGTCGCCGTCACCGGTGCCGTGCTCGACCCGCGCTCCACGCCCGTCCAGCGGCCCTCCGGCGAGGTGCTCTCGATCGCGACCTCCGACGCGGACAAGGCCTCCGACGTCATGGACATGCTGCCCTGGGCGTTCCCGGCCTCCGCCGTGGTGCTCGTCGCCTGCGGCTGGCTCGCCTGGCTCGACGCGTGGCTCGGCGTCGCGACGCTCATCGGCATCGTCGTCATGATCATCGTGATCCGGGTGATCTCCCCGATCCTCTCCGCGCGCTACGACGCCCAGCAGTCCAAGGCGGCCGACGCCGCCGCGACCGCGACGGACCTCGTGCACGGCCTGCGCGTGCTGCAGGGCCTCGGCGTGCAGTCCCGCGCCCGCGCCCAGTACCGCCGCCGCTCGCGCACCGCGCTCGACGCGGCGCTCGTCAACGCCCGCTTCTCCGGCGTCGCCGGCGGCCTGACCACCCTCGTCACCGCCGGCATGATGGCGGCCGTCGTCATCATCGCCTCGCAGCGCACGATCACCGGCGAGATGACCATCGGCACGCTCATCGCCGTCGTCGGCGTGGCCCGCTCGAACATGGGCATGCTGCAGGGCCTCTCGGGCCTGCCCGTGTGGTGGGCCTCGATGTCCACCTCGGGGCGGCGCGTCCGCGACCTGCTCGCGGACCTCGGCCGCACGATCGACGACCCCGAGCTCACGCTCACCGCGCTGCGCGACGCCCATGACGACCGCGGGGAGCAGCGCCGCGGCGAGCGCCGCCCCGGCGTGGGCGGCCTGCGCCTGGACGGCGTGGACACAGGCACCCTGCAGGGGCTCGACCTCGTCGTGCCCGACGGCCGCGTGATCGCCCTCGCGTGCGCCGACGCCCGTGACGCCGAGGCCGTCGTGGCCGCCGTGAGCGGACGCGGCGTCGCCACCGGCGTGCACCTCGGCGACATGGAGGTCACCGCGGAGGACCGTTTCCGGACCCGCGCGGACCTCCTCGTGGAGCCGCACGTCGTGGACCTCTTCGACGGCACGCTGCGCGAGCAGCTCGCGACCCGGGTGCCGGACGGCTCCGGTCCCGGCTGGGAGGACCGCGCGCTGCACGCGGCGGGCGCCGACGACCTCCTGCGGATCCTGCCCGACGGCTACGACACCCGCATCCTCGACCGCGGCGCGAACCTCTCCGGCGGCCAGCGCCAGCGGATCGCGCTCGCCCGCGCCGTCGCGGCGGACGCCCCCGTGCTCGTCCTCCACGACCCGACGACCGCGGTCGACGCGGTCACCGAGCAGCACATCGCCGAGGCGCTCGTCGCGGCCCGCCACCTGGAGGACCGGGCGACCCTGCTCGTGACCCGTGCGCCCGCGCTCCTGCGCGCGGCGGACGAGGTCGTCTACCTCCGCGGCGGGCGCGTGACCGCCGCCGGCGACCACCAGGACCTCATGGACCGCGACGACTACCGGGAGATGGTGCAGCGATGACCGCTCAGCGCACGGCCCCCACGGGCCCCACCGGTCTGGCCGACCTCCGCCTCGTGGACTGGGACGCCTCGACCGACGACGTCCTCTCGGCGGACGCCACCGCCCGCCGCCAGCTCGACGAGCACGCCCAGATCCTCCCGATCGCGGACGTCCCCACCGCGCTGCGCCATGTGGGCGGTCGCCTCTGGCGCTACCGCTGGATGACGCTCGCGACGCTGCTCGTGGTCACCGCGGGCGCGGTCGCCGCCGCCTGGATGCCGCGCCTGATCGGCGGGGCGGTGGACGTCGTGCAGTCCGGCGAGGGCTCCGCGGCGCTCTGGCGACAGGGCGGCCTGATCATGCTCGCGGGCGTGCTGCAGGCGGTCCTGGCCGCGCTCGGCTGGTCGCTCGTGAGCGCGCTCGGCCAGCGGATCCTCGCGGGCATGCGCGAGGACGTCATCGACCGCGCCCTGGACCTGCCCGCGCAGACCATGGAGATCACGGGGATCGGCGACGCGCTGTCCCGCGTCGCCGACGACGTCGACGTCACCGCCCGTGCGGTGAACAACGTCGTCCCGAACCTCATCCAGATGGGCTTCTACGTCGTCGTGACCCTCGTCGGCATGGTGGTGCTCTCGCCGTGGCTGCTGATCCTCGTCGTGGTCGTCGTGCCGATGTACGTCGGTTCCGCGGTCTGGTACCTGCGCCGCACGGCGCCGATCTACCGCCGGGAGCGGGTCGCCATGGGCGCCCGCGCCCAGGGCCTGCTCTCCGCGATCCACGGCATCCCCACGGTGCACGCGTACGGCATCGAGAAGCGGGAGACCCGCCACGTCGCGGTGCTCTCCGAGACCGCCGTCGTGCTCGGCATGCGCGTGATGACCCTCGTGACGAAGCTCGTCAAGGTCATGGTGTGGCCGGAGAACATCGCGATCGCGCTCGTGCTGATCCTCGGCTACGTCATGGTCAACGTCTCCGGGGCGCCGGTGGGTCTCGTGACCGCGGCGGCGCTGTACCTCATCAGCCTGCTGTGGCCGATGATGAACCTCATCTTCAGCCTCGACGACGTGCAGTCCGCCGCCGCCTCGCTCACCCGCATGGTGGGCGTCATCGACGCGATCGACCCCGCCTCCTCCCCCGGCGACGAGGTCCCGGCCGGGGCGGGCATCCGCCTCGAGGGCGTCTCCCACGCCTACGGGACCGATGCCGAGGGCGAGGAGCGCGTGGTGCTGCGCGAGATGGACCTCGACATCGCCGCGGGCGAGACGATCGCGCTCGTGGGCGCCTCCGGTGCGGGCAAGTCGACGCTCGCCTCGATCATCGCGGGCACCCTCGAGCCGCGCCACGGCCGGGTGCTCCACGGCGGGGCGGATCTCGCCCATGCCGACCTCGAGTCGGTGCGCGGCCACGCGAGCATCGTCAGCCAGGACGTGCACGTCTTCCGCGGGACCCTCGCCGAGGACCTCCGCCTCGCGAGCCCGGAGGCGAGCGACGAGGAGCTGCGGGAGGCGCTGCGCATCGTCGATGCGGAGGCGTGGGCGCTCGCGCTGCCGAAGGGTCTGGAGACCGAGGTGGGCGAGAAGGGCGAGCGGCTCACCGCGGAGCAGTCCCAGCAGCTGGCGCTCGCGCGCATCGCCCTGCAGGACCCGGCGGTGCTCGTCCTCGACGAGGCCACGGCCGACGAGGGCTCCTCGGGCGCCCGGGTTCTCGAGCGCGCCGCGCTCGAGGTGGCCCGCGGCCGCACCACCGTGATCGTCGCCCACCGCCTCTCCCAGGCGGAGCACGCCGATCGGATCCTCGTCATGGCCGACGGCGCCGTCGTCGAGCAGGGCCCCCACCGGGAGCTCGTGAACCGCGGCGGCGTGTACGCCCGGCTCTGGGCCGCCTGGAGCGGCGAGGACTGAGCCGACGCTCTCCGGTCCCGGGGCGCTCCCACCCCCGGGACCCCGGCGCGGATCGACGGCGGGTCGCCCGCACCGCGAACGGGGTGGTCGCGGTATGGTCGGCCCATACTCCTTCCCCTTCGCGGGCAGTGAAGCCCCGGCCCCGCGGCCGGACGGAACGGGGCGCCCGTGGAGGCCGAGCCGGCCGGGAACCCCACCATGTCCACCACATCACGGTGGTCGCCTGGAGACCAGGTGACCTGGACCTACTACACCCCTCAGCACCCCACGCGCACCGTCAGGCCGGGCACCGTCGTGCTCGACGACGAGCGCGGCATCGTCGTCTGGATCGCCCCGGGCACCGAGGTGCTCCTGCCCGTCCTCGAATCCGGGGCGGCCCTGCGCCGCGCCGGCGACGAGGGCATGTTCACCGCGCCGCGGATCCAGTCCAAGCAGCTCTGGACCGGCAACGGGATCCTCATGATCGGCCTGCCGGACTCGCCCTACTCGGTCTGGCTGTTCTACAAGGACGACGGCTCGCTCGGCTGCTACTACGTGAACCTCGAGACCCCCTACGAGCGGACCGAGGAGGGCGTGCGCACGCGCGACCTCGTCCTCGACCTCGTGGTCCTGCCCCGCCGGGACTGGCACTACAAGGACGAGGACGAGCTCGAGGGCGCCGAGCGCACCGGCTACTTCTCCCCCGAGGAGGTCGAGGAGATCCGCGCGGCGGGACGGCAGGCGGAGGAGCACATCGAGCGCTGGGCGTATCCGTTCTCCGCGGGCTACGAGTACTTCTTCCCGGACCCGCGCTGGCCCGTCCCGCGCCTTCCCGCGCACTACACCTGGGACGTGGACCTCACGCGGCGCTGAACTCCTGGAGGGCCCCGCCCGTCACGGGGCGGACGGCGCAACACACCCGCTCCCGGCGCGGGAGGCCGGGGCTCGCGGCGATCCGTTCGCGCGGGAGCAGATCGCGTCCTCGGCGAGCAGCGCGTCGGCGACGGTCCAGGGTGCCCCTGGCTCGTGATGGTCCGCTCCGGACACCCCGCCGGGCCGATGGCGCCCACCGCGGACGTGACAGCCTCACGTCACAGATCGGCCACCATCAGCCCTCGGCCGCGCGAGCGCGGGAGACCCCGGACACAGCGGTGGCAGGATGGCACCCATGACCTCTGAGAACCTCACCCGCGAGGAGGCGCGCCGCCGCGCCTCCTTCCTCTCCACCGCGACCTATGACATCCGACTGGACCTCACCACCGGGCCGGAGACCTTCCGCACGGAGACCACGATCGCCTTCACCGCGAGCGCCGCGGAGGAGACCTTCCTCGACCTCATCGCCCGCACCGTCCACGAGATCGAGCTCAACGGAGAGCTGCTCGAGGACCCCTCCTCCCGCTTCGACGGCGCCCGGGTGAAGCTCCCCGCCGTGCGCGAGGGCGAGAACACCGTGCGGGTCCTCGCCGACGGCGTCTACATGAACACGGGCGAGGGCCTGCACCGCTTCGTGGACCCGGTCGACGACGAGGTCTACCTGTACACGCAGTTCGAGGTCTCCGACGCGCGCCGCATGTTCGCCTGCTTCGAGCAGCCGGACCTCAAGGCCGCCTTCCGTCTCACCGTCACCGCCCCGGACCACTGGCGCGTCATCTCCAACTCCCCCACGCCGGAGCCGGTCCCGCTCTCCCACCGCGAGAACGTCGCGACCTGGGCCTTCGAGCCCACCGAGACGATCTCCACGTACCTCGTCGCGCTCATCGCGGGGGACTACCGCGGCGGTGAGGGCACCGTGACCTCGCGCGACGGCCGCACCATCCCGATGGGCGTCTACGCCCGCGCCTCGCTCGCCGAGCACGTCGACGCCGAGTACGTCATCGACATGACCCGCCGCGGCCTCGAGTTCTACGAGGACGCCTTCGACCAGGACTTCCCGTTCCGCAAGTACGACCAGATCTTCGTCCCGGAGTACAACATGGGTGCGATGGAGAACCCGGGCGCCGTCACCTTCGTGGAGTCCTACGTGTTCCGCTCCGAGGTCTCCGACGCGATCCGTGAGCGCCGCGACCTCACGATCCTCCACGAGCTCGCTCACATGTGGTTCGGCGACCTCGTGACGATGCGCTGGTGGGACGACCTCTGGCTGAACGAGTCCTTCGCCGAATACGCCTCGACCCTCGCGAGCGCCGAGGCGACCCGCTGGACGGACTCCTGGACCACCTTCGCGAGCTCCGAGAAGGCCTGGGCCTACCGGCAGGACCAGCTGCCCTCGACCCACCCGATCGTCGCGGACATGGTGGACCTCGAGGCGGTCGAGACGAACTTCGACGGCATCACCTACGCCAAGGGCGCCTCCGTGCTGCGTCAGCTCGTCGCCTACGTCGGCAAGGACTCCTTCTTCGAGGGTCTGCGCGCCTACTTCGCGAAGCACGCCTGGGGCAACACCGAGCTGAAGGACCTGCTCGTCGAGCTCGAGGCGACGAGCGGCCGCGACCTCGGCGCCTGGACCCGGCAGTGGCTGCAGACCGCCGGGGTCAACACGCTGCGCCCCGTCGTCGAGCGCGACGCCCAGGGCGCCGTGACCCGCTTCGCGATCGCCCAGGAGGCCGCGGAGGAGCACCCGACGCTGCGCGCGCACCGCCTGCGCGTGGGCGGCTTCTCCCTCCAGGACGGGCGCCTCGTGCGCACCGAGCAGGTCGAGCTCGACGTGGACGGCCCGCTCACCGAGGTGCCGCAGCTGGTCGGGAGGCGCGCGGACCTCTGGCTGGTCAACGACGACGACCTCGCCTACGCGAAGATCCGTCTCGACGACGCCTCCCTCGCCCTCGCGACCGAGCACCTGCGCGACCTCGAGGACCCCCTCGCCCGCACGCTGCTGTGGTCCGCCGCGTGGGACATGGTGCGCGACGCCGAGCTGCCGAGCCGCCGCTTCCAGGAGCTCGTGCTCGCGAACCTCACCGGGGAGGACTCCTCGAGCGTGGTGCGCACCCTGCTCCAGCAGCTCGAGTCCGTGGCCGGTCCCTTCGCCGCGCAGTCCGAGCGGGCCGCCCGCACCGCGGGCGCCGCGAGCGCCGTGTGGGAGCTCGCCGAGGCCGCTGAGGCCGGCTCCGACACCCAGCTGCAGCTCGTGGAGACCTTCGCCCGCCTCGCCTCCACCGAGGAGCATCGCGCGGTGCTCGCGGGCCTGCTCGACGGCTCCCGCACGCTCCCCGGCCGCACGATCGACACCGACCTGCGCTGGAAGCTCGTCATCGGCCTCGCGGCGCTCGGCGGGATCGACGCCGCCGGGATCGACGCGGTGCTCGCGGACGACGACACGCAGTCCGGCCGGAAGTCCGCCCTCACGGCGCACGCCGCACTGCCGACCTCCGAGGCCAAGGCCGACGCCTGGCGGCGCACCGTCGAGCGTGACGAGCTCGCCAACGAGTCCGTCACCGCGGTCGTCATGGGGCTGCGCCGCGTCGTCGACCCGGCCCTGCTCGCCCCCTACGAGCGCGCGTACTTCTCGATGATCGACGGGGTCTGGGCCGACCGGTCGAGCGAGATCGCCAACCGGCTCGTCCAGGGCTACTTCCCCTCGACCTTCGGCGGGCAGTCCGTGCTCGACGACGCCGACGCCTGGCTCGCGGACCACGAGGACGCCCCCTTCGGGCTGCGCCGCGTGATCATCGAGGGCCGGGACACGGTGGCCCGCCAGCTGCGGGTGCGCGAGGCGGATCACGCCTGAGGACGCCCTGGACGACGGTCGGCGTGGGCATGGATAGAGTCGCGGCATGGACGATCGCGCACTCCCGGACCTGTCCGCGCCGGCCTCCCCGGACGCCGCGCTGACCTTTCTGGACTCCGCCTGGGGCTGGCTCCTGAGCTCAGGCCTGACCATCGTCGTCATCCTCGTGGCGGCGACGGTGATCAGCGCCGTCACGGGCTGGCTCATCCGGCGCTTCTTCCGCACGATGAGCCAGTCCTCCGCACGGCTGTCCACCGTCGCGGGCTCGATGACGAAGCGGGACTCCCGGCAGGCGAAGGCCGCCCGCTCCCGCCGTGAGCAGCGCACGGAGACGCTCTCGAGCGTCGCCCGGAACGTCTCACGACTCGTCATCTGGGCGATCGCCTCGGTGATGATCCTCAGCGAGATCGGCGTGAACGTCGCGCCCGTCATCGCCTCCCTCGGCGTCGTGGGCCTCGCCGCCGGCATCGGCGCGCAGACCCTCATCAAGGACGTCGTCGCCGGCATCGTCATGCTCTTCGAGGACCTCGTCGCCGTGGGCGACACCGTGGACCTCGAGTACGCGACCGGCACCGTCGAGGGCATCAACCTCCGGGTCACCCAGGTGCGCTCCCTCGACGGCACGCTGTGGACCGTGCGCAACGGCGAGATCATCCGGATCGGCAACTTCACCCAGGGCTACTCCAACGCCGTCGCCCTGTTCGACATCGACACCGAGGCGGAACACGCCACCGTGACCGATCTGCTGCAGGGCGTGACCGACGAGTTCGTCGCGGATCCGGCCTGGTCGGACCGCGTCACCGGCGACCCCGCAGTGAGCGGCATCCTCGGCGTGGACGGCTCGCGCGTGCAGCGCCGGATCGTCGTGCCCGTCGAGGCCGGTGCCCAGTGGGACGCCGAGCAGGAGCTGCGCCGGCGCGTGCGCGCCGCCTTCCACGAGGCGGGGGTCGCCTTCGCGCAGCCCCGCTTCTCCGACACCCTCCCGAAGTGAGAGCATCCCGGTCATGACCGATCCCCGTCCCAGCCTCCCCGTCGGCCCCGCGGGACCCGCCGGACCCGCCGAGCCTTCCGGACCCTCCCCGAGCTTCTTCGAGGCGGTGGGCGGGCATGCGACCTTCACCGCGCTCGTGGACCGCTTCTACGCGGGCGTCGCGGAGGACGAGCTGCTGCGTCCCATGTACCCCGAGGAGGACCTGGGGCCCGCGAAGGTGCGCCTGCAGACCTTCCTCGAGCAGTACTGGGGCGGCCCCAAGACCTATGGCGAGCAGCGCGGCCACCCGCGGCTGCGCATGCGCCACGCACCCTTCCCCGTCTCCCCCGCCGCCCGGGACGCGTGGCTCGCGCACATGCGCGCGGCCGTGGACTCGCTCGAGCTCTCGCCGCTGCACGAGGCGACCCTGTGGGACTACCTCGAGCGCGCCGCTCACTCGATGGTCAACACGGTCGACGGCGGCGCCGCGCCGATGGCCGGCCAGCAGATCCCCGACCGCCTCTCCTGAGCGCCGGCGGCGACCCGCCCGGCGCGGAGCGTCAGTCGCGGAAGGCGAGCCCCTCGCCCGCGAACGGTGCGAGCGCCTCGCGGGCCGCGGCGTCGAGCCGCACCGGGCGCCCGCTCACGGCGTCCACCATGACGATCACGGTGCGCGCCCGCGCGTACGGCGCGGCGCCGTCGGGGTCGTCGGCGGTGAGCACGAGGTAGTCCACCGTGAGGCTCGCCCCGCCGATCCGCGAGATCCACAGCCGCACCACGGCGCCGTCGCGGCGGTGGCCGAGCTGGCGGGCGTACTCCACCCGCTGGGAGGCGATGACCGTGCTCACCGGTGCGCCGGCGCCCGAGACGGGCAGCGCGGCCGGGGGCGCCTCGGCGCCGAGGGCGATCTGGTCCTCCGGCACCTGCCAGAACGCCGCGATGCGGGCCTCCTCGAGCAGCCGCAGCATCGCGGCGTTGTTCACATGCCCGTAGGCGTCGAGGTCGGTCCAGCGAACGGGGATGGTGAGGTCGAGATGCATGGGAGCCATCGTAGGCGGCTGCGACCAGTACGATTCCCCGCATGAGCACCCCGGACCCGTCCCCCGCCACGATCGCCCAGGGACTCCTGGACCTCCTGGACCTGCGCCCCGCGGAGCTCGACGAGCGCACCGCGACCCCGTCGACCGTCGCCGCCTTCGAGGGCGGCTCGAACCCGCAGCCGGGCGGTCACGTGTTCGGCGGCCAGGTCATGGGGCAGGCGGTCACGGCGGTGGGCCGCACGGTCCCCGAGGGACGCCGCATCCACTCGATGTACTCCTACTTCCTCGCCCCCGGCGACCCCGAGCACCCGATCCGCTTCCAGGTCGAGAACCTCCGCGACGGCGGCTCCTTCTCCGTGCGGCGCGTGCTCGCCACCCAGCCCGGCCGGCAGGACGGCGAGGAGGAGCGGACGATCCTCGCGATGACCGCTTCCTTCCAGGAGGACCAGGACGGTCTCGAGCACTCCGAGCGCGCCCCCGAGGCCCCCTCCCCCGACGGCCTGCCCACCACGGCCGACGTGCTCGCGGGCATCGACCACCCCGTCGCCCGCTACTGGGCGACCCAGCGCCCCATCGACATCCGCCACGTCACGGACCCGATCTACCTGGGCCCGGACCCGCGCGGCGCGGGCGACCCGCACACGACGGACACGCAGATGGTGTGGATGCGCACCCTCGCCCCGGTGCCGGCGACCCCGCTGCTGCACGACGCGATCCTCGCCTTCGCGAGCGACTACACGCCCTTCGAGCCGATCCTGCGCCGGCAGGGCCTGAGCTGGGTGACGCCGGGCCTGCGGATGGCGACGATCAACCACGCCATCTGGTGGCACCGCCACGTGCGGGCCGACGAGTGGCTGCTGTACGTGCAGCGCTCCCCGAGCGCCTCGGGCGGCCGCGGGCTGACCCACGGGCAGGTGTTCGACCGCGAGGGCGATCTCGTGGCGACCGTGACCCAGGAGGGCATGATCCGAGTCAAGCAGCGGCCCTGACATGACCCGACCCGACCTGATCTGATCTGGTCTGACCGGATCCGACCGCCGTCCCGGCCGGCTCCCGGGGGATGCCGGCTCAGCCCTGGCCGACGGCCTCCGTCGCGGCCTTCTGCGCCTTCGGGAGCGCCTCCGCGGCGGTCGCCTCGCCGGTGAAGATCGTCGCGATGATCTCGAGCGCGGCGCCGGTGCCGTCCGCCGAGCGCACGCCGACCTCCGGGGTCGCGATCGCATCGGGGAGCTCCGCGATCTCGGAGACGTCGACCTTCAGCTCCGCCCAAGCGTCGGACCAGGCCGAGCGCAGGTCGCGGTGCGCAGGCACCCCGAGGCGCGCCTCGACGAGGGGCCGCTGGGCGTCCGCGCCCCCGAGGAACCGCAGCAGCTTCGCGATCGCGGCGGTGCGGTCGTCGTCCTTCGTGGCCGCGCCGACCGCCGCGACCGTGTGCACGAGCGGCCGGGCGCCGTCGGTGCCGGCGACGACCTCGTGCACCGTCCACCCGAAGGTGCCCTGGACGCCGTCGCTCACGGCCGCGAGATCGTAGGTGCCGGTCTGCAGCAGGGCCAGGCGGCCCTGGGTGAAGAGGTCGCGGCAGAAGGCGGTGTCCGTCGTCGTCTCCGCGCCCGCGGGGGCGAGACCGTCCGCAGCCATGTCGGCGAGGTACTGCACGACGGCGACGCCCTCGTCGGAGGCGAAGTCGAAGGCCTCGTCCTCGTCCTGCCAGGTGCCGCCGGCACCCGCGAGGAACGGTCCGAGCACGCCGCTGCGGTCCGGCTGGGCGCTGAAGCCGATCCGACCGGAGCCGCCGCCGTCGTCGCTCGCCCCGCCCCCGGCGACGGCCCGGGCGGCGTCGCGCAGCGAGTCGCTCTTCGCCCCGGGATCCGCCTCGAGCTCGGCCGGGTCCGCGCCCGTCGGGTCCAGGAGATCGCGGTTGGCGATCAGGACGCTGCGGTCGTAGAGCTGCGGGACGCCCCAGAGCGTGTCCGCCCGGCGGTACTGGTCCGTCGCGGCGGTCTCCCAGGAGGAGACGTCCTTGCCGACGACCGCGCCGACGTCCACGAGCGACTCGGCGTCGACGAGCTGGGCGAGGTTCGCGGTGTTCATCCACAGCACGTCCGGCAGGGAGCCGGCCGCGGCGTCGAGCGGCACCTGCTTCCAGTACTCGTCCCAGGCGAGCACCTCGACCTCCACCTCGAGGCCCGTGTCCTCCGTGAAGGCGGCGAGCGCCGTGCGATAGGCGGAGGCGGCGGCGTCGTCCCAGACCCGCATGCGCAGGGCGTCGCCGTCGGCGAGCTCCGCGGACTCCTCGGGCTTCGAGCAGGCGGAGAGGACGCCCGCCCCGGCCACCCCTGTCGCAGCGGCGGCGGTGTGCAGGAGCTGGCGGCGGGTGAGCACGGGGCGGGGTCCTTCCGTCGGGGTGCTGCGGCGGCTCAGGCGGTGGCGACCAGCCCGAGCTCGGCCCGGGAGGCGAGCACCGGATGCTGCGGCGTGGCGCGCACGGTGCATCCGATCTCACCGGGGACCGTGAGCGCGAAGCGGGCGGCCCAGCGGCCGTCCTCCCCACGCCGCAGCGGGATGAGCTGTCCGCCGATGATCTCACCCTTCTCGTCCACCGGGCCCAGCACGGCCTCGACGAGCAGGTCCTGCTCCTCGAGCCCGCCGCGCTGCACCTCCGCGGAGAGCCTCACCTCGCCGCCGGTCGCGACCCGGCCGCCCTCGACGCCCTCAAGCCGCACGTCCTGCACCGCGACCTGCGACCACGCGGCGCCCACGCGCTCCTTCCAGGCGGTGAAGGAGGAGGCGGTCGAGGGGTCCTGCGCGAAGCGCGCGGCGGCCCGGGCCGCCGGCGTGTAGAGATCGGTCACGTAGTCGCGCACCATGCGCGCCGCGGTGATCTGCGGCGCGATCCGCACGAGCGAGGTGCGCACCGTCTCCATCCAGCCGTGCTGGAGTCCGCGCTCGTCCCGCTCGTGGAACAGCGGGACGATCCGGTTCTCGAGGATCTCGTAGAGCGCGTTCGCCTCGAGGCGGTCGCGCTCGTGCTGGTCGGCGACCTGGGCGGTGGGGATGGTCCAGCCGGCCTCGTCGTCCTTCATCTCGTCCCACCAGCCGTCGGAGACGGAGAAGGTGAGCCCGCCGTTGAGGACGGCCTTCATACCGGAGGTGCCGGAGGCCTCCTCGGGGCGGATCGGGTTGTTCAGCCAGACGTCGGCGCCCGCGATGAGCACGGAGGCCATGCGGATGTCGTAATCCGGCAGGAACACGATCCGGTGGCGCACGCCGGCCTCGTCGGCGAAGCGCACGAGCTGCTGGAGGAACTCCTTGCCGGGGCGGTCCGCCGGGTGGGACTTCCCGGCGATGACGAACTGCACGGGCCGCTCGGGGTCCAGCAGGATGCGGCGCAGGCGCTCGGGGTCCGAGAGCATGAGCGTCAGGCGCTTGTAGGTGGACACCCGGCGGGCGAAGCCGATGGTGAGCGCCTGCGGGTCGAGGATGTGCTCGGTCCAGTCGAGCTCCGCCTCGTCTGCGCCGCGGCGCAGCCAGGCCCGCTTCACGTGCTTGCGGGCCATGTCCACGAGGTCGCTGCGGAGGCGGTCCCGGGCGCCGGTGAGCTCGTGGTCGGTGAGGGCGGCGAGCGCGCTCCAGTCGGAGAGCGCGGAGACGTCCACGTCGCCGAGGGCCTTCTTGTAGAGGTCGTCCATCACCGGGGAGGTCCAGGTGCGGCGGTGCACGCCGTTGGTGACCGAGGTGATCGGCACCTCGGGGACGTCGAAGCCGGGGTAGAGCTCCTGGAACATCGCCCGGGAGACGGCGCCGTGGAGTTTCGCGACGCCGTTCGCGCGCTGCGCGATGCGGAAGCCGAGGTGCGCCATGTTGAACACCTCGCCGCCCTCCTCGGTGCCGAGCGCGAGCGCGGCCTCGACGGGCAGCGCGGGGATCAGCCGGGAGAGGCCGGACTCGTCGGCGTCGAGGTAGCGGCGCAGCTCATCCGTGTCGAAGCGGTCGATGCCCGCGGGCACCGGGGTGTGGGTGGTGAAGACCGTGCCGGCGCGCACCTCGGCGTGGGCCTCGGCGAAGGAGGCGCCGCCCTGCATGAGCGTGCCCACGCGCTCGAGGCCGGAGAAGCCGGCATGGCCCTCGTTGAGATGGAAGACGGTGGGCGCAGGGGCGCCGGTGAGGCGCGAGTAGGCCTCGACGGCGCGCACGCCGCCGATCCCGAGCACGATCTCCTGCACGATCCGGTGCTCGTGGTCGCCGCCGTAGAGGCGGTCGGTGATGGCCCGCAGGTCCTCGTCGTTCGACGCGACGTTCGTGTCCAGGAGCAGCAGCGGCACACGGCCCACCTGCGCCACCCACACGGCGATGGCGACCTCGCGGCCGCCGGGGAGGGTGACGGAGACGGTGAGCTGCTCACCGTCCTCGCCGCGCACCTCCTGCACGGGCAGGGAGGCGGGGTCGTTGAGCTTGTACTCCTCCTGCTGCCAGCCCTCGCGGTCCAGCGACTGCGAGAAGTAGCCCCACTGGTAGAGCAGGCCGATCGCGGTGAGCGGCACGCCGAGGTCCGAGGCGGACTTCAGGTGGTCACCGGCGAGGATGCCGAGACCGCCGGAGTAGATCGGCAGGGTCGGGGTGATGCCGAACTCCATGGAGAAGTAGGCGACGGAGGTCGGCGCGCCGGCGCCGCCGCCCGTGCTGCCCGCGGTGCGCTGGAACCAGCGGCCCGAGTCGAGGTAGGTGCGCAGGTCGCCGATCTCTCCGCGCATGCGGGAGAGGAAGGACTCGTCCCGGGCGGCCTCGGCGAGGCGCGAGGCGGGGACGGTGGGGAGCATGGCGATCGGGTTGCCGTCGCTCGCGGCGAAGGCCGCCGGGTCGAGCGTGCGGAAGAGGTCCGCGGTCTGGCGGCGCCAGGTCCAGCGGAGGTTCATGGCGAGCTCCCGCAGCGGCGAGAGGGCGGCGGGCAGGTCCGAGGACACCGTGATCGTCGAGATCGGCTTCATGGCACCACGATACCCGAGGGGACGCCGATTCTTGCGTCTCTGCCGCAAGCCCCTGACCTGGCACTTCACCCCGAAGCTCGGAGGTTCCCCCCGGTTTCTGCAAGTTCTTTCAGCCTGCGGGCACGGTCGACGGCGACGGCCCCGCCGCGGCCGGCCGGAGCCGGTCGCGACGGGGCCGCGTCAGGTCGGGAGGGTCGCCGGGGCGGTCATGCCCCGGCACCCGCTCAGTCGCGGGTGAGGCGACGGTGCGTCACGCGGTGGGGACGCGCCGCGTCCTCGCCCAGGCGCTCGACCTTGTTCTTCTCGTACGCCTCGAAGTTGCCCTCGTACCAGTACCAGTTCGACGGGTTCTCCTCGGTGCCCTCGTAGGCCAGGATGTGCGTCGCGACCCGGTCCAGGAACCAGCGGTCGTGGGAGACGACGACGGCGCAGCCGGGGAACTCGAGCAGCGCGTTCTCGAGCGAGCCGAGGGTCTGCACGTCGAGGTCGTTCGTCGGCTCGTCGAGCAGGAGGACGTTGCCGCCCTGCTTGAGGGTGAGCGCGAGGTTCAGGCGGTTCCGCTCGCCGCCGGAGAGCACGCCGGCCTTCTTCTGCTGGTCCGGGCCCTTGAAGCCGAACTGGCTGACGTAGGCGCGCGAGGGGATCTCGACCTTGCCGACCTGGATGAAGTCGAGCCCGTCGGAGACGACCTCCCAGAGGTTCTTCTCCGGATCGATGTTCTCGCGGTTCTGGTCGACGTAGCTGATCTGGACGCTCTGGCCCACCTTCAGCTCGCCGCCGTCGAGCTCCTCGAGCCCCACGATCGTCTTGAACAGCGTCGTCTTGCCGACGCCGTTCGGGCCGATGACGCCGACGATGCCGTTGGGCGGCAGGGAGAACGAGAGGCCGTCGATGAGCACGCGCTCCCCGAAGCCCTTCTTGAGGTCCTTGCCGTCGATGACCTGGTTGCCGAGCCGCGGGCCCGGCGGGATGGTGATCTCCTCGAAGTCGAGCTTGCGGGTGCGCTCGGCCTCCGCGGCCATCTCCTCGTAGCGGGCCAGTCGCGCCTTGGACTTCGCCTGGCGACCCTTGGCCGAGGAGCGCACCCACTCGAGCTCCTCCTTGAGGCGCTTGGCGAGCTTCGCGTCCTTCTTGCCCTGGACGGCGAGGCGCTCCTCCTTCTTCTCCAGGTAGGTGGAGTAGTTGCCCTCGTAGGGGTAGAGGTGGCCGCGGTCGACCTCGGCGATCCACTGGGCCACGTGGTCCAGGAAGTACCGGTCGTGGGTCACGGCGATGACGGCGCCCTCGTACTGCTGGAGGTGCTGCTCGAGCCAGAGCACGCTCTCCGCGTCGAGGTGGTTGGTGGGCTCGTCGAGGAGGAGCAGATCCGGCTTCTCCAGGAGGAGCTTGCACAGCGCCACGCGGCGGCGCTCACCGCCGGAGAGATGGGTGACCTGCTCGTCGCCGGGCGGGCAGCGCAGGGCGTCCATCGCCTGCTCGAGCTGGGAGTCGAGGTCCCAGCCGTTCGCCGCGTCGATCTCGGTCTGGAGCTTCCCCATCTCCTCCATGAGCGCGTCGAAGTCCGCGTCCGGCAGGGCCATCTCCTCGCCGATGGCGTTGAAGCGCTGCACCTTGCGGTAGAGGTCGCCCATGCCCTCCTGGACGTTCTCCAGGACGGTCTTGGTCTCGTCCAGCGGCGGCTCCTGGAGCAGGATGCCGACGCTGTAGCCGGGGCTGAGGCGGGCCTCGCCGTTGGAGGGCTGGTCGAGACCGGCCATGATCTTGAGGATCGTCGACTTGCCGGCGCCGTTGGGGCCCACCATGCCGATCTTGGCGCCGGGGTAGAAGCTCATGGTGACGTCATCGAGGATGACCTTGTCTCCCACGGCCTTCCGGGCCTTGTACATCGTGTAGATGAACTCTGCCACCTGAGGTTCCTTCTCGAAGAGGGGTCGGGGGTCCGCACCGGCGCGCCACAGCGGGGCGCCGCACGGGACGGGCGATCCCCGACTCTACCCGGAGCCCGTCCCCGGCTCACCCAGACCGCCCGCAGCAGCGGGGAGGGTCGTGTCAGTCCAGCGGGATGCCGCGCTCGGCGAGCACGCGCCGCGCCTGGACCGCGCCATGCTCGACGCCCTCGGGGCGGGGGTCGCCGTTGCGCGGCCACAGGTGCGCGTCGATGCCGAGGGCGCGGGCCGCCTCGACGTTGTCCTCGCGGTCGTCGAAGAACACGACGTCCCCGGGCCGCGCCACCCCGCCGTTCTCGTGCGCGAGCACCTCGAGCAGGATCTCGTAGATCTCGCGCTCGGGCTTGACGACCTTCTCCTCCCCCGAGATCACGGCGAAGGAGAAGGCCTCGAACCAGTCGGTGCGGCGCACGGCCTCGCCGAAGCCCACCGAGGCGTTGGAGAGCAGCACGAGGCGCACCTCGTTGCGGGCGAGGTCGTGCAGGAGCGCGCGGGACTCGGGGTTCAGGCGCAGGAAGTAGCGGTCGTCGGCCGCCTGCAGCTCGGCGACCTCCTCGGCGCTCAGGGTCTCGATCCCGCTCGCGGCGGCCACGCTCCCCCAGTAGGTCGCGGCGTCGACGGTGCCGCGGTCGTAGTCGGGGCGGTGGGACCAGAGGGACTCGCCGAGGGTCGCGGCGTCGCCGCCGAGCAGCTCGTGCAGGTCCGGCACGGGGTCGTGCCCCGCGCTCAGCACACCGCCGAAGTCGAGCACGACGGTGGGGCGGGCGGGGGTGCGGCGCTTGCGGGCCATGGGTGTCCTCCTCAGGAGCTGCAGGTGGGCAGGTCGTCGGTGCTGCCGGTGGAGCCGATCGTCTCGACCGCGTGTCGGGCCTCCTCGAAGGTGGAGACCTTGACGACGGCGAGGCCGTCGGGGACGTGTCCCGTGACCTCGTCGCAGTTCTCCGCCGGGGCGAGGAAGTAGTCGGCGCCGGCGTCCCGGGCGCCGACCATCTTCTGGCGGATCCCGCCGATCGCGCCGACGGCGCCCTCCGCGTCGATCGTGCCGGTGCCCGCGATGTCCTTGCCGCCGGTGAGCGCGCCGGGGGTGAGCTCGTCGTACACCGAGAGCGCGAACATGGTGCCGGCGCTGGGACCGCCGACGTCGCCGACGGAGATGCCGACGTCGATCGGGAAGTCGTGGCCGGCGCCGAGGACGATGCCCATGCGGGGCTTCCCGTCGGCCTGCTCGGTGGGCACCTGGAGCGTCTGCTCCTCCCCCTCGCGCTCGACGGTCATCTCGACGTCCTGGCCGGCGGGCGTCGCGGCGGCGAGCGCCTGGAAGCCCGCGGTGTCCGAGGCGGACTCCCCGTTGATGCGGAGCACGCGGTCGCCGGGCTCGAGGACGCCGTCCGCGGGGGCGCCCGTCTCGACGCCGGCGACGATGACCGTGTCCTCGTAGGGGATGTCGAGCTCGTCGAGGGCCACGGCGACGGCGTCCTGCTGGGAGGTGCTCATCTGCACGGAGGTCTCGAGGCTGCTCTCCTCGGCGCTCTGGTCCTCGGGGTAGAGCAGCTCGCGCGGCAGCACCGAGCGGGTGCCGTCGAACCAGGCGACGAGGACCTCCGCGGCGGTGACCCGGTAGCCGGGGCCGCCGTCGACGGAGACCGTGGTCATCATGAGCTCGCCGTCGGTGGGATAGGTGGGGTGCTCGTCGCCGCCGTCGATCGTGAGGATCTTCTCGTCCTCGTAGTCGCCGAGGACGTCGATCGCCGGGCCCGGGCTCTCGATGACGTACGGGACCGGCAGCAGCGAGGCCCCCAGGATCATGACGCACAGGGAGGCGAGGCTCACCCCTGCCAGGACCGGGCGGTGCAGGGTGGAGGGGGCGGGAGAGCTCACCGGGACATTGTGCCGCACCGCGCGCACACCACCCCCAGGCTGTGCTCGGTACGCTGGGCGGCGACGAACCTCTGGAGGTGGCGATGAGCCAGAACCCGATGCCGGGAGGGTCCGGCGACATGGACGAGGAAGCCCTGAAGCGCCTGCTGAAGGAGACCTTCGGCGACGCGCTGCCGGAGGGCGCGCTGGACGGCCTCGACCTCGGCGCGATCGCGGCGCAGGCGAACCTGCCGCAGGACCCGGCGCAGCTGCGCGCCGCCGCGGCGCAGATGCAGCAGATGTTCATGGGCTCCGGGGAGGGCCCCGTGAACTGGACGATGGCGGAGGACCTCGCGCGGCGCGCCGCGGTGGGCTCTCTCCAGATCCCCGGAGCGCCCGGGGCTCCCGCGCCCACGGGCTCGCCGGGGGATCCCGATCCCACCCCCGCCCAGGTGCAGGAGCTGCGGGAGGCCGCGCAGGTGGCACGGCTGTGGCTGGACCCCGTGCTCGCGATCGACGTGCCCGCAGCGGAGCTCGCCGTGTTCAGCCGCGGCACCTGGCTGCATCGCACGCTCCCCCGCTGGCGCTCCCTCGTGGAGCCCGTCGCGGCGTACATGGCCGGGGCGATCGGCGAGGCGATCGCCGCGCAGACCGCCCAGATGGGCGAGGCGGTGCTGCCGGGCGGCGCGGATCCGGCCGGGATGATGGAGCGGATCGGCGGAACGCTCTTCGCCGTCCAGTACGGCCAGGCGATCGGCACCCTCGCCCGTGAGGCGATGGGCACCACCGATCTCTCGCTGCCGCTGGGCCGCGACGGCGAGCCGGCCCTCGTGGCCGCGAACGTCGCCGATCTCGTGGACGAGAACTCGCTGGACGCGCCCGCGGCACGGATCTTCCTCGCCGCCCGGGAGATCGCGCACACGGCCCTGTTCGCGGCCGCCCCCTGGCTCGGGAAGGCGCTGTTCTCCGCGATCGACGACTACGCCCGCGGGATCACCCTGGACCTCGACGCGCTCGACGAGGCGGTGCGGGAGCTCGACCTCTCCGACCCCGAGTCGCTGCAGTCCCGGCGCCCCGAGGACCTCTTCGTCTTCACCCGCCGGGCCGCCCAGGAGCGAGCGCTCGAGGAGCTCGCGACGACCCTCGCGCTCATCGAGGCGTGGGTCGACCACGTGACCTCCCGCGCGCTCGAGGGCAAGCTGCCCCAGCTGGACGCGCTGCGCGAGGTCCTGCGGCGCCGCCGTGCCTCCGGCTCCCCGGCCGAGCAGATGCTCGCGAGCACCGTCGGCATCGAGCTGCGTCCCCGCCGCGTGCGCGAGGCGCTCAGCTGGTGGGAGAGCGTCCTCGCGACGGAGGGCATCGAGGGCCGTGAGGCGAAGTGGGCGCACCCGGACCTGCTGCCGGGCTCCGAGGTGCTCTCCGGGACGCCGCAGGCGCCGCGGCCGGCCCCCGAGGGCGCCGGCGACGGCGCGGAGGCCGTGGAGCTGCCCGCGGACTTCGACGCGGAGCTCGAGAAGCTGCTGCGCGAGGAGGAGGGCGGCACCGACGCCTCCGGCGATGGGCGCTGAGCCGGCGCCCGCCGGCCCGAGCAGCGTCGACGGCCTGCGGGACCGGGCGCTCCTCGAGCTCGCGGCGGCCCGTGACGCGGGCATCGACGGCGCGGCCGACTATCTCTCGGTGCTCCGCGCCGAGCCCGATGCCCTGTGGCGCGACGGCGGCCCGCGGCACCTGACCGCGAGCGCCGTGGTGATCGACGCGCCGGCGGAGCACGTGGCGCTCGTCTGGCATCGCAAGGGCCGCTTCTGGGTGCAGCCCGGCGGTCACCTCGAGGCGGGCGACCCCTCCCTCGAGGCCGCCGCGCGGCGCGAGGTCGCCGAGGAGATCGGCCTGGACGATCTGGAGCGCGTGGGCCCCGGGCCCGCGGTGCTGCACCGCCATGCGCTCTCGGCCGCCTTCGGGAGCTGCCGGGAGCACTGGGACGTGCAGCACCTCTTCCGCGCCGCAGCGCCCGCGGCGGAGCTGACCCTGCGTCCGAGCGACGAGTCGCCGGAGGTGCGCTGGGTGCCCTGGCCGCTGCTCAGCACCGGCCCCGAGCGCTCAGTGGCGGAGCTCCCCGAGGGGACCGTCGAGGACATGCCGGAGAAGCTCGCGGCGATCGCGCGCTACCTCTCGACGTCGTCCTGATCGGGGTCCCCGAGACCCTGCTCCCCGCCGGCCTCGTCGAGCGCCCAGGCGTAGCCGCGCAGGAAGCCGTCCGCCCGCTCGGCGAGCGGGTAGCGGTGCAGGAGCGCCTGGAAGGCGGGGCCGTGCCCCGGCTCCAGGAGATGCACGAGCTCGTGCATGACCACGGCCCGCACCACCCAGTCCGGCATGCCCTGGAGACGGTCGGAGAGACGGATCGTCCCCGTTGAGGGGGTGCAGGATCCCCAGCGCTGGTTCTGCCGCGAGGTCCACGTGATCGAGCGCGGACGGGCGCGCCCTTCCAGGTGGTTGGCCGAGAGCTCCCGCGCGAGCGCGACGAGGTCCTCGTCACTGCGGGCTCTGGGGGCATGGGCCTCCATCTTCGCCCCGTACCGCACCAGCAGCCCCTCGACCGCCTCCCGCTCCTGGGCCGCGCTGTAGGTGGACGGGATCGCGACGACGAGGCGACCCTCGCGCAGGCGGATCTCGACGCTGCGCCGGCGCTGCGCCGAGCGGCGCACCCAGACCTCCTCCCCGCGCGGTCCGCGGGCGTCGACGCGGTACGGGGCAGGGACGGCGGAGGCGCGACGGGGCATGGCGCACAGCCTGTCACGTGAGTGTGGGATCTTTTCTCCGTCCACAGCTGTGCGCTCGAGATCTGCAGGTCACAGGCTTTTCCAGGGGATATCCCGCCTCTCCTCCACAGCAGGCGCACCACCGCCCACGTGTCGTCCACAGCCCGTGGGCACTTGTCCACAATCCATCCCCGACGCAGCTTTGACCGACGGCGCCCGGTGGGGATACGTTCAGCAGGACGTGGGGCCCCGGGATAACTAGCAGGACGCACACGGGGAAGGTGCGCGTGGTGCTGAGCGCCCCCGGGGCCCCACGGCTCGAAGGGCCGATGTCGGCCTCCTTCGGACCCGACGCGGGCCCGTCGCACGCACTTCCTCCGCTCCTCCGGGAGCCCCTTGAACCCGAAGCGTGCGACGGGCCGCCCCACGGAGCGTTACAGTGAACGGCCGGCGGTCCCCTTCAGCGGATCGCCTCCACCGAATCACCGATTTCAAGGAGCGGGTATGGCCGACGAGACCTACGCCGGAGAGTTCTACTGCGTCAAGTGCCGGGAGAAGCGAGAGGCCGAGGGCAACGTCGTCGTCTCCAACGGTCGGCGCATGGCGAAGGCCGTGTGCCCCGTGTGCGGCACCAAGCTGAACCGGATCCTCGGCAAGGCCTGATCGCGACCACGACGCCGGACGGGGCGGGACACCAGCTGGTGTCCCGCCCCGTCGGTGCTCTCGGGCGGTGTGCCACGACATCCGCGACGTCGGAGGCGTCGGGGGTCGGTGCGCGCGCGCGGTCGGTGCGTCGCGCGCATCGGCTCAGGCGGCGTTCTTGCGGGGACGCCCACGGCCGCGCTTGACGGCGATGATGCGGCCCGCGTCGAAGATGGCCCCGCCCCAGACGCCCCAGGGCTCGGAGCGCTCGAGAGCGCCGCGACGGCACTCCTCGAGGAGCGGGCAGCCGGTGCACAGGACCTTCGCCTGCTCGAGATCGGCGGGCCGCTCCGAGAAGAAGAGGTCGGCCGCCTCCGGCTCATGGCAGGGCAGGAGATCCGCTGCGAGAGCGGTCGGGAACGGGAATGCGGTGGTGAAGGTGGAGGAGGTCATCGTCTCGCTGCTTCAGGAATCGTCGTGGGGAGCCGGTGGGCTCCGAGGGGCGGCGGTGGTGGCGGCCCCGGCAGCGAGAGAGCGTTCTCGTCAGCTGCGCGTGGGCACCACGGGGGAGAGCGTGCGCAGGCGGGCAGTGCCGCCGGTGGGCACGGAGCTTCCTCCGATGAGATCTGCATAATCGATCACGACGACACCTCCTTCTCTCTCTGCGCGCGGCCCGGTCTCCCGGTTCACGACGATCAACGATGGACGACGGCGAGTCTACACACCCCGCAGGACGGGGCCAATCTTTTTTTGACCTGGGTTTTCGTCCGTCTGCGGCAGCCCGTCAGCGCATGTCAGCGCATGTCAGCGCATGTCATCGAGGACGGCCAGGATGGCCTCCCCGTGGCGCTGGATCGCCGTCGCCCCGAGCCCCGGCACGGCCAGCAGCTCACGGGCGGTGCGGGGGTTCCGCTCGGCGATCGCCTCGAGCGCGGCGTCGGTGAGCACCGCGAAGGGCGGGCTGCCCTGCTCCCGTGCCCGCTGCGCGCGCCACGTGCGGAGCGCGTCGCGCACCTTCTCCCCCGCGCCGGCGGGGCAGCCGCCGTGGCGGCCCACCCGCTGCTCGCGTGCGGAGACCAGCGCCTCGCCGCACACCGTGCACTCGCTGTACACGGTCGCGCCGCGGCGCCCCGTGCGGCGCGCGGTCGCCCCTCCCCCGCCCGCTGGCTCCGCGGGGGCGGCGATGATGCCGTCGAGGAAGCGTGAGGGCTTGCGGGACCCGCGGGCCCCCGGCGTGCGCGCGGCGGCCCAGCTGATCGTCAGGAGGTCGCGGGCGCGGGTGAGCGCCACGTAGAAGAGCCGTCGCTCCTCCTCGATCTCCATCGCCGTGCGGGCCATGGAGATCGGCAGCAGGCCGTCGCTCGCCCCGACCAGGTGCACGACCGGCCACTCCAGGCCCTTCGCCGCGTGCACGGAGGCGAGGGTGACGCCGTCGACCACCGGCGCGGACTGCGCCTCGGCCCGCTCCTCGAGCTCCCGGACCACCTCGGGCAGCCCGGCGCCGGGCCGGGCGAGGACGGTGTCCGCGAGGCCGACGAGCGCCTGCAGGGAGTCCCAGCGCTCGCGGAGCGCCCCCGTCCCCTCGGGCGGGTTCGGGGACCAGCCCAGCTGGGTGAGCACGTCCCGCACCGCGCGATCCGGCTCGAGCTGCTCGACGCGGGTCGCGGCCCGCAGGGTGACCATCGCGCGCCGCACCTCCTGCCGGTCGAAGAACCGGTCGCCGCCGCGCACGAGGTAGCCGATGCCGCGCGCGGTGAGCGCCTGCTCGAGGGCCTCGGACTGGCTGTTGGTGCGGAAGAGCACCGCCATGTCGGAGGCGCTGCGCCCCTCCTCGATCAGCTCCGCGATGCGTGCCGCCGTGCCCTGCGCCTCGGCGTCGTCGTCCGCGAAGTGCTCGACCACCGGCGGGGGGCCGGCGGGCCGCTGCGCGACGAGGGTCAGCCGGGAGGCGCGGGTGCGGCCGCGCGCCCCGTCGAGCACCGTGTTCGCGACCCGCACGATCTGCGGGGTCGAGCGGTAGTTGCGCTCGAGGCGGATGGTGCGGGCGCGCGGGAACTCCTTGCCGAAGTCCAGCAGGAACGAGGCGCGCGCCCCGGCGAACGTGTAGATCGTCTGCGCGGCGTCGCCCACCACGCAGAGGTCGTCGGAGCTGCCGAGCCACAGCCGCAGCAGCGCGTGCTGGAGCGTCGAGACGTCCTGGTACTCGTCGACGACGAGATGGCGGTACTGGGAGCGCACCTCGCGGGCGACGTCGGCCCGCTCGGTGAGGAAGCCGACCATGTGCAGCAGGACGTCCTCGAAGTCGAGCACGCCGCGCTCCTTCTTCACCTCCTCGTACTGGGTGAGGATGCGGGAGATCGAGCGGGAGTCGAAGCCGGCGACCCCGGGCCGCTGGGCGGCCTCCGCGGCGGCCGGGTAGGACTCGGGGGTCAGCATCGACACGCGGGACCACTCGACCTCGGCGACGATGTCGCGCAGCGCCGCGCGGTCCACGCTCATGTGCAGGCGCTGGCAGGCCTCGCCGATGCCCGCGTACTTCTGCGGCATGAGCTCCGGCATGGGGCCGCCCACCACGCGCGGCCAGAAGTGGCGCAGCTGGCGCAGCGCCGCCGAGTGGAAGGTGCGGGCCTGCACGGCGGGGACGCCGAGGTCGCGCAGCCGCGAGCGCATCTCCGCGGCGGCCTTCGCGGTGAAGGTCACGGCGAGCACGTGCTTGGGGTCCATGCGGCCGGTCGCGACGCCGTGGGCGATGCGGTGCGTGATCGCACGGGTCTTGCCCGTGCCGGCGCCGGCGAGCACGCACAGCGGCGCGCCGAAGCTCGTGGCGACCTCTCGCTGCTCGGGGTCCAGCGCCTCCAGGAGCTGCTCGGCGGTGGGAGGGGTGGTCTCGTCCATCAGGCGCGCGGGTCCTCCGCCTCGTCCAGCCAGTCGTCGATGAGGGCGCGGCCCAGGGACGCCGTGCCGGGGATGCCCACGGAGCCGTCCTCGACCGCGGCGCGCAGCTCCTCCCGGGTGAACCAGCGGGCCTCGGCGATCTCGCCGTCGGCCAGGGTGAGGGTGTCCGTGCCGCGGATCCAGGCGCGGTAGCCGAGCATGAGCGAGCGGGGGAAGGGCCAGGGCTGGCTGCCCACGTACTGCACCTCGGCGACGTCGAGCCCGACCTCCTCGGCGACCTCGCGCGCGACCGCGCCCTCGAGCGTCTCCCCCGGCTCGACGAAGCCGGCGAGCACGGAGTGGAAGCCCGTGGGGAAGTGGGCGTTGCGGGCGAGCAGCAGGCGGCCGGCGCCGTCGCGGACGGACATGATCACGGCGGGATCGGTGCGCGGGAAGTGCTCGCTGCCGTCCTCCGTGCAGCGCAGCACCCAGCCGCCCATCTCCGCGGAGAGCAGCGCCCCGCACAGCGGGCAGTGGCGCATGGAGCGGTGCCAGGCACCCATCGAGGTCGCGGCGAGGGCGAGATCGGCGTCGTCCTCGGCGAGATCGGAGGCGACGTGACGGAGGTCGCGGAGATCACGGCCGGGGTCGTCGAGCTCGGGGCTCGGCTCGGCGATCTCGACGCCCAGCACGCGCCGGCCGTCACGGCGACCCAGCAGCACGAGCGGCTGGACGGTGCCGCCGCGGGGGTCGTCGGTCTCGAGCACGACGTGCAGCAGGCCGTCCTCGTCCTCGCTCATCGCGGCCGCTCCGGCACGGGTCACGACGTAGCGCGCGTCCTCCCCCGGCTCGAGGATCGAGGGGTCCGAGCGCTCGAGCGCGCTGCGGTCGGGGTCCAGGAGGGTGAGGGGTGTGCGCAGGTGCGGTCCACGGAGCGTCGGCATGGCCTCGAGCCTACGCGGACCACGGAGGCCGGGCGGGTACGGTGGACGAGTGCATCGCAACTCCTTCTCCCTGGCCGCCCTCGCCGCTGCTGCGGTCCCGGGCCTGGTGCCCGCGCTGACCACGCCGATCGCCACGCCCGCCGAGGAGCTCGACGTCGCGGGCGTCGTCGGTGAGGACTCCCAGCGCGTGGTGGTCCGCTCCCCGGCGTCGACCGCCGCAGGGGTGCGACTGGACCGCGATCTCACCGTCGCGGACGCCCTGACCGGCACCCCCCTGCGCGGCGTCGTCCCGCCCGTGCTCGGTTTCGTCAAGCTCGCCGAGGGCGGCCGCGCCGCGGTGAGCGCCGCCCCCGCCGGGCACCCGCTCATGCTCGACGAGCTGCAGGACTCCCCCGGCCTCGCCCGTTCCCTGGGCCAGGTGCTCGCCCGCATCCACACCGTGCCCCGCTACGCGGCGGAGGCGGCCGGGGTCGAGAGCTTCACCGCGGCCGCCCTGCTCTCCGAGCACGCGGACCGCGTGCGCCGCGCCCGTGAGGGCGGCCACCTCCCCGCCGCGGTCTCCCAGCGCTGGGAGTCCCTGCTGGCCGACGCCGACCTGTGGGACTTCACGCCCCAGTTCATCCACGCGGACCTCTCCGAGGAGTCGCTGTTCGCCGCGGAGGACCGCATCAGCGCCGTGCTCTCGTGGCACGGGGCGAAGGTCGCCGATCCCGCCACGGATCTCGCCTGGCTCATCTCCTCCCTCGACACCGAGCGCTTCGACGAGCTGTACGCCGCCTACCGCGAGGAGCTCCCCACCGAGGTGCACCCGCGCCTGGTCGAGCGCGCGCAGGCGATCGGCGAGTTCGCCGTGTGCGAGTGGCTCCTGCACGGGCTGGACACCGAGGACCAGGAGATCGTCCAGGACGCCCGGGTCATGATCTCCGACCTCGACCACGACCTCGCGCAGCTCGCGCGCGAGGAGGCGGAGCGCACCTACGAGGAGCTCCACGCCGATCGGCGCGAGCCCGTCGCCGCGGGCCAGGACCCCGCGCCCGAGCAGCGGTCCGCCGCCCCCGAGGACGTCGAGCACCCCGGGACCTCCGAGCGTCCCGGGCACTGACCGGGTGACGGGCTCCGCGCCCGGCCTCAGTCGCCGCGGAGCCTGCTCTCGACCGCCGCACGCGAGGGATGACGCGTCACCTCGTGCGTGACGCCTGCGGCCACGTAGTGGAAGGCGGTGCGGATCCGTGACAGCGGCGTGCCCGTCGCCTCGTGCCAGGCCAGGCGGTACAGCGTGAGCTGCAGCGAGAGCGCCCGCAGCCGCGCCGGGGGCGGCACCTGCCCCGTCTTCCAGTCCACGATCATCACGCCGTCCCCGCCGTCCGGATCGGGGAAGACGGCGTCGATCACGCCGCGCACCGCCACCTCGCCGATCCGCGTGGTCACGGGGTGCTCCACGGCGATCGGGGTGCGGTCGGCCCACTCCGAGGCGGCGAAGGCGTCCCGCAGCGCGGCGGCGGAGCCCGCCGGCCCCTCGTCGTCGTGGTCCGCGAGATCGGCGAGGTCCTCGAGGTCCAGGAGCGTCCCCGCGTCGAAGCGGTGCTCGAGCCAGGCGTGGAAGGCGGTGCCCCGCGAGGCGGCGGCGGAGGGCCGGCGCGGGAGCGGGCGCAGCAGGTCCAGCGCGGCGCCCGTCGGGTCCTGCGCCTGCGCGACGACCTGCGAGGCGGACAGCCGGGCCGGGGAGTGCACCTCGGGGCGCGCGCGATGCTCGGCGAGGTCGGCGAGGGCCCGCTCCACGAGGGTCGCGAGCGCCGGGTCCGCGATCTCCCGATCGGCGGCGCCCGCCTCCGCGACGAGCCGGGCCGCACGATCGCGGGCGGCCTCCTCGGGCCCCGGGTCGGCGGGGAACAGCGCGGTGCGCCGGGAGGAGACCAGCGGGTTCTCCTCGGGGACCTCCTCGACCCGGCGGAAGGCCGGCGGCACGAGGTCCGCGATCTCGGCGAGATAGCGGGAGCGGGGCCGGGGCCGGCTCGCGTCCTGCCGCCAGGCGGCGGAGGTCAGCAGCAGCCGGCGCCGCGCCCGGGTCACCGCGACGTACATGAGCCGGCGGTCCTCCCGCAGCGACTCCTCCCCCTGGGCGAGCTGGTACTCGTCCACGAGCTCCTCGGCGTCGACCTGGGTGTCCGCCTCGGCCCACCGCAGCTCGGGGAGCGTTTCGGCGTCGCCGCGCAGGGCGGTGGGGACGGCGGCGTCGGCGAGCGGACCCAGCCAGCCGCTCGCGGGCACGCGCACCCGCCCCTCCTCGTCGGTGCGCGCGCGGCGCAGGTCGTAGGAGGGCACGGACCCCTCGGTGAGCCCGGCGACCGCGACGAGGTCCCATTCGAGACCCTTCGCGGAATGCATGGTCACGACCGTGACCGCGCCGGGCGGCGGCTCGGTCTGCGCGGCGGCGGAGACGGACAGCCCCGCCTCCTCGTCCTCGCTGATCTCGAGGAGGTCGAGGTAGGCGCCGAGACCGCCCTGCTGCGCCCCGGACTCGAAGGCGGCGGCGTGGTCGCGCAGCGCCTCGAGGTCGCGCAGCACGGCCGGGTCGGCGTCCCGCTCGAGCAGCGCGAGGTCCACGTCGAGCGCGCGAACGGCCGCGGTGACGAGGTCCGGCAGCGGCAGCGGGAGCAGCCGGCGCACGGTGCGCAGCACGGCCTGCAGACGCACCAGCCGTGCCCGGCCCTCCTCCCCCAGCTCCCGGCCCTGCGGGTCCTCCCAGCCGTGGGGCGGGAGGTCGTCGAGGGCGTCCACGAGGGACACCTGGACGGCCTCGTCGGCGGCGCCCGGTCCTCCTCCCGCGCGGCGTGCGAGGTGGTCGCGCCAGCGGCCCAGGACCGCGAGGTCTCGGGCGCCCAGGCTCACGCGCGGTCCGGTGAGCAGGCGCATCAGCGCGTCCCCGCGCGAGGGGTCGTGAGCGCACGTGAGCAGGGCGCGGACGTCCGCGACCTCGGGCCGGTGCAGGAGCCCGCCGAGCCCCACGACGGCCGCCTCGAGACCCGCGGCCTCGAGACCCGCGACGAGCGCGGGGATCTGCCGACGGGCCCGCACGAGCACCGCGGCGCTCGGCACGTCCTCGTCCGGGCCGGCCTCGGCGCGCCGCTCGAGCACCCAGGCGGCGATCGCGGCCGCCTCGGTGGACTCGTCGGCCGCCTCGTGCACCTCGACCGCGCCCTCCCCCGCGCCGGGGCGCGAGCGCAGCTCGGGGATGTCGACCCCGGCACCGGCCGCGCGCAGCGGTCCGGCGAGCCGGTTGGCGACGGCGAGCGGGGCCTCGTCGTTGCGCCAGGACGTGGACAGGGAGCGCTGGAGCACGGGGGCGCCCGGCGCCGCGAAGGAGCGGGCGAAGCCGGCGAGCGAGGCGGCGGAGGCACCGCGCCAGCCGTAGATCGCCTGCTGCGGATCGCCCACCGCGCAGGCGGCGTGCCCGGGGCCGAAGAGGTCGGTGAGCATGCGCAGCTGCGCCACCGAGGTGTCCTGGAACTCGTCGAGCAGGACCACGCGGTGGCGGCGTCGGGCGTCCTCCGCCGCGGCGGGGACCTCCGCCGCGATCCTCGCCGCGATCCCGATCTGGTCGGCGAAGTCGAGGGCGGCGCGCTGGTGGCGGACCTCGGCGAAGCGCTCGAGCAGGGGGATCAGGGCGAGGCGCTGCTCGAGCGCGTCGAGCACGCCGGCGACCTTCTTCGGCGTCACCCGGCGCCGTCCCTCGGCCTGGAGCGGGATGCCCGCGAGGTGGTCCCGGACCCGGGCGAGGTGCTCGCGCAGCTGCTCGGGCGCCACGAGATGGTCGGAGAGGGAGGAGGTCAGCGAGATGAGCGCGGCGGTGAGCGTCGCCGGGGAGGCGTCGAGGTCGAGGGAGTCGTCCGCGGACTCGACGAGGGTGTGCGCGAGCTGCCAGGACGCGGAGGCGGACATCATCGTCAGCTCCGGGTCGAGGCCGACGGCGAGCGCGTGCTCGCGCACGAGGTCGAGGGCGAAGCCGTTGTAGGTCGCGACCGTCGGCTGCTGGCCCACGAGCTCGTCCGCCCCCCGCTCGAGCCCCGGCGGGAGGGCGAGGCCCTCGGCGCGCAGCGCGGCGGCGAGCGCGGAGAGCCGCGCCCCGATCCGGTGGGAGAGCTCCCCGGCGGCCTTGCGGGTGAAGGTCAGCCCGAGCACGTGCCGGGGCTCGACGATCCCGTTGGCGATGAGCCAGACGACGCGGGAGGCCATGGTCTCGGTCTTCCCGGATCCGGCGCCGGCGACGACGAGCATCGGCGCGAGCGGCGCCTCGATGACGGCGCGCTGCTCCTCGGTGGGCGGCGGCTGGTCGAGCAGGGCGGCGAGCTCGAGCGCGGGCAGGCGCACGGCGGGCGTGGCGGTCACAGCTGCTCCCCCTCGGGCTGGAGCGGGCACGAGGCGCGCACCGCGCAGTGCGTGCAGTGCGGGTTGCGGCGGGCGACGACCCGGGTCCCCGAGACCTCCTCGGCGACGAGCGCGACGGCGCGCGCGAACCACTCCGGGTCCTCGGAGGCGGCGAGCGCGCCCTGGCCGCGGACGGCGGCCCGGCGCCCCCCGCCGCCGAGGTAGACGAGCTCCGCCCCGCCCAGGCGCTCGCCCGCGTCCTCCCCGAGCGCCTCGGCGAAGGCGCCCTCCTGCACGGCCGTCTGGTAGGCGGCGAGCTGGAGGTCCTCCGCGGCCGCCGCCTTCGTCTTGGGGGCGCCGGTCTTGAGGTCCACGACGCGCACGCCGGTCGCGTCCCCCTCGATGCGGTCGACGGTGCCGCGCAGGCGCACGGGGTGCTCGCCCGCGAGCTCGACCTCGAAGGGCGCCTCGATCGCGAGCGGGGGCGCGGCGGCGGTGCGCAGGTGCTCGGCGAGGAGCCGGGCGGCGTCCTCGGCCCGGCGCACGCGGCGTCGGCCGGACCACGTGTCGAGCCCGGGGACGCCGCGCAGCAGCGTGTGCAGGCGGGCGAGGAGGTCCTCCTCCTCCGCCTCGCCGCGCGGGTCCTCCTGGGCGAGGCGGTGCACGGCGGTGCCGAGGACCTGGGCGGGGCCGGAGGCGCGGGAGCCGCCGGCCCGTTCGAGCAGCCAGGCGCGGGGGCAGGCGTGGGCGCGCTCGAGGGCGGAGGGGGACAGCGGCACGGCGGTCCCGGGCTCCTGCAGCGCCTCCTCGCTCGAGGGGCGCTGGTGGTACCAGGCGGCGGGGTCCGCGCCGGGCGCCCCGGCCTCGCCGAGGGCGCGCAGCGCGACCGCGGCATCCAGGTCGGGACCCGGGGTGTCGTCGGCCTCCCGCAGGCGACGTCGCAGGGTCGCGACGAGGGTGCGCGCATCGGGGGCGGGTCCCGGGTCCTGCCGGAGGGTCTCCGCGTCCGTCCAGGCGGGGAGGCCGAGCGCCTCGAGCGCCTCGAGCAGCGCCGAGGGGCTCGTCTCCCCGTCCTCGACGGCGGTGACGAGCACGCGGGTCCGGGCCCGGGAGAGGGCGCTCACCGCGAGGCGCACCTCGTCGGCGACGACCTGCGCGCGCTGGGCGGCGTGCAGCGTGTCCGGGTCCGGGGGCGGCTCCTGCCCGGGCCGGGCGGCGCCGACGAGGGAGAGCTCGGCCGCGCCGAACAGCGTCGAGCGCAGGCGCAGGTTCGGCCAGGCCCCCTCCTGGAGCCGCGCGAGGACGATCGTGTCGCGGTCCTCCCCGGCGAGCTGCGCCGGGGTGAGCACGGCGAGGCGTCCGCGGGGCGCCGCGGAGGCGGCGAGGGTGTCCTCGACCACGGCCTGGCCGCGGATCTGCTCGACGAGGTCGAGGGCCCCGGCGCCCGGCCGGCGGTCCGCGAGGCGCTCGGCGGCGGCGAACAGCTCGAGCAGGGCGTCGAGGCGGCCGGAGGCGAGGCGGGCACGGGCGCCGTCGGCGTCCTCCGCCGCGCCGAGGGCCGCTCGCCGCCAGCCGCCGGCGAGCGCGGAGGCGTCCCACGCGGCCCACAGCACCTCCTGGGCGCCCTCCTCGGCGCGCGAGCGGACGGCCGCGATCATGGCGCGCACGCGGTGCACCGGCGCCGCGGCGCGGTCGCGCGCCTCGGCGGCCGGCAGCCCGGGGACCTCCTCGGCGACGAGCGCCCGAGCGAGCAGCTGCTCGCTGGGCGTCTCGTCCCCCTCGGGCCGGGCGGCGAGCAGGAGCCGTCGGATGCGGCGCAGGCGCAGCTGGTCCGCGTCGCCGAAGGGACCGCCCAGCAGCTCGAGCGCCTCGAGCGGGTCGGGCTCTCGGGACAGCTCGTCCAGACCGAGCTCGACGATGCGCAGGAGGTCCGCGACCACGGCCTCCTCGCGCAGCGGCCGCGGCCGGCGGGGCGTGCGCACCGGGAGGCCGCTGCGGGCGAGCAGATCGGCGACGTCCGCGACGGCGCTCCCCGAGCGGCACACGACCGCCATGTCGTCGTAGGGGATCTCCTCGCGGTGGTGGAGGTCGCGCAGGGCCGAGGCGAGCAGCCGGGCCTCGTCGAGCGGGGAGCGCGCCCGCAGCACGGCGAGGCCGTCGTGCGGGCCCTCGAGGTCCCGCGGGCGGCGCAGCGCGCCCGGGGCCCCGGCGAGCGGCAGCCGGGACCGCAGGGAGTCCACGGCGAGCGCCGGCCCGGCGGGGACGACGCCGTCCGCGCCTCCCCCGTCGAGGACCACCTCCGTGAAGGGCCGGCCGAGGGCCTCGGCGAGGCGGGCCGCGGCGTCGGGCAGCGCGCCGCGGAAGGTGTCGACCGCCTCGTCGGCGCACGCGGTGACGAGCACCCGCGCCCCGGCGCCCGCGAGCGCGAGGACCAGCGCGATGCCCGCGCTCGTGAGGTCCTGGGCGTCGTCGACGACGACCCTCGGGGCAGGGAGCTCGACGGCCCCGGCGGCCACGAGCCGGGCGGCGCGGCGCACGAGGCCGCCGCTGTCCAGGCGCGGCCCCGCGTCCAGCGCGGTCGCCGCCTCGAGGTCGAGCACGCCGAGGTAGTCGCGCAGCAGGGCGGCCGCGTCGCGCCAGGCGGGCCGCCCGCGCCGCCGCCCGAGCTCCTCGAGGTCGTCGGGTCCCAGCCCCAGCTCGGTGGCCCGCGTGACGAGGTCACGCAGCTCGGTCCGGAAGCCGGGCAGGGTGCGGGCCGCGGGGTCGACCTCGAGATGCCAGTCGGTGCGCTGGGCGATCAGCTCGGCGAGCAGGGCGTCCTGGTCCGCGCCCGTGACGAGGGTCGGATCCCCGAGCCCGCGACGGGTGGCGTCCGAGCGCACGAGGGCGAAGCCGAGCGCGGCGGGGGTCATGACCCGCGCCTCCCGCGCCCCGTGCACGGCGAGCGCGTCCCGCAGCCGGGCGGCGGCCGCGCGGCGCGGGGCGAGCAGCAGCACCGGCTCCCCCGTCGCCGCGGCGGCGAGCGCGAGCGCGGTGCGGCCCGCGCGGGGCGCCCCGTGGACGAGGACGTCGGCGCCCGCCCCGAACCGCTCGAGCGCCTCCCGCTGAGGAGCCCGGAGCGTGGCCGGGGTGCGCAGGGCGGGCAGCGCGTCGAGATCGGGACCGAGGAGGCGGAGGGCGGGGGCGGTGCTGGTCATGGCTCCCCCATTCCACCCCATGAGGCGGACGAACGGGACACGGGGCTAGAGTGTGGCGGATCATCTCTCCCTGGTCCTGGAGGACAGCCATGGCGCCCACCGTCCGCATGCCCCGCCGGGAGCGGCGCGCCCAGCTGCTGGCGATCGCGACCGAGGTGTTCCGCGCCCGCGGCTACCAGGGCACCTCGATGGACGACATCGCCGCCGCGGCCGGGGTGACGAAGCCCGTGCTCTACCAGCACTTCACCTCCAAGGAGACCCTCTACAAGGAGGTCATCGACGTGCTCGGCGCGTCGCTCCTCGAGGTCGCCCGTTCGCTGCGGGACGTCCCCGGCCCGCCGCAGGCCCGGGTCGAGGAGGGGCTGCGACGCTTCACCGAGATGGTCGAGGTCGAGAACACGCTGCGGCTGTTCACGGGGCGCGGCGACGTCTCCGAGGAGATCGAGCAGCAGGTCGCCGGTCTCCTGGACGCGCTCGCGCTCGAGGTGGCCGGGGTGCTCATCGCGTACCGGGACGTCACCCCCGCGCACGCCCGGGTCATCGGCCGCATGATGATCGCGATCGCCCAGTCCACTGCCCGCCTCGCCCATGAGGCGGGGGACGAGGCGAGCCGCGAGGACCTGCTCCGCACCACGACCGCGCTCGTCGTGGACGGCCTGACCGGATTCGCCCTGCGCGAAGACGCCCCCGCTCTCGCCGAGTGAGCCGATAGAGTGACGGCGCATCCGTCGGACACAGAAAGGCGCAGGTCATGGAGATCCGCATCGGCATCCAGCATTCCCCGCGAGAGATCGTCATCGAGTCCGAGGAGTCCTCGGAGGACGTCCTGAGCTCGCTCGCCTCCGCCGTCCAGGACGGCTCCCCCGTCACGCTGCGCGACACCAAGGGCCGCCTCGTGCTGGTCCCCGGCGCGAAGCTCGCCTACGCGGAGGTCTCCACCGAGGAGCCCCGTCGCGTGGGCTTCCTCGGCTGACGTCGCCCCCTGCGTGACCGCACCGGCCCGCCTCGTCGTGGCCGTGCTCGGCGCCGTGATCGGGGTGCTGCTCGTCCCCGCCACGACCACCCAGGTGGGGCCGCTGACCGCGTCCGTGCACCTGATCCCCTCCCTCGCCTCGGACACCGTGATCCTGCTGCCGCCGGTCGGCGAGGTCCACTTCGACACCCACACGGCGCCCGTGCGCATCGAGGCGCGCGTGCAGGGGGTCGACGTGGCCGCGGCCGAGCAGCTGGTCTCCTCCGCGAGCGGGCTCAGCGACCTCGCCCGCACGGCGCCCGAGGACCTCACTCGGGCCGCCGCGATCAACGCGCTGCTGAACGCCCTCTTCGCCGCGGGCGGTGCGGCGCTCGCCGTCGCCCTGACGTTCCGCCGGGCGCGTCGCTCCCTGGTCGCCGGCGGCTCCGCGGCGGGACTCGTCGCGCTGTCCGTCGCGGCGACCGCGGTGACCTTCCGGCCTCAGGCGCTGTACCAGCCCACCTTCGAGGGGCTGCTCTCCGAGGCCGCGAACGTCGCAGACATCGGCGCGGGCACCCTCGCCGACTACGAGGACTACCGGGCGACGCTCGCCGAGTTCGTGGGGCAGGTCTCCGCCCTGTACATCGCCGCGGACTCGCTGCCCTCGGCCGGGGCCGACGCCGACCTCGTGACCGTCCTGCACGTCTCCGACATCCACGACAACCCGCAGGCCTTCGACGTCATCGCCCAGCTCGACGACCAGTTCGACCTCGACCTCGTGATCGACACGGGCGACATCATCTCCTGGGGCACGCCGTGGGAGAACGACATGGTCGCCCGGATCGGCACGCTCGACGTGCGCTACGTGTTCGTCTCCGGCAACCACGACGGCGCCGCGACCTCCGCGGTGATCGCCGCCCAGCCGAACGCGACCGTGCTCGACAACCAGGTCACGGAGGTGGCAGGCCTGACGATCGCGGGGATCGGCGACCCGCGCTTCGCGGCGGACGACGACTCCGACAAGGGCGGCTGGACCGCGGGCAAGGACGCCGTCTCCGGAGCCGCCTTCCAGCTGGGCGACACCGTCGAGGACTGGGACGCGTCCCATCCCGAGGACCCGGTGGACCTCGCCCTGCTCCACGACCCCACCCAGCCCGCGGGCCTCGAGGGCCGGGTGCCGCTCGTCCTCTCCGGGCACATGCACACCTCGAAGGTCGAGCTGGACCGCGACGGCTCCGGCACCGACTGGCTGACGGTCGGCTCCACGGGCGGCGCGCTCGCCTCGGGCGGGGTGCGCCCCGTCCTCGAGGGCGGGGAGCCGCTCGACCTCACGGCGCGGCTGCTGCGCTTCGACGCGGCCACGGGCCGGCTGGTCTCCTACGACGACGTGACGATGGGCGGCCTGGGCATGGTCTCCGTCGCGATCCACCGCACGCGGATGCCCGCCGAGACCCCGGAGCTCGAGGTCCCCGCGGATGCGGAGACCCCGGCCACACCCGTCCCCACGGAGCAGGAGGTCGCCCCCGGCGAGGGGCTCCCGGACGAGGAGCGCGTCACGCCGACGGACCCGTCCAGCCCGCTCCCCGGCCCGAGCGATTCCGGCGAAGGATAGGATGGCCGGGCACATCCGTATATCAGAGAGTCCAACGGTGCCCGAAACCACACTGACCACCGACGAGGCCGTGTCGGCCTCCCCCGCCGTGGAGCAGAGCTCCGGCGAACCCGCACAGACCTTCGCCGACTTCGACGTCCGCAGCGACATCGTCGAGGCGCTCGCCGCGAAGGGGATCATCCACCCCTTCCCGATCCAGTCCCTCACCCTGCCGGTCGCGCTCAAGGGCCGCGACATCATCGGCCAGGCGAAGACCGGCACGGGCAAGACCCTCGGCTTCGGCCTGCCGCTGCTGCAGCGCACCGTCGCCCCCGGCGAGCCCAACCACGACGACCGCCCGATCGGCAAGCCGCAGGCCCTCGTGGTCCTGCCCACCCGTGAGCTCGCCGTGCAGGTGGCGGAGGATCTCATCGCTGCCTCCGCGAAGCGCCCGGTGCGCATCCTCACCGTCTACGGCGGCCGCGCGTACGAGCCGCAGATCGAGGCCCTCGAGAAGGGCGTCGAGGTCGTCGTCGGCACCCCGGGCCGTCTCATCGACCTCATGCGCCAGAAGTACCTCGACCTCTCGCACGTGCGCACCGCGGTGCTCGACGAGGCGGACGAGATGCTCGACCTGGGCTTCCTCGAGGACATCGAGAAGCTGCTGCGCGCCGTGCCCGAACAGCGCCAGACGATGCTGTTCTCCGCGACGATGCCGGGGCCGATCATGGCCCTCGCGCGCCGCTTCATGAGCCGGCCCACGCACATCCGCGCCCATGACCCGGGCGACGTCTCCCGCACCAAGGCGGACATCAAGCAGGTCGTCTACCGCGCCCACCAGCTCGACAAGATCGAGGTCATGGCACGGATCCTTCAGGCCCGCGGCCGCGGCCTCTCGATCATCTTCATGCGCACCAAGCGTCAGGCCGACAAGGTCGCCGGCGATCTCGCGGACCGCGGCTTCGCGGCCGCTCCGCTGCACGGCGACCTGGGCCAGGGCGCCCGCGAGCAGGCCCTGCGCGCCTTCCGCAACGGCAAGGTGGACGTGCTCGTCGCGACCGACGTCGCCGCCCGCGGCATCGACGTGGACGACGTCACGCACGTCATCAACTGGAACTGCCCCGACGACGACAAGACCTACCTGCACCGCACGGGCCGCACCGGCCGCGCGGGCAAGAAGGGCACCGCCGTCACCTTCGTGGACTGGGAGGACCTCGCGCGCTGGGCCCTCATCGCACGCCAGCTGGGGCTCGAGTCCACCGAGGCCGTGGAGACCTACTCCACCTCGGACCACCTGTTCAGCGATCTCGACATCCCCACGGGCACGAAGGGCACCCTGCCCAAGGAGGCCCGTACCCGTGCGGGACTCGAGGCCGAGCAGATCGAGGACCTCGGCGGCCCCGAGGGTCCGCGCGATCGTGATCGCGGCGGCCGCGGCGACCGGGGCGGTCGCTCCGAGCGCGGCGGTCGTGACGACCGCGGCGGCCGTGGTGGTCGCGGCGGCCGTGGCGAGGGTGGCCGCTCCCGCCGCGAGGGCGCGGACCGTCCCGCACGCACCGACGCCCCCGCCTCCTCCGACGCCCCGTCCGAGGGCGGTGAGCGTCCGCGCCGCGAGCGCACCCGCACCCGCACGCGCCGGGTGAACGGCGAGGTCACCGAGGGCGGCACCGGCTCGACCGGTGCGTCGTCCGAGGACACCCGTCACGAGGGCGGCTCCGGCGAGCAGGGCGATCGTCCCCGGCGTCGTCGCTCGCGCGGCGGCCGCGGTCGCGGTCGCGGCGGCAACGGCGGCGCGAGCACCGGCGGCGAGCAGGGCCAGGCTCCCGCCGAGGGCTGAGCCCCGGAACCGGACAGCGAGGGAGGGCCCGGATCACGCGCGAACGTGGTCCGGGCCCTCCCTCGTCCGGTCGCGGGCAGTCCGGTCGCGGGCCTTCAGGCGCCGAGCACGCCCCAGCTCTCGATGAACGAGTGCACGGCGTCGAAGATCATCTGCGTGGAGATCGCCGCGAGCAGCACACCGGAGATGCGGGTGACGAGGGTGACGCCGCCCTTGCCGAGCATGCGGGCGATGATCCCGGAGAAGCGCATCACCGAGTACATGACCACGGCCATGAGGGCGAGTGCGATGACGAGCGCCGCGATCCGCGGGCCCTCGCCGCCGGTCTGGTCCACGAAGAGCATCATCGCGACGATCGCGCCCGGACCGCCGAGGAGCGGGGTGCCCAGCGGCACGAGGGCCACGTTCACGCCCTCGCTCGCGGCCATCTCCCCCTCCTTCCCGGCGAGGAGCTGCAGCGCGATGATGAGCAGCAGGAGGCCGCCGGAGAACTGCAGCGCCGGCAGCGAGATGTGCATGTAGTCGAGGATGAACCGGCCGAACAGGGCGAAGGTGCTGATGATGAGCATCGCGACGCCCACGGCGACGAGCGCTGCGCGGGACCGCTGCTTCGCGGTCATGCTGCTGGTCAGCGAGAGGAAGATCGGGATCGTCCCCGGGGGGTCGATGATGACGAAGAGGGTGACGAAGACTCCCGTGAGGAAGCTCAGGTCGACCAGGTCCATGGACGGATGACCTCGGTGGTGCTCGTGGCGCGACGGGTGATCGCGGCCAGGACGTCCGACTGCGTGAGGTTCTCCCCGAGCCGGTTGGGTTTGCCCGCGCCATGGTAGTCGCTGCCGCCGGTGACCAGGAGCCCGTGGTGGTCCGCCAGCTCGAGCAGCGCGGTGCGCTCCGCGTCGTCGTGCTCGCGGTGGTCCACCTCGATGCCGTCCAGGCCCGCCGCGATCATGTCCTCCAGCAGCCCCCGCGGCAGTCCCCCGTCGCGGCTCGACGAGGAGGGGTGCGCGATCACCGCGACACCGCCGGCCGCGTGGATGAGCTCCACGACGGCCGTCGGCGACGGGGCGTAGTAGGGGACGTAGTAGGGGCCCGTGGGGGCCAGCAGCTCCGCGAAGGCCGCGGAGCGGTCCGGGACCACGCCGGCGGCGACGAGGGCGTCGGCGATGTGGGGCCGGCCGATCACCGTGGTCTCGTCGGCCACCTGCTCCTGGACCAGGTCCCAGCTGATGGGCACGTCGCGTCCCAGGAGCTCGACCATGGAGCGGGCGCGCTCCGCGCGGGACCGGCAGGCGCGCGCCATCTCACCGGCGAGCCCTGAGCCCGGATCGGGGTCGACGAGCAGGGCCAGCACGTGCACGCTGAGCCCCTCGTGCTCCGCGGAGACCTCGATCCCGGGCACCGCGGCGACGCCCGTCGCCCTCACGGCGTCGGGCAGCTCCGCCCAGCCCGCCGTGGTGTCGTGGTCGGTCAGCGCCAGTGCGGTCACACCTGCTTCCCTCGCGTCCTCGAACAGCTCCACGACGTCGCGGGTGCCGTCGGACCAGGTCGAGTGCGCATGCAGGTCGATGCGGTCGTGCACGGGATCAGCAGCATCGCTCATGGCCCCAGCGTAGTGGGGCGTGTGGGACGATCCTGGGGTGAACACCCAGAACCCTGAGATCGAATCCGGCCCCGCGGCGGGGCCCTCCGCCGACGACCTGGCCTCGCGCGGTGACTCGCGCTCGCAGCGCCCCACCAACGACGTGTTCCGCCGCTTCATCGCCTCCGGCTGGGACGAGACCGTGCCGGAGGCGGAGCCGCTCCCGTCGGCCGCCTTCACCCCGGCCCGGCGCGACGCGCTCGTCGCCGCCGTCCCGTCGACCCGCCTGGTGCTGCCCGCCGGCGTGCTGAAGGTGCGCTCGAACGACACCGACTACCCGTTCCGTCCGGACACGGCCTTCGCGTACTACTCGGGTCTCGGCACCGACCAGGAACCCGACAGCGTGCTCGTCGTCGAGCCCGATCCGGAGGACCCGCAGCGCTCCGTGGCGACGTACTTCTTCCGTCCCCGCGCGGGCTTCGACTCCGCCGAGTTCTTCTCCGACTCCCGCTACGGCGAGATGTGGGTGGGGCGCCGGCTCACGATCGCCGAGGCCGGCCAGCGCATGGGCGTGGAGGTGCGGCACATCGACGAGCTGCGCGACCACCTCGCCAAGGACGTCGGTGCCCAGCTGTCCCTCGCCGTCATGCCCGGGGTCGACGCGGGCGTGGAGACGATGGTCTCCGAGATCCGCTCGCAGAACGGCCTGCCCGGCGGCACCGAGCTCGAGGCGGAGAACGACCGCCTCCGCGAGGCCGCGAGCGAGCAGCGCCTCGTGAAGGACGCCTTCGAGATCGAGCGGATGCGCGAGGCGGTCGACGCGACCCTGCGCGGCTTCGAGGACGTCGTGCGTCACCTCCCCGAGACGGTGGGCCACCCCCGCGGCGAGCGGATCATCGAGGGCGTGTTCGCCGCGAACGCGCGCGCCGAGGGCAACGGGGTCGGCTACGACACGATCGCCGCGGCCGGCGACCACGCCTGCACCCTGCACTGGATCCGCAACGACGGCGCCGTGCGCGGGGACGAGCTCGTGCTCGTCGACGCCGGCGTCGAGGTCGACTCGCTCTACACGGCCGACGTCACCCGCACCCTGCCGGTCTCCGGCACCTTCTCCCCCGCCCAGCGGAAGGTGTACGAGGCCGTGCTCGAGGCCTCCGACGCGGTCTTCGCGATCGCCCGCCCCGGCATCCGCTTCCGGGACCTGCACGCGCGGGCCATGGAGGTCGTCGCCGCGACGCTCGAGGAGTGGGGCCTGCTGCCCGGCACCGCCGAGGAGTCCCTCTCCCCCGAGGGCCAGTGGCACCGCCGCTGGATGGTGCACGGCACGAGCCACCACCTCGGCATGGACGTCCACGACTGCGCGCAGGCGCGGCGCGAGATGTACCTCGACGCGGAGCTCGTGCCCGGCATGGTCTTCACGATCGAGCCGGGGCTGTACTTCAAGGAGAACGACCTGCTCGTCCCCGAAGAGCTGCGCGGCATCGGCGTGCGCATCGAGGACGACGTCCTCGTCACCGAGGACGGAGTGGAGAACCTCTCCATCAACGCACCCCGCGGAGCCGACCAGGTCGAGGCCTGGATCGCTAGTCTGAGGGCGTGAGCACCAACCTCCAGCGCTTCTACGCGGCCCGCCTCGCCGGCACCACCGTCTTCGACCCCATCGGGGACTCGGTGGCGAAGGTGCGCGACGTCGTGGTGATGCCGCAGCCGCGCGGGGAGGCGCGGGCCGTCGGCTTCGTGGTCGAGGTGCCCGGGAAGCGGCGCGTGTTCCTGCCCGCCACCCGGGTCACCTCGATCTCGCCGGGGCAGGTCATCTCCTCCGGCGTCATCAACGTGCGCCGCTTCGAGAAGCGCCCCGGTGAGCTGCTGGTGATCGGCGACATGCTGGACCGCGAGGTCACCCTGCTCGACGGCACCGGCACCGGCACCGTCGAGGACGTCGCGCTGGACCGCAACCGCCACCAGGACTGGGAGCTGTCCCGCCTGCACGTGCGCCGCCGCCGCGGCGGGTCCCTCTCGCGGCTCGTCTCGCGCGGCGAGACGGTGACCGTGCGCCCCTCCGAGGTGACGGGCCTGTACGGGACCCAGGCGGAGCAGTCCGCGCACCTGCTCGCGGCCTCCTACCAGGACCTCAATCCCGCGAACCTCGCCGAGATCCTCCAGGAGATGGACTCCAAGCGTCGCGTCGAGCTCGCGGACGAGCTGCCGGACGAGCGCCTCGCGGACGTCCTCGAGGAGCTGCCCGAGGACACCCGCGTCGAGGTCGTCACCGGTCTCGACGCGAAGCGCGCCGCGGACGTCCTGGACGTCATGGACCCCGACGACGCGGCGGACCTCGTCCAGGAGCTCCCCGAGTCCGTCGCCTCGCAGCTGCTGAGCCTCATGGAGCCCGAGGAGGCGGAGGACGTGCGCCGCCTGCTCGCGTACGACGAGTACACCGCGGGCGGCATGATGACCACCGAGCCGCTGATCGTCTCCCCCGAGACCCCGGTCGCCCACTGCCTGGCGATGATCAGCCGCGAGGAGCTGCACCCCGCGCTCGCCTCGACCGTGCACGTGTGCCGCTCCCCGCTCGAGACGCCGACCGGCCGCCTGCTGGGCATCGTCCACTTCCAGCTGCTGCTGCGAGAACCCCCCGACCGCCTCGTGGGCGACCTCATCGCGCAGGACACCGTCACAGTGCCGCCCACCATGCAGCTGTCGCAGGTCACCCGCGAGATGGCGACCTACAACCTCGTCTCGATCCCCGTGGTCGACGCCGACGCCCGCCTGCTGGGCGCGGTCACCGTGGACGACGTGCTGGACCACGTCCTCCCGGACGACTGGCGCGAGCAGGACGAGCCGATGACCACCACGGGACAGATCGACCTCAGCGAGATCGCCCGCGCCACCAGGAAGGGGTGAGCCATGGCGGAGAAGAACGCTCCCGCCCTCGACGACCCGGCACCCCGGAACCGTCGTCTCCTGCCCCGCAGCCCCTTCTCCGGGGACACCTTCGGCCGCATGGCCGAGACCTTCGCCCGCGCGATGGGCACCCCCGCCTTCCTGGTCGGGATGACCGTCATCTGCGCCGTCTGGCTGACCTGGAACTCCGTCATGCCGGAGTCCGCGCAGTTCGACCCGCGGGCCATGAACTTCACCCTGCTCACGCTGATCCTGTCGCTGCAGGCGTCCTACGCGGCGCCGCTGCTGCTGCTCGCGCAGAACCGTCAGGACGACCGCGACCGCGTGCAGGCGGAGCAGGACCGCCAGTCCAACGAGCGCAACCATGCGACGACGGACTTCATCACCCGGGAGATCGCGGGCCTGCGCCTCGCCCTGAACGACGTCGCGACCCGCGACTTCGTGCGCGGCGAGCTGCGGGACCTGCTCGAGGAGCTCGAGGAGGACTCCCGGGAGGACGAGCTGGAGCGCATGCGCGGGATCGTCCGCGAGGAGATCGCCGCGGCGCTCGGCACCACGGACGGACCGGGCACGGGCCGCGGGGCCGGAGAGCCCGCGACGGAGGAGGAGCAGCGATGAGCACCATCGACACCACGGGCGGTGACGAGCGCGTCGCCCTCATCCACGAGGCCCTCGCGCACGTCATCGACCCGGAGATCCACCGGCCCATCACGGAGCTCGGCATGGTCGAGGACGTGCAGGTCGACGCCGACGGCGCGGCGACCGTGAAGGTCCTCGTGACCATCGAGGGCTGCCCCATGCGGGACCGCATCGAACGGGACGCCGCGGAGGCGACCGCGACCGTGCCGGGCCTGACCCGGGTGGAGGTCTCGACCTCCGCGATGACGGAGGAGCAGCGCCGCGAGCTCACGGCCCGCCTGCGCCAGGGCCGCCGTCAGATCCCCTTCAACCAGCCCGGCTCGCTCACACGGATCCTCGCGATCTCCTCGGGAAAGGGCGGCGTCGGCAAGTCGACGGTCACCGCGAACCTCGCCGCCGCGATGGCGGTGGACGGCCTGAGGGTGGGCGTCATCGACGCGGACATCCACGGCTTCTCGATGCCCGGCATGTTCGGCATCACCGAGCAGCCGACGAAGGTCTCCGACCTCCTCATGCCGCCGCAGGCGCACGGCGTCGCCGTCATGAGCATCGGCATGTTCGTCCCCGAGGGGCAAGCCGTCGTGTGGCGCGGCCCGAAGATGCACCGGGCGATCGAGCAGTTCGCCTCGGACGTCTTCTGGGGCGACCTCGACGTGCTCCTGCTGGACCTCCCGCCCGGGACGGGCGACGTCGCGATCTCCGTGGCGCAGCTCCTGCCGAGCGCGCAGATGGTCGTCGTGACGACCCCGCAGCAGTCCGCGGCCGCGGTCGCGGAGCGGGTGGGCTCGCTCGCCACCTCCACGGAGCAGGAGATCGCCGGGGTCGTCGAGAACATGGCGGGGCTGACCCTGCCCGACGGCACGGTCATGGACGTCTTCGGCTCCGGGGGCGGGGACCGCGTGGCGGCGACCCTCGCGGGCGCCGTGGAGCATCCGGTGCCGGTGCTGGGCCGGATCCCGCTCGAGCCGGCGCTGCGGCACGGCGCGGACACGGGCCTGCCGCTCGTGGTCTCCGATCCCGAGAACCCGGCGGCGATCGCGCTGCGGGACGTCGCGCGCGCGCTCACGCACCGGCCGCGCGGCCTGACGGGGATGAAGCTGCCGCTCTCGGTCTCGCGGCGCTGAGGCTCCCGCCCCGAGGGGCGGGCTCAGCCGCGGATCAGGTGGCCTCGGGGTCCCAGGGGGTGCCCTGCGGGGCCGCATCCTTGGCGGACTTCTTGGCACTGCCGGAGGGCTTGCGCTTGGCGCCCGCACCGGCGGCGGCCGCCCCGGTGCCGATCGCGAGGGCCTCCTTGGACGGGAGCAGGTCCTCGGGGCTCGTGTCGCCCCAGGCCTCGCGGATGATGCGACGCGGATCGTACTGACGCGGGTCGTACTTACGCAGGTCGTCGATGGCGATGCCCATCTCGTCCTCGACCGTCGCCCGCGAGTCCTCGACCCAGCGGCGGGCCTGGCGCACCCAGCGCACGATGTTGCGGGTGTACTCGGGCAGGCGCTGCGGACCGACGATCAGCACGAAGATGAGCAGGATGACGATGAACTCCCAGCCGCCGATCCCGAAGAACGTCACGTCGTCACCTGTCCTGGTCCTCGCGCGCACGGTCGTGCACGCGTCCTGCCGGCCCATTATGGCAGAGGGGGAGGGTGCGGAGGCTGGGTGCCGGCCGTGCCTGTCGTACCCTTAGGCGACTGTCCGGACACGGGGAAGGAAGCGCGATGGCGTCGGGAAAGGTGGCCAGCTGGGCCCACGGCGAGGAGTTCGTCGACGAGGCGGGGCTGTTCGCCGATGCCGGGGTCCTCGAGCGGGCCCGCGAGCGCGGTGCGGAGCTCGGGGCGACACCCGTCCTGCCGGGGGCCGGCGCACTGATGCGCGTGCTCGCGGCCGCGGTGCAGGCGCGCTCCGCGGTGGAGATCGGCACCGGGGCCGGCGTCGGCTCCCTCTACCTCCTCGCGGGGATGCACCCGGACGGGGTGCTCACCACGATCGATCCCGAGGTCGAGAACCAGCGCGCCGCGCGCGAGTCCTTCGCGGAGGCGAGGATCCGCGGGCCGCGCGTGCGCACGATCGCCGGCGCCCCGCGGGACGTCGTCGGACGTCTCACCGACCACGCCTACGACCTCGTCTCGTTCCCCGCGCACGCCCCGCACGCCCTGGACCTGCTCGAGCACGCCCGCCGGCTGCTGCGCCCGGGCGGCGTGCTCGTCATCCCCCACGCGCTGTTCCACGACCGCGTCGCGGATCCCGCGGCGCGCGATGCGAGCACCCGCGCGGTGCGCGAGCTGCTGAAGGCCGTCACCGAGGCGGAGGATCTCGTCACCGCGCTCACCGGCAGCGGCGACGGCGTGCTCGCCGCGGTGCTGCGCCCCTGAGCCGCCTCACCGCCCACCGCCGGGCATGACGAAGGGGCCCCGCACCGGATGGTGCGGGGCCCCTTCGTCAGGGATCACTCCTTGATGACGCCCTCGAGCGCATCACGCAGCTCGACCGCCTCGGACGCGGCGATCTCGACGACCAGGCGACCGCCCCCCTCGAGCGGAACGCGCATGATGATGCTGCGGCTCTCCTCGACGACCTCGAGCGGACCGTCACCGGTGCGCGGCTTCATAGCAGCCATGGCGTGCCTCCTTGTGCTGTCGCTGCCTCTCGTACGATCCCCCGGACGGGACCTCGGGCAGCGCGGGTACGGTGGCTATTATCTCAGGTCCTGACCACTGGTCGTGCGCCGCGCCCGTCGGGAGCGCCGCGGGGGCCTCGGCGGGAGGGCGATCCCGCCCCCGAACCGGCCGGTCGCGATGCCCACGAAGGCCACCGCGACGCCGATCGCGACGAGCAGCAGCAGGATCACCATCGGGCTCGCGGCGGTCATCGGCCGGACTCCTCCTCGCGGCGGGAGGCCTCCCGCAGCACGGCGAGCGCCTCCTCCGCCGTGTCCACGACCCGCAACAGGTCGGGGTCGGTCGGGGCGATCATGCCGCGCTCCACGAGCGTCGTGGAGATCCAGTCGATGAGGCCCTGCCAGTAGGCGCGGCCCACGAGCACCACGGGGAACATCGAGATCTTGTGGGTCTGCATGAGACAGAGGGCCTCGAACAGCTCGTCGAGGGTGCCCAGCCCGCCGGGCATGACGACGAAGCCGCTCGAGTACTTCACGAACATCGTCTTGCGCGCGAAGAAGTAGCGGAAGTCGACGCCGAGGTCGACATAGGCGTTCATCCCCTGCTCGTGGGGCAGCTCGATGCCGAGCCCCACGCTCACCCCGCCGGCCTCGCGGGCGCCGCGGTTGCCGGCCTCCATGATCCCGGGCCCGCCGCCGGTGATCACGGCGTAGCCCATCTCCACGAGGCCGCGCGCGATCTCCTCGGTGCAGCGGTAGTCCGGGTGGTCCGGCGCGACGCGCGCGGAGCCGAAGATCGAGACCGCGGGGCCGAGCTCGGCGAGCGCGCCGAACCCCTCGACGAACTCGGACTGGATGCGCAGCACCCGCCAGGGGTCGCCGTGCACCCAATCGCCGGGGCCCGAGTCCTCGAGCAGTCGCTGGTCGGTGGTGCGGTCGGGACGCTGTCGTCCGCGCAGCGTGATGGGGCCCTTGCGGTGGGCGTTCTCGTCAGATGCGCTCATGGGCCGAGGGTAGCGGCTGGACCCTAGAGACCGGGGCGGGCGGGGTCCAGGATCGCGCCGGCGTCGAGCACGGGATCGAGCACGTGCTCCTCCCCCGCCGCCGTGGCCCGCAGCCGGATGCCGTCGATGTTCATCCGCGCCTGGCGCAGGTACTCGCCGTGGCGCTGCTGCCAGGCGAGGGTGGAGCCGTCGACGGTGAAGAAGTAGGAGAAGCCGTGGTCGCGCAGGCGCCGGTAGCGGACGTCGCCCTCCTCGTACTGCTCGGGGCCGGCGATGTCGGCGCCGAAGGGATAGATGAGCAGGTCGGTGTCCCCCACGAGGGTGCCCACCTCCTCGTCCCAGCGCTGCAGGTCCACGTCGACCTTCTCGAGCGGCTTCTCCCCCATGTCGATGTGGCCCCAGGTGTGGCTCGCGATCTCCCAGCCGGAGTCGGTGAGCGCGCCCGCGACCTCCGCGGCGGCGTCCCGCGCCGCGGAGAGCGCGTCGGGGTCCTCTCCGTACTCGCGGGGCGAGGAGCGGTAGCCGAGGATCCCGTTGTAGCCGGTGAGCGCGATGATGCCCTTGCGGCCGCGGTAGGAGAAGCCGGGGTTCGCCGCGAGGTAGTCGTCGAGCAGCGGGGCCATGTCGTAGGCGCCCTCGTGCTCGGTCCCGTCGGCGTCGACGTAGCGGCTGCGCACGGCGCCGTCGGCGTCGAGGTGGAGGTCCGCCGCGAAGCCGTCGCCGTCCATGTACTCGTAGTAGGAGACGTCGTCCTGCGAGAGCACGAGCGGGGTGCGCCCCTCGGGGAGCAGCAGCTCGCGCGGCCGCATGGTGCCGTCCTCGGCGGGCTCGGCGAGGTCGTGGGGGCTGATCAGGACGTAGCCGTCCTCGTGCATCCTCTCGATGACGGCGGTGAACTCGGGGATCGTGCACATGTAGTCGTCGTAGCCCTGCTCCTTGTCGTCGCCGTCGAAGGCGCGGGAGGGGTCCACGATCAGGCTGTGGAAGAAGAGGTGGCTGACGGGCTCGTCCTCGGGCCACGGGACGAGGGCGTCCTTCTCCTCGTGGCAGCGGGTGCGGAGGTCCTCGGCGTCCTTCCCGTCGACCCCGTCCACGGTGTCCAGGGCGGCGTCGTAGTCGAACTGGTCGGCCTGGCGGGTCGCGGTGGCGAGCTTCGCCGCGGGATCGGGGGCGGCGCCGCCCGCGGCGGGCGCCGCCGTGGAGTCCGAGGCCCCGCCGGCGTCGGACCCGGAGCCGGGGGCCGATCCGGAGCCGTCGGTGCAGCCGGCGAGCGCGGCCACCATCAGAGAGGTCGTCAGCGTGCGGCGGGTCAGCGCTCCCATGCCCGCCACGCTACGCGGTGGGCACCTCCGTGCCGAGGAATCGCGCGAGCCCGGCGAGGGCGTGTCGGAGGTCCGTGGTGGGCACGTGCTCGTCGTCGGTGTGGGCGAGCAGCGGGTCCCCGGGGCCGAAGTTCACGGCGGGGGTGCCGAGCGCCGAGAAGCGCGCGACGTCGGTCCAGCCCTGCTTCGCGGCCACGCTCGTCCCCTCCCCGATCGCGGCGAGGAAGTCGCGGGCGGCGGGGGTGTCCAGCCCCGGCAGCGCGCCGGCGGCGGCATCGGTCACCTCGATGGTGACGCCGAGTCCGGAGAGCACCTCGCGCACGTGGGCCTCCGCCTGCGCGACGCTCGTGTCCGGGGCGAAGCGGTAATTGAGGGTCGCGCTCGCGCGGTCGGGGATGACGTTCCCGGCGATGCCGCCGGAGATCGCGACGACGTTGAGGCACTCGCGGTACTCGAGGCCGTCGATCACGGCACGGCGGGCCTCGTAGTCCGCGAGCCGGACGAGCACGGGGGCGAGGTGGTGGATGGCGTTGTCGCCCACCCAGTCGCGGGCGGAGTGGGCGGCGACGCCGCGGGCGGTGACCTGGAGCTTCATCGTGCCCTTGCAGCCGCCCTCGACGCCCGCGGAGGTGGGCTCGCCGAGGATCGCGAAGTCCGCCTGCAGCAGCTCGGGGCGCTCGGCGGCGAGGCGGGTGAGGGAGTTGTCCGCCGCGGCGACCTCCTCGTGGTCGTAGAAGACCCAGGTGAGGTCGACGGGGGCGGCGTCGGCGCGCACGGCGAGGGCGAGCAGCACGGCGACCCCGCCCTTCATGTCGCAGCTGCCGCGGCCCACGAGCTCCTCGCGTCCGTCCCGCTCCCGTCGGTGGGAGGGGAGGTTGTCGGCGATCGGGACGGTGTCGAGGTGGCCGGCGAGCAGCACCCGGCGGTCGAGGCCCCGGTCGGTGCGGGCGATGACCGTGTCGCCGTCGCGGATCACCTCGAGGTGCGGGGCGTGCGTGCGCAGCGCCTGCTCGACGGCGTCGGCGAGGGCCCTCTCGTCGCCGGAGACGCTGGGGACGTCGACGATCGCGGCCGTGAGGTCGACGATGTCGGCGAAGGGGTCGAGGACGGGGGCGGGAGCGGCGGGGGTGACGGGCATGCCCGTCATCGTGCCACGAGCGGCTCCTCGAGCGCGCCGCCGTGCGCGGCGAGGCGCAGGGCGACCGCCTCGGCGTGCTGCAGCAGCTGCGGGGAGGTGCCGGGCTCGGCCGTGATCGCGGATCCCGGCTGCGCGGTGGAGACGGGGACCCCGGTGAGCAGGCGCCGCTCGTGGACGGTGCCGTCCACCGCGATCGGGCAGTACAGGCCGTCCACCTCGATCGAGCCGGTGAGCACGCGGGTGCCGCTGCCGCGCGAGGCCCAGGAGTCCTTGCGCACCTCGCCCCGCTCGCGCCAGGCGCCGAGCAGCGGGCTGCGGTAGGCGGGCAGGTCCACGGGCGGCAGGTGCGCCTCGAACACGCCGTCGCACAGCACGGGCGGGTTCTCGCCGCCGCGCACCGCGAAGCGCCCGGCCTCCTCGTCGATGTCGACGTGCATGCGCGGACCGAGGAAGCGTACGAGCCCGGCCTCCTCGAGGGCGACGAGCTGGCGCACGCGCAGCACGGGCGGGCCGGAGGCCCAGGAGGCGAAGGCGTTGCGCAGGTGCCCGTCGATGTCGCGGCGCAGGCTCTCGGTCGTATAGGCGCCGAGGTCGATGAGCCGGTTGACCTGCACCCGCATCGCGACGAGCACGCGGAAGACGAGCAGCCAGACGGGGTCGGGGCCGGCGGCCGCGGCGAGCGCCTCGCGGAGCGCCTCCCGGGTGCGTCGGTGCGCGTCGTCGGTGACCCCGCCGCGGCGGCCGAAGGGGAACAGCAGGTGGATGAGGGCCTCGTCGGTCGCGAGCTCGTCCTCCCCGATGCCCTGGAGGGCGCGGCGCAGCTCGGCGAGGATGAGCGGCATGACGTCCCGCTCGTGGTCCACGCCGGCGCTGCGGACGGCGAGCTCGAGGACACGCTCGGAGGTGAGCACCTGCGGGGTGTACGGCTCGGGCAGCGCGGGGCGGAGGTCGGGCTTGGGCCGGTAGACCATGCCGGAGCGGGAGCCGACGACGAGCAGCGGCTCGCCGCCTCCGCGCTCGTACCGGAGCCCCGCCGCGGAGTCCGGGTCGGGCACGAAGCGGCCGCCCGCGGTCTCGGTGAGCATGCCGATCATGTCGTAGAAGTTCAGGCCCATGCCGGCCACGGCGATCGCCTCGCGGCCCAGCAGCCGCCGGTAGTCCACCTCGAGCGGGTTCGCGGGGCCCACGTGCACGAGGCCGTGGCGGTCGGCGGCGTCGGCGTACTGCTGGGAGCGGGGGCCGAGCGCCGTGGAGAGGTGGCCGAGCGGGAGGGCGACGGCGTCGGCGGCGAGCACGCGACCGTCGTCGAGGCGCACCCGCTGGGGGCCGTCGGGCGCACCGGTCACGTCGACGACCTCCGCCGTGTGGCGCACGATCCGCAGCCGGGCGGGGTCGGCGTCGGCCTGGGCGGTGTCGAGCACGTGGGCGAGGTAGCGGCCGTGCGCGGCGCGGGAGGCGATGTCCGCGGGGGCGAGGCCCTCGCCGGCGAGGTGGTCGGCGAGCGTCTCGCTGCGCGTCACGGGCAGCCGCGGGTGGCAGGAAGGATCCGGGTACATCGTGGTCTGGCAGGTCGCGGTGTTCATCAGGAGCACCTCGGACTGGTCGTGGCGCCACACCGCCCCGCCGAGGCCCACGTACGGGTCGATGAGGTGGACGGTGAGGCGGCCCTGCCAGTCGGGCAGCGTCGAGGCGGCGACGAGGCGCTCGACGATCGCCGTGCCCCGGGGCCCGGCGCCGACGACGGCCACCGTCCGGAGAGGGGCGGGGGAATCGGAGCTCGCGGTCATCCGCCCAGTATCGCGCGGATCGGCGGATGGTCTGCGACGATGTGACGCATGAGCGGGACGGCGGGGTCGACGCATCCGACGGGGCCGACGGGATCGGCCCGGCACCTCCGGCACGCGGCCGGCGGGCCGGAGCTGGGCGCGGCGATGCGCCGGCAGACGGCGCGGCTGCGCGCGGAGGCGGCCTCGGACGCCCAGCCGCGGGACCGCGCGGCTGCGGACGCGACCGTGCTCGCCGCCTGGCTCTCCCCCGGGCAGCGCGAGCGGTACGCCCCGAGCCTGCGGGCCGTCGGCGACCTCGACGCGTTCGTGTCCCGGCTCGCCGAGGAGCGGCGGGTGGTGCTCGAGGAAGGCGCGGAGCCCGTCGGCGACGAGATCGGCTCGGCCGCGCAAGCGGAGGACGCCGCGCGGCAGACGGGCCTGCGGGTCCTCGAGGGTGTGGCCGTCACCGCCCTGCTGCTGCTCGTGGTGCTCGCGGCGGTGACGACCCTGCGGGGCCCGGCCCCGCCCGCGGAGCTCGCCGTGCGGGTCGGTCCGCTGCTCGCGGGCGCGGTCCTCGCGCTCGTGGTCGCGGCGGTCGCGGCCTCGCTCGCCGTGCACCGCCGCTCGAGGGCGATGCTCGACTGGGCGGTCGCCCGGCCCGGGCAGCTGGGTCGGGGCGTGCCCGTGCGCCACCCCCTGCAGCGCGCCTCCGCCCCGACGGAGCTCGCGATCTCGCTGGGACTCGGCGCGCTCCTGGTCGCCTCGGTACTCTCGGTGTTCGTGGGCGCCGCGCTGCTGCTCGTGGACCTGCTGCTGCGCAAGGGCCTGCTGGGCCTCGCGCCGACGCTCACCCTGCTCGTCGCGGGGGCGGTGGGCCTGGTCGTGGTGGTCGCCCTCGGCGCCCTCCGCTCCCGGCGCACCGAGCTGCTGCTGCGCCGGGGCCAGGCGATCGAGTGGCGGGCCGAGGGCTGGTTCGACGAGGATCCCGCCGCCCGGGAGCCGGGAGGGGACGAGGCGGTCTGAACGGACCCGCTCAGGCGGGCTCCGGTCGGCGGCCGACGCCCCGCACGAGCAGGATCACGAGCCCGATCACCGCCCACAGGCCGCCGACGATCAGCGCGATCACGGAGGCGCTCACGACCACGGCGAGCAGCACGAGCGCCCCGAGCACGGGGATCACGAGGTGGCGCAGCGGGTCCACTCCCCCGCCGCGGCGCCGCACCGCGAAGTAGCCGATCACCGAGACGTGGAGGACCACGAAGCCGGTGAGCGCGCCGACGTCGACAACGGAGACGACGTGGTCGAGGCCGTCGGCCCGGGTCGCCGCCCACAGGGCGACGGCGACGTTGCCGCCCGCGGCGACGAGCGTCCCCACGAGCGGCGCGCCGGTGCGCGGCGAGACCCGCGCGAGGCCCTTCGGGAGCGAGCCGGAGCGGCCCATGTCCATGAGCACGCGGGAGGCGGCGGCCTGCCCCACGAGGGCGGAGAACGCGGCGCCCACGGCCTTCGCGACGGCGAGCGCGCCGTGGAGCGTGGAGCCGAGCGCGGAGTCGACCATCGCGTAGTAGGCGTCGCCCTGCAGCTCGGGATGCGCCGCGAGCTCCTCGGCGCTCGTGGGGCTGAGCAGGGCGCCCACGTAGGTCTGCGCCATGAACAGCACGCCGATGATCACGAGGCACACGAGGGTCGCGCGGCCGATCGCCCGGGAGTCCCCGCGGGTCTCCTCCGCGAAGGTCGCGAGCGCGTCGAAGCCCAGGAAGGACAGCACCGCGATCGAGACGGCGCCGAGCACCGCGGCGACGGAGATCCCGGCCGCGCCGCCCGTGAACGGCTCGAGCCAGCCGCGCACGGGCCCGGTGGTGGCGAGCACCCCGGCCGCGGCGGCGAGGACGATGAGCAGCACGACCACCTCGACGATCACGACGGCCATCGAGACGCGGGCGGTGACCTTGACGCCGGAGAGGTTCAGCGCGGTCGTGAGGACGACGGCCGCGAGCACGAACACCCAGATCGGCACCGCGGGGATCAGCGAGTTCAGCGCGATCCCCGAGAAGAGATACGCGACGGAGGGGATGAGCAGGTAGTCCAGCAGCATCATCCAACCCGCCATGTGCCCCACGCGCGGGCCGATCCCCTCGCTCGCGTAGGCGAAGACGGATCCTGCCCGCGGCACGGCGCGGGACATGACGACGTAGCTCGAGGCGGTCAGCGCCATGGCGAGCGTCGCGACGAGGTAGACGATCGGGACGACGCCGCCGGAGTGGGCGTCGAGGGTCCCGAAGACCCCCACCGCCGCGGCGGGGCCGATGAAGACGAGGCCGTAGGCGACGAGCTGGCCGAAGCCGATCTCGCGGCGCAGGGCCGGCTGCCCGGCGGCAGGGACGGCGGGTGCGGGGGTGGAGTCTGCAGTCATGGTGCGGCCATTCTGCTCCTGCGACACCCGCACCGCCTCGTATCGGCGCAGGGGGCACGCGGGGCGTGGCCGGCATCCGGGTGCCCTGTCCCCGGCTCGACGGATCCGGACCGCGACGATCATCACCGCCCTGCAGACCTCACAGCCCGCGGGGGAGGTCGCTCCGTAGAATCACCGCCATGACTTCCACGACGACGCCCGAGCCCGCCACCCACGCCTGGGGCATCGGCCTCGCGACCCTCGCCGCCGACGGCTCCACCCTCGACACCTGGTACCCCGCCCCGCAGCTGGGCGAGGCGCCCGCCGATCCCACCGCGGAGCCGCTGCACGCGCAGCTCGCCGCGGCCGCCGCCGTGGACGGCGTGCGCGGCACGACCCAGGAGGTCGTGGTCCGCGCGATCGAGCTGGCCGCCGCGCCCGCGGACGCCTCCGACGCCTACCTGCGCCTCCACCTGCTCTCGCACCGGCTCGTCCAGCCCAACGCCCAGAACCTCGACGGTCTCTTCGGCGCGCTGACCAACGTCGTGTGGACCACCGAGGGCCCCTGCGCCGTCGCCGGCTTCGAGGAGACCCGCCTGCGCCTGCGCGCCGCGGGCCGCACCCCCACCGTGCTCAGCGTCGACAAGTTCCCGCGCATGGTCGACTACGTGCTCCCCTCGGGCGTGCGGATCGGCGACGCGGACCGCGTGCGCCTCGGCGCGCACCTCGCGGACGGCACCACCGTCATGCACGAGGGCTTCGTGAACTTCAACGCGGGCACCCTCGGCACCTCCATGGTCGAGGGCCGCATCTCCCAGGGCGTCATCGTCGAGGACGGCTCCGACGTGGGCGGCGGCGCCTCCACGATGGGCACCCTCTCCGGCGGCGGCACCGAACGCGTGCGCATCGGCAGGCGGTCGCTCGTGGGCGCGGAGGCCGGCGTGGGCATCGCGCTCGGAGACGACTGCGTCGTCGAGGCGGGCCTCTACATCACCGCCGGCACCAAGGTCACGCTCGTCGGCGAGAAGGACGCGGACGCCCCGCACGTGGTCAAGGCGCGCGAGCTCTCCGGCGTGAGCAACCTGCTCTTCCGCCGCAACTCCCTCACCGGCGCCGTCGAGGCCGTCGCCCGCGCCGGGCAGACGGTCTCCCTCAACGCCGCCCTGCACGCGAACTGACATGGCACGAGGCCGCTCCCCGCGCCGCTCGCCGTGGCGCGGCCTCGTGGTCCCGCTGGTGATGCTGCTGCTGTTCGGCGGCATCGCCGGCGGGTCCTACGTCGCGCTGCAGCGCTACGGCTCCCCCGCGCATGCGGGCAGCTGCGTCGCCACGGGCCTCGGCACGAGCCACCGCTACTCCACCGAGAGGGTCGCCAACGCGGCCCTGATCAGCGCTATCGCCGTGGACCGCGGCATGCCGCCGCGTGCCGCGTCGATCGCCCTCGCGACCGCCTACCAGGAGTCGCAGCTGCGGAACATCGAGCACGGCGACCGGGACTCGCTGGGGCTCTTCCAGCAGCGTCCCTCCCAGGGATGGGGCACCGAGGCGGAGATCCTCGACCCGATCCACTCCACGAACGCCTTCTACGACGCGCTCGAGAAGGTCGCGAACTACGAGAGCGGCGACATCAACGACGTCGCCCAGAAGGTGCAGCGCAGCGGGCACCCCGAGGCCTACCGCGACCACGAGACCGAGGGACGGATCTACGCCTCCGCCCTCACCGGCCGCTCCCAGGCGAACCTCGTGTGCACCCTCGACGCGGCGACCGGCACCGTCTCCCCGGACGGCGTGCGCTCCGAGCTCGCCCGCCAGTTCCCGCGGCTCACCGAGGCCGGCTCGCTCCGCACCACCCTCGAATCCGCATCCTCCGTGAGCGCAGGGACGCCCGACGGCGCGGGGGCGACCGCCCTCGTCGTCGACACCGGGGACGACGAGGCCCTCGGCTGGGCCGTCGCCAACTGGGCCGTGGCCCGCGCGGCGGAGGACTCCGTCGTCCAGGTCGAGCACGCCGGGCGGGTCTGGGACCGCTCCGCCCGCGGCGAGGACGCGACCACCTGGGGCTCCGCCGAGGACGCCGCCGACGGCCGCGTCGTCATCCTGGTCTCCGGAGGCTGAAGGAGCTACATGACAGGACCCGCAGGAGCCCCGTCGAGATCGACGTGCGGGTCATGGCCGACGGCGCCGTCGTCCTGCTGAGCCGTGACGCCGGAACCTCACGAACCGGCAACGCGAGAGGGGCCGGGGACGTGCGTCCCCGGCCCCTCTCGCATGGGCGCTCAGCGGGCGCGGTGCGATGCCGCCGCCCACCCGGCCTCAGTGGTCGAAGCGGCGCTCCTTGGCGAGCTTCTCCTGGTGCTCGCGGTGCTGCGCGGCGAGCTCCTCGTGGAGCTGCTCGAGGCGCAGCTCGGTGGTGCCGGTGCGGGCGGCCATGTCGACGTACTCGCGGCGCGGCTCACCGGTGTAGATCTGGCGCGGGCGGCCGATCTTCGTGTCCGGGTCGTGCACCATCTCCTGCCACTGGGCGATCCAGCCGGGCAGGCGGCCGATCGCGAAGAGCACGGTGAACATCTCGGTCGGGAAGCCGATCGCCTTGTAGATGATGCCCGTGTAGAAGTCGACGTTCGGGTAGAGCTTGCGCTCGATGAAGTAGTCGTCCTTGAGGGCGATCTCCTCGAGCTTCATGGCGAGCTCGAGACGCTCGTCCTGCACGCCGAGGCGCTCGAGGACGTCGTCCGCGATGGTCTTCACGAACTTCGCGCGCGGGTCGTAGTTCTTGTAGACGCGGTGACCGAAGCCCATGAGGCGGATGCCGTCCTCGCGCTTCTTCACCTTCTCCATGAACACCTTGGGGTCCATGCCCTCGGCGCTGATGGTGTCGAGCATCTCCATCACCGCGGCGTTCGCGCCGCCGTGGGCGGGGCCGGAGAGCGCGCCGATGCCCGCGGAGATCGAGGTGAACAGGTTCGCCTGCGCGGAGCCGACGAGGCGCACGGCCGAGGTCGAGCAGTTCTGCTCGTGGTCGGCGTGGAGGATCAGCAGCTGCTCCATCGCCCGCGCGATGACCGGGTCCGCGACGTACTCCTGGACCGGGAAGCCGAAGGTCAGGCGGAGGAAGTTCTCGATCAGCGAGAGCCGGTTGTCCGGGTAGAGCAGCGCGTGGCCCTGCGCGATGCGGTGCGCGTAGGCGGCCATGGTCGGCACCTTCGCGAGCAGCCGCACCGAGGACAGGCGCACCTGCTCCTCGTCGAACGGGTCCAGCGAGTCCTGGTAGAAGGTGGACAGCGCGGAGACGCCGGCCTGCAGCACGGCCATCGGGTGCGCGTCACGCGGGTACGCCTCGAACATGCGCTTGAAGCGCTCGTCGAGCATGGAGCGGTGCTCCACCTGCGTGGTCCAGTTCTCCAGCTGTCCCTGCGTGGGCAGCTCGCCGTTGATGAGCAGGTAGGCGACCTCGAGGAAGGTCGACTTCTCCGCGAGCTGCTCGATCGGGTAGCCGCGGTAGCGCAGCACGCCCTCGTCGCCGTCGATGTAGGTGATCGCCGAGGTGGTGTTGGCGGTGTTCATGAAGCCGGGGTCGAAGGTGACCGCCCCCGTCTCCTTGCGCAGCGGACCGATCGCGATGCCCGGGTTCCCCTCGACGGCGTCGACGACGGGGAGGTCGAGGGTGTGGTCGCCGTAGGCGAGGCGTGAGGTCGGCGTCGCGTGATCCATGGGCTCTCCGTTGTGCGTTGTCGGATCCTTCAGGGGCGCTCGAGGTGCTCGAGGCGCCCGGCGGCGGCGGCGATCCGCTCGTCCGTCGCGGTGAGCGCGACGCGCACGGTGGAGCCGCCCCCCTCACCATAGAACATCCCCGGAGCGACCAGCACACCGGCACCTGCCAGTCGCTCGACCGTGACCATCGCGTCCTCCCCGAAGGAGGTCCACAGGTAGAGCCCGGCCTGGGAGCCGCTGATCTCGCCGCCCGCGGCGCGCAGGGCCGGGGCGAGGATCGCGCGGCGTGCGCGGTAGATCTCACGCTGGGCCGCCACCGCGTCGTCGTCGCCGAGCGCCGTGGCCATCGCCGCCTGCACGGGCCCGGGGATCATCATCCCGGCCTGCTTGCGGATCGCCAGCAGCTCCCCCACGAGGGCGGGGTCGCCGGCGACGAAGGCCGCGCGGTAGCCGGCGAGGTTGGACTGCTTGGACAGCGAGTAGACGCACAGCACGCCGTCGAGCGAGCCGCCGTTGACCCGCGGGTCCAGCACGGAGGGGACCTCGTCGACGGTCCACGGCAGCAGGGCGTAGCACTCGTCGGAGGCGACAACGATCCCCCGCTCCCGGGCCCAGGTGACGAGCGCGGCCATCTGCGGGACCGTCAGCACGTCGCCCGTGGGGTTCGAGGGCGAGTTCAGCCACAGCAGCCGGATCCGCGACACGGCGGCCGGGTCCGGCAGCGCGGCGTCGCCGTGCTCGGCGAGGGTGACGAGGTCCAGCGGCAGGGACTGCGCTCCCACGAACCGGGCGCCCATGTCATAGGTGGGGTAGGCGATCGCGGGGAAGGCGACGATCTCCTCCGGCCCGATGCCCAGCTGGAAGGGCAGGTGCGCGACGAGCTCCTTGGAGCCGACGGTGGGCAGCACGCCGTCCACGTCGATCGTCCCGGGGGCGCCGCGGTGCCGGCGGACGAAGTCCACGAGCGCCGCGCGCAGCGCGGGGGTGCCGACGGTCGTCGGGTAGCCGTGGCTGTCCGCGGCGGCGGCGAGCGCCTGCTGCACGGAGGCGGGGGTCGGGTCCACGGGCGTGCCCACCGAGAGGTCGACGAGGCCGTCCTCGTGGGCGGCGGCGCGCTCCTTGGCCCCGGCGATCGCGTCCCACGGGAAGGCGGGGAGGCGGGCGGCGAGGGGGCGACGCGGGGAGTGCATCAGTCGTCGGCGCCGGACTGCGGCGGGAGCGCCTCGATGATCGCGTGGTCCTTGTCGATCACGCCCATCTTGGCGGCGCCGCCGGGGGCGCCGAGCTCGTCGAAGAACTCGACGTTGGCCTTGTAGAACTCCGCCCACTGGTCGGGGAGGTCGTCCTCGTAGTAGATCGCCTCGACGGGGCACACGGGCTCGCAGGCGCCGCAGTCCACGCATTCGTCGGGCTGGATGTACAGCGAGCGGGACCCCTCGTAGATGCAGTCCACGGGGCACTCGTCCACGCAGGCACGGTCCTTGACGTCGACGCAGGGCAGGGCGATGACGTACGTCATGAGGGCGGCTTCCTTCCACGGGGTGACCGCACCATCATCGCACCGACGGGGCGGGCGGCGGAGCCCCGACCGCCGGATGCCGCGCAGACGTGATCCGTCGAACACCGCGGCCGCCGAGCGGCGGGCGCTATGTTCGGGGGATGACCAGCGAGACCCGCCCCGGATGGGCACCGTTCCTCGAGGTGGGACGGCGTGTCACACTTCGCCACGCGATCGATCCGGCGACCGCTCCCTGCGGCGAGCGGATGAGCGACGCGCTCGGCACGATCACCGCGACGGACGAGCGCGCGGTGACCGTCATGACCCGGCGCGGCGAGATGCGGGTACCGCGCCCCCTGGTCATCGCCGCGAAGGAGGTCCCGCCTCCGCCGGAGCGCCGTGACGGGAGCTCCGGGCGCTGAGCACGTAGCCGGCCCCGCTCACCACGTGCACCGCGACGCCGACCCACAGCAGCACCTGCACGGCGCCCACGAGACCCGGGGCCCAGGCGGCGGCCGCGGCCAGCAGGAACACGGAGGTCATGAGCAGCGCCGTGCGGATCTTCCCGAGCCAGGAGACGCGGATCCGGCCTCCGAGCGCGGCGCCCGAGGCGAGCGCGGTGACGGCGAGGTCGACGAGCAGGATCACGACGAGCGCCGCCCACGGGAGCAGCCCGGCGAGGGCGAGGGTCAGCACGATCGCGACCAGCCCAATCCGGTCCGCGATCGGGTCGATGATCTCCCCCACCCGACTGGTCTGCCCGAGCGTGCGGGCGAGCAGGCCGTCGACCCAGTCGGTGCTCGCCCACACCAGCAGCAGGACCACGGCGAGGGTGTCCGGGCCGCGCGCGAGCAGCACGCACACGGGGGCGAGCAGGACGAGCCGCAGCAGGGTCACGGCGTTGGGCAGCGTGGCCCAGTCGCGATCCGCCGCGTCCGTGCTCACGACCGCTGCCCCTCCTCCGCGCGGGCACGCGCCTCCCGGGCACGGGTGCGCGCCTGCTCGAGGCGACGCACCGCGGGGAGGCTCAGCAGACCCGCCGCGAGGAACGGGATCCCCATGCCGAGGCCCTGCACGATCCAGCCGGAGTACTGCGCCTGGTCACCGATCACCCCGGGCAGGAGCACTCCCCCGCCGGCCCCGTTGCCGAGGAACGGCGTGGCGAGGATGCCCCACAGCGCCCCGGAGACCGCGAGCGGCAGCCGGGACCCGGTGACCGCCCAGAGGAACGCGCAGGTCATCACCTGGTAGACCGTGCACAGCAGCAGGCCGGCCGGGATCGTGATCCCGAGCAGGTCCAGCGTCAGGCGGTGCACGGTGACCAGGACGAGCACCGACAGCACCGTGGGCAGCACGGCGAAGGCCGCGTGCCCGACGGTGCGCCGGATGTTCACTTCTTCGCGCGCGAACGGGAGCGGGCCCGCTCCCCGGCGTTGAGGATCACCTTGCGGATCCGCACGATCTCCGGGGTGACCTCGACACACTCGTCCTCGCCCGTGAACTCGAGGGACTCCTCGAGCGTGAGCTTGCGCGGCGGCACGAGGTTCTCGAAGGAGTCGGCGCTGGCGGCGCGCATGTTCGTCAGCTTCTTCTCCTTCGTGATGTTGACGTCCATGTCCTCGTTGCGGGAGTTCTCGCCGACGACCTGGCCCTCGTAGACCTCGCTCGTGGGCTCCACGAAGAAGGAGCCGCGCTCCTGGAGGTTGATCATCGCGTAGGGGGTCACGACGCCCGGGCGGTCCGCGACGAGCGAGCCGGTGGCCCGGAACTCGATCGCGCCCATCCACGGCTCGTAGCCGTCCGCGTAGGAGGAGGCGATGCCGTTGCCGCGGGTCTCCGTCATGAAGCGGGTGCGGAAGCCGATGAGGCCGCGCGAGGGCACCACGAACTCCATGCGCACCCAGCCGGAGCCATGGTTGCTCATGGTCTCCATGCGGCCCTTGCGGCTCGCCATGAGCTGCGTGACGGTGCCGAGGAACTCGTCGGGGACGTCGATCGTCATCCGCTCGACGGGCTCGTGGGTCTTGCCGTCGATCTCACGGGTCAGCACGGTCGGCTTGCCGACGGTGAGCTCGAAGCCTTCACGGCGCATCTGCTCGACGAGGATCGCGAGCGCGAGCTCGCCGCGGCCCTGGACCTCCCAGGAGTCCGGGCGGTCCGTGGGGACCACGCGCAGGGACACGTTGCCCACGAGCTCCTGGTCCAGGCGGTCCTTCACCTGGCGGGCGGTGAGCTTGTGGCCCTTGCCGTTCTTGCCGGCGAGCGGGGAGGTGTTGATGCCGATGGTCATGGAGATCGCCGGCTCGTCGACCGTGATCAGCGGCAGGGGCTGCGGGTCCTCGACGTCGGCGAGGGTCTCGCCGATCATGATCTCGGGGATGCCGGCGACGGCGACGATGTCACCGGGGCGGGCGGTGCGGGTCATCTGCTCACGGGCGAGGCCCTTGGTCTCGAGCAGCTCGGTGATCTTCACGGTCTTGGTGGTCCCGTGCTGGGTGCACCAGGCGACCTGCTGGCCCTTGGTGAGCTCGCCGTTCTTCACGCGCAGCAGCGCGAGGCGTCCCAGGAACGGAGAGGCGTCGAGGTTGGTGACGTGGGCCTGCAGCGGCATCTCGTCGTCGTAGCTCGGGGCGGGGATCGACTCGAGGATCGTCTTGAACAGCGGCTCGACGTTCTCGGAGTCGGGCAGCTCGCCGTCGGCAGGCTTCGTGAGGCTCGCGCGGCCGGCCTTGCCGGAGGCGTAGACGACGGGCACGTCCAGGAGCGCGTCCAGGTCGAGGTCGGGGACCTCGTCGGAGAGGTCCTCGGCGAGGCCGAGGAGGAGGTCGGTGGCCTCGCCGACGACCTCGTCGATGCGGGCGTCGGGGCGGTCCACCTTGTTGACCACGAGGATCACGGGGAGCTTCGCGGCGAGCGCCTTGCGGAGCACGAAGCGGGTCTGCGGGAGCGGGCCCTCGGAGGCGTCGACGAGGAGCACGACGCCGTCCACCATCGACAGGCCGCGCTCGACCTCGCCGCCGAAGTCGGCGTGGCCGGGGGTGTCGATGACGTTGATGATGATGCCCTCGGGCTCACCGATCGCCTCGGCCGAGGGGCCGGTGTAGCGGATGGCGGTGTTCTTCGCGAGGATCGTGATGCCCTTCTCGCGCTCGAGCTCGCCGGAGTCCATCGCCCGCTCGTCGTGCTTGTCGTGGTCGCCGAAGGCGCCGCCCTGGGTGAGCATGGCGTCGACCAGGGTGGTCTTGCCGTGGTCGACGTGGGCGACGATGGCGACGTTTCGCAGGTCGTTGCGGTGCTGGAGGGTCATGCGCGGGAGCTCGTCTCTGACGGAGGTGCGGGGCACGGTCCAGCTGCTCACGTCGCGGGTCCCCCGCACGACATGCTCCTGGGCCGGACCGATTCTAACGGTCCGGCCCAGGATTCCTCAGGAGTCAGGGATGAGAGCTTCGACGCCCTCTGCGCTCACGGCTCAGACGTGACCGGCCTGGGAGAAGGGATCGATGATGTCCTCCGGGCCCTCGCCGTGCTCCGTGACGGTCTCGTCGGCCGGCCCGGCGGGCGCCTCGACGTCGATCGTCTCCGCGCCCGCGAGCGGGATGGAGCCGCCGGGGATCGCGGCGAGCAGGCGCCGGGTGTAGTCCTGCTGCGGGGAGTGGAAGACCTCGTCGGTCGAGCCCTGCTCCACGAGCTTCCCCTTCTCCATGACCAGGGTGCGGTCCGCGATCTGGCGGACCACGGCGAGGTCGTGGGTGATGAAGAGGTAGGACAGCCCGAGCTCGGCCTGGAGATCGTTGAGCAGGTGCAGCACCTGGTCCTGGACCAGCACGTCGAGGGCGGAGACCGCCTCGTCGCACACGACGACCTCGGGGTCCAGCGCGAGGGCGCGGGCGATCGCCACGCGCTGGCGCTGGCCGCCGGAGAGCTCGTTGGGGAAGCGGCGCATCATCGCCGCCGGCAGCGCGACCTTGTCGAGCAGGTCGCGGACCTTCGCCTCGCGGCTCTTCGCGTCGCCGATGCCGTGCAGGCGCATCGGCTCCTCGATCGTGCTGAAGATCGAGTACATCGGGTCGAGCGTCCCGTAGGGGTTCTGGAAGATCGGCTGCACGCGGCGGCGCAGCGTCTTCAGCGCGGACCCCTTGTAGGTGGTGACGTCCTTGCCCTCGAAGAGCACCCGGCCCGAGGTGGGCTGGAGGAGCTTCAGCACCATCTGCGCGACGGTCGACTTGCCCGAGCCGGACTCGCCGACGATCGCGGTGGTGGTGCCGCGCTCGAGGGAGAAGGAGATGTCGTCCACGGCGGTGAACGGCGTGGTGCGCCACGGGACGCTGCCGCGGATCGGGAACACCTTGGTCAGGTTGCGGGCCTCGATGATCGGACCGCGCGCCTGCTCCGAGGACTGACCGACGGCGTGCTCCTGCGCCTGCTCACGCACCTCATCGCGCTCGGTCGCGGAGACCAAGCGCCGCGAGGCGAGGCTCGGCGCGGCCGCGATGAGGCGCTTGGTGTAAGGGTGCTGCGGGGACTGCAGGATCTCGAGCGCGGGACCGGACTCGACGACCTGCCCCTTGTACATCACCACGAGGTGCTGGGCGCGCTCGGCGGCGAGCCCCAGGTCGTGGGTGATCAGCAGCACCGCGACGCCCAGCTCGCCCGTGAGGGTGTCGAGGTGGTCGAGGATCTGCTGCTGCACCGTGACGTCGAGCGCGGAGGTCGGCTCGTCGGCGATGAGCAGCTTGGGGCGGGCGGCGAGACCCATGGCGATGAGCGCTCGCTGCTTCATGCCGCCGGAGTACTCGTGGGGGTACTGGCCGGCGCGGCGCTTCGCGTCCGGCAGGCCCGCCTCCTCGAGCAGCTCCACGGCGCGCTGCTTCGCGGCGGCGCCCTTGGCGATGCCGTTCGCGGCGAGTGCCTCGGTGATCTGCGACCCCACCTTCCACATGGGGTTGAGGTTGCTCATCGGGTCCTGCGGGACCAGGCCCAGCTGGTCGCCGCGCAGGGCCCGGATCTGCTTCTCCGAGACATGCGTGATGTCGCGACCCTCGAAGAGGACCTGGCCGCGGGTGATGCTCCCGTTCTTGGGCAGCAGGTGCGCGATGCTCATCGCGGTCGTCGACTTGCCGGAGCCGGACTCGCCGACGATCGCGACGGTCTCCCCGGGGTACACCTCGAGATTCGCGGTGCGCACACCTCGGACCGGCCCGGTCGAGGTCGTGAACGTGATCTCGAGATCCCTGATCTCGAGCAGGGGCTGCTTCGTGGCGCTGTCAGGTGCGGCGCTCATCGCTTCCTCGCCTTCGGGTCCAGGGCGTCGCGGACGGCGTCACCGAGCATGATGAAGCTCAGCACGGTGGTCGCGAGCGCCACAGAGGGGTAGAACAGCATCATCGGCTGGTTGCGCAGGGCATCCCTCGCACGGGAGATGTCGCCGCCCCAGGAGACGGCCGACGTGGGGAGCCCGACCCCCAGGAACGACAGGGTCGCCTCCGCGACGATGAAGACGCCGAGGTTGACCGTGGCCGTGACGATCACGGGGGCGATCGCGTTGGGGATCACGTGCTTCAGGAGGTTCGTGAGGCTCCCGGCGCCGAGCGCCGTCGACGCGGTGACGAAGTCCTGGCTCTTCGTCGAGATCACCGCGCCGCGCATGATGCGGGCGACGTTGGTCCAGCCGAAGATGCTCAGGACCATGATGACGGTCCACATGTTCATCTCGCCGAGTCGGGTCGCGATGACGATCGCCCCGAGGATCATCGGGACGGCGAAGAAGATGTCCGTGATGCGGGAGACGATCTCGTCGATCCAGCCGCCGACGTAGCCGGCGAGGGCTCCGATCGCGCCACCGAGGATCGTCGAGCAGATCATCGTGAAGAAGCCGATGATCACCGAGGTGCGGGTTCCCCACACCGTGCGGGCCAGCGTGTCGTAGCCCTGCCTCGTCGTGCCGAAGGGGTGCTCCGCGCTCGCAGGCTTGTTGGCCGAGGAGAGGTTGCCGTACGTGGGGTCCTGACTCGTGAACACGCCGGGGAACGCGGCGACGAAGAGCACGAGCAGGATCAGCAGCGCGGAGATGATGAACACCGGGTTGCGCACCAGATTGTGCACGGCCTCGGCCCAGAGCGAGCGAGGCGTCGATGAGGTGTCCGCAGCATCGACCTCCTGCAGCGGGGTCTCGTCGAGCGGGGCGACCCAGTGCTGGGCCTTCGGGCGCTGAGGGGCGCGGTTATCACTTCGCATAGCGGATCCTCGGGTCGAGCACGGCGTAGAGCAGGTCCACGATGAGGTTGGACAGCAGGAAGATGATCACGAGCAGGGTCACGAGGGACACGATCATCGGGGCTTCGCCGGCATTGATGGAGCGGAACAGCAGGGTCCCGACTCCGGGGATGTTGAAGATGCTCTCGGTGACGATCGCACCGCCCATCAGCGCGCCCAGGTCCGCACCGATGAAGGTGACCACGGGGATCAGGGAGTTGCGCAGGATGTGCTTGGTGACGACTCCGCCCCGGGAGAGGCCCTTGGCCGTCGCCGTCCGCACGTGATCCGCTCCGACCGTCTCTGCGATCGAGGTGCGCGTCAGCCGGAGGACGTAGGCGAAGGAGACCGCTCCGAGCACGAACCCGGGGACGAGCAGGTTCTGCCAGCTGGGGTCGCGACCCACGTTGATCGGGGCGATGCCGAGCTTCACACCGAGGATGAACTGGGCGACGAAGCCGAGCACGAAGGTCGGGACGGCGATCACGAGCAGCGAGAGGATGAGGAGCGTCGTGTCGATGAGCTTGCCCTTGCGCAGGCCGGAGATCACTCCGGCGATGACGCCGAACACCGTCTCGACGATCACGGCGATGATCGCGAGACGGATCGTCACCGGGAATGCGGCGGCGATCTGATCGGCGATCGGCCGGCCGTTGAAGCCCACGCCGAAGTCCAGCCGCACCACGTTGCCGAGGTAGATGAGCCACTGGATGATGACGGGCTTGTCCAGGTTGTACTGGGCGCGCAGCTGCTGCTCGACGGCCGGGGAGATCGGCTTGTCCCCCGCGAGGGTGAGGATCGGATCGCCGGAGGCGGCGAACGCGAGCAGGTAGACGATGAGCGTGGCGCCGAGGAAGACGGGGATCATCTGCAGCAGTCGCCGCACGATGTACCAGATCACGTCGTTCTCTTTCGAAGTCGGGCGGGGCGCGAGGACCCCCGGGCGTGCGACAGCGGGAACCGGAGGGATCCGGTTCCCGCTGTCGGGTGGTTCAGCAGGTCACTCGTGGGAAGCGGCGATCACTTCGTGATCTCGTAGTACAGCGGGACGGTGTCCCAGCCGTACTCGACGTTCGACACGAGCGACGAGTAGCCGCCGAAGGTGTTCTGGTACCAGAGCGGGACGACGGGCAGGTCGCGCATGATCAGCGCCTCGGCCTGCTTCCAGATCTTGATGGCCTCGTCCTCGCTCTCGGCGGCGAGACCGTCCGAGAGGAGCTGGTCGAACTCGGGGTTCTTGTAGTCGCCGTCGTTCGAGCCGTTGCCGTCCGCCGCGCCGGAGCCGTAGAGCGGGCCCAGGAAGTTGTACATGGACGGGTAGTCCGCCTGCCAGCCCGAGCGCCAGGTGCCCATGAGCTTCCGCGCGCGGATCTGCTCACGCATCTCGCCGAAGGCCGGGAACGGGGTCGGGTTCGCCTCGATGCCGAGGGTGTTCTTGAGCGAGTTGCAGACAGCCTCGACCCAGTCGGCGTGGGGTCCGTCCGCGTTGTACGCGAGGGTGAGCGGTCCCTTGAAGGGGCTCTTCGCCTCCGCCTGCGCCCACAGGTCCTTGGCCTTGGCCTCGTCGAACTCGAGGACGTCAGCGCCCTCGATGTCGGTCGCACCGCCACCGGGGATCACCGGCGCGACGAAGTCCGTCGCCGGGGTGCGGGTGCCGAAGAAGAGGCTGTCGCAGATGCTCTTGCGGTCGATCGCGCGCGAGATCGCCTCGCGACGCAGCGCACCGGCCTCGCCCTCGAAGTTCGAGTCGTAACCCGGGAGGGTGAAGGACTGGAAGACGGCGCCCGGATCGTTGACCGCGCGGTCGCCGAGGTCGCTCTCGAAGTTCTGCAGCTGCGACGTGGGGATCTGGTCGATGACGTCCACGTTGTCCGCGAGGAGATCGTTGTACATGGTCTCGTCGCTGTCGTACACCACGAAGGTGATGCCCGAGTTCTTGGCCTTGCGCGGGCCGTCGTAGTTCGGGTTCGGGACGAGGACGATCTCCTTGTCATGGGTCCAGGAGTCGACCATGTAGGGGCCGTTCGAGACCGGCTTCTCGCCGAACGCCTCGATGTCGTCGAAGGCGCTCGCGGGGAGCGGCATGTAGGCCGAGTAGCCGAGGCGGTTCGGGAAGTCGGACTGCGCGGAGACGAGCTGCACGGTGAACGTGGTGTCGTCGACGACCTCGAGCCCGGGGAGCTTCGCGTCGGCGGCGACGTCCTCCTTGGACAGATCCGCGTAACCCTCGATCGGCTCGAAGAAGTACTGGCCCAGCTGGGCGTTCGCGGCGTTCGCACCGAAGTTCCAGGCGTCGACGAAGGACTGCGCGGTGAGGTCGGAGTCGTCGGAGAACTTCAGGCCGGACTTGATCTTGATCGTCCAGTGCTGGTTGTCGTCGGACTCGATCGACTCCGCGAGGTCGTTCTCGGCCTTGCCGTCCGCCGTGTAGTACACGAGGCCGGCGAAGATCGAGGTGACGACGCGACCGCCGCCGACCTCTCCGGTGTTCGTCGGGACGAGCGGGTTCTCGGGCTCGGTGGTGTTCGCAAAGATCATCTCACCGGAGCCGGATCCGCCATCTGATCCGCCGGAACCGCCGGAGGAGCCACCGGTGCAGGCGGCGAGCGTGGCTGCGGCGACGCCGGTGGCAGCGGTGCCGAGCATCATGGAGCGGCGCGAAAGGGCCATGTGGATCTCCTGGGAGTGCTGTGTGTGGCGCCGACTACACCGGGCGCCGTGACGTCAAGTGTGCACCAGGGGTTGTCAACCTTTGTCCACCCGGCGGTAACGCTTCGGTCTCGGATACCCCAGGACGGTTCCCAGGAACACAGGGCACGCGCACACCCGCCCGCGCGCTCCGGGTGGAGAATGGGGCCATGACTTCTCCTGATGCCCCTGTCAGCGGCGCCACCGCGCCGGTCGATCCCACCACCACCCCGGCGTGGGAGGCGCTCGAGGCGCACGACGCCGAGATCAGCGGCTCCCTGCGCGAGTGGTTCGCCGAGGACCCGCAGCGTGCCGTCCGCTTCACCCACGACGCGGCCGACCTCCACGTCGACCTCTCCAAGAACCTCGTCACCGCCGAGACCGTGGACCTCCTCCTCCAGCTCGCCGAGCAGACCGGCGTGCTCGCGCGCCGCGACGCGATGTACGCGGGCGCCCACATCAACACCACCGAGGACCGCGCCGTGCTGCACACCGCGCTGCGCCGCCCCGCCGGGGCCTCCCCCGCCCTCGTGGTCGACGGCCAGGACGTCGACCACGACGTGCACGAGGTGCTGGGCCGCATCGCGGACTTCGCGACCAAGGTCCGCTCCGGCGAGTGGACCGGCGTCACCGGCAAGCGCATCGAGACGGTCGTGAACATCGGCATCGGCGGCTCGGACCTGGGCCCCGTCATGGTCTACGAGGCGCTGAAGCCCTACGCGCAGGAGGGCCTCACCGCCCGCTTCATCTCGAACATCGACCCGACGGACGCCTACGAGACCACCGCGGACCTCGACCCCGAGACCACTCTCGTCATCGTCGCCTCGAAGACCTTCACGACCCTCGAGACGATCACCAACGCGCGCCTCGTGCGCACCTGGCTGCTCGACGGCCTCCGGGCGAAGGGCCTCACCGCGGAGCAGGAGAAGGAGGCCGTCGCGAAGCACTTCGTGGCCGTCTCCACGGCGCTCGACAAGGTCGCCGAGTTCGGCATCGACCCGGAGAACGCCTTCGGGTTCTGGAGCTGGGTGGGCGGCCGCTACTCCGTGGACTCCGCGATCGGCACCGTGCTCTCGACGGTGCTGGGCCCGGAGGTCTTCGAGGAGCTGCTCGCCGGCTTCCACGCGATGGACGAGCACTTCGCGACCGCCCCGGCGGAGCAGAACGTGCCGCTGCTCATGGGCCTGCTGAACGTGTGGAACGTGAACTTCCTCGAGGCGGAGACCCACGCGGTCCTCCCCTACTCCCAGTACCTGCACCGCTTCCCCGCCTACCTCCAGCAGCTGACGATGGAGTCCAACGGCAAGTCGGTGCGCTGGGACGGCTCGACCGTCGTCACCGAGACCGGCGAGGTCTTCTGGGGCGAGCCCGGCACCAACGGTCAGCACGCCTTCTACCAGCTGATCCACCAGGGCACCCGGATCATCCCGGCGGACTTCATCGCCTTCGCGACCCCGGCCCGCCCGCTCAAGGACGGCGAGCAGGACGTGCACGAGCTGTTCCTCGCGAACTTCTTCGCGCAGACCAAGGCCCTCGCCTTCGGCAAGACGGCCGACGAGGTCCGCGCGGAGGGCACCGAGGGTGCGCTCGTCGCGGCCCGCGAGTTCTCCGGCGACCGCCCGACGACCTCGATCATGGCGCCCGCGCTGACCCCGTCCGTGCTGGGCCAGCTCATCGCGCTGTACGAGCACATCACCTTCGTCCAGGGCGCCGTGTGGGGCATCAACTCCTTCGACCAGTGGGGCGTGGAGCTCGGCAAGCAGCTCGCGAAGGGCCTCGCCCCCGCGGTCGCGGGTGACGAGTCCGCGATCGCCGCGGAGGACGCCTCCACCGCGGGGCTCATCCGCTACTACCGCGAGCACCGCGCCTGAGCGGAGCGCTCACGGCGGCACCGCAGCACAGCACAGCACAGCACAGCACAGCACAGCATGACGACGGGGCGCCGTCGCCGGGAGCATCCCGGTGACGGCGCCCCGTCGGCGTCGGTGGCGCAGGGCCCTCACTGGAGGAAGTCGACGTCCTTGGTCTCCTTGCCGATCGTGATCGAGATCAGCGTGATGAGCGCGGCGAGGGTGAGGTAGCCGCCCACGAGCCACAGCTTCCCGTCCCCGGCGCCCCACAGGGCGATGAGCGCGTACGGCGCGGGCGCCGCACCGATCACGGAGGCCATGTTGTAGCTGATGGCGCTGCCCGTGTAGCGGACGTCGGCCTTGAACATCTCCGGCAGGAAGGACGCCATGGGGCCGAAGGTCAGGCCCATGAGCGAGAAGCCGATGATGAGGGTGGTCATGACGCCGGCGTCGCCCGCGTGCAGCAGCGGCTGCACGAGGAAGCCGTAGACGCCGATCCCGATCGTCACGCCGATGAGGTGGCGGCGGCGGCCCAGGCGGTCCGCCATCGGGCCGGAGACCAGGGTGAAGATCCCGAAGAACACGACGCCGATGATGAGCCGGGTGAGGAAGCCCGCCCGCTCGTAGCCGAGGCCCGGCACCGCGGCGTCCGCCGGGGTGGTGCCGACGACGGTGAGGAAGGCCGTCATCAGGTAGAAGAGGACGTAGGTCGCGACCATCGCGAGGGTCGCCGCGATGAGCGGGCGCCAGGCGGTCGTGAAGACGCGCGCGAGCGGCACGGTCGCCACACGCTGCTCGTCGAGGACCTTCTGGAAGGCCGGGGTCTCCATGAGCTTCAGGCGCACCCAGAGGCCCACGACGACCAGCACCGCGGAGAGCAGGAACGGGATCCGCCAGCCCCAGGAGGCGAACTGCGCTTCGTCGAGGGTGAGGCTGAGGATCACGAACAGCACGTTCGAGAGGATGAACCCGATCGGGGCGCCCAGCTGGGGGAAGGTGCCGTAGAGGGCGCGCTTGCCCTCGGGGGCGTTCTCGGTCGCGAGCAGCGCGGCGCCGGACCACTCGCCGCCGAGGCCGATGCCCTGGCAGAAGCGCAGCAGCACGAGGATCGTCGGGGCGACGACGGCGAAGCCGGGCGTCGAGGCGGAGGGCAGCAGGCCGATGAGGAAGGTCGCGATGCCCATGACGAGGAGGCTCGCGACGAGGGTCTTCTTGCGGCCGATCCGGTCGCCGAAGTGCCCGAAGATGATCGAGCCGATGGGCCGGGCGAAGAAGGCGACGCCGAAGATCGCGAAAGAGCTCAGCAGCTGCGTGGTGGTGTCCTGCTTGGGGAAGAACAGGGCCGGGAACACGAGCGAGGCGGCGGTCGCGTAGGCGTAGAAGTCGAAGAACTCGATGGTCGTGCCGATCATCGAGGCCCCGATCACCCGCCCTCGGGTGTTCGCGGGCGCCGCTGCCGGCGCGGAGGAGGTGCTTGTCGTACTCACCTGCGCGACGATACGCCCGGGTCTCACCATCCGGGACATGCCATCCGCATCCTGGACCCGGGTCACGGCTGGGTCCCGACCTCGGACAGCGCTCGCCACTCGCCTCCCCCACCTGGGAGGATCACCGGGACCGACAGTGCGTGCCCGGGGCCGCGCTGTGCCATCGCTGGAGGGGGACCCCATGGAAGCATTGGTGCCGATCATCGGCATCGCAGCCGTCGCGATCGTCGTGCTGCTCATCCTGCTGCTCGTGCTGCTGCGCAGCTACCGCATCGCCGCACCGAACGAGGCGCTCATCATCACCGGCCGCGGCGCGAAGGCCACCCCCACCGGGGACATCGACCTCGAGTCCGGCGGCGCCCGCGTCGTCATCGGCGGCCGCGCGATCGTGCGCCCCATCGTCGACCGCGCCTTCGTGCTGAGCCTCAGCTCGCGCCAGATCCCCGTCGAGGTCGAGGGATACTCGATGAACGGCATCTTCCTGCGCCTGCGGGGCGTCGCGCAGGTGAAGGTCGGCGGCAACGTGGACGACGTCCGCAAGGCCTCGCAGCGCTTCCTCGATCAGCAGCAGCAGATCGACCACTACACCCAGGAGATCCTCTCCGGCACCCTGCGCGCCGTCGTCGGCACCCTGACGGTCGAGCAGATCATCCGCGACCGCGCCTCCTTCGCGAGCCAGGTGCAGGCCGAGGCCGAGCACTCGATGAACAACCAGGGTCTGGTCATCGACACCTTCCAGATCTCCGCGGTCGAGGACGACGGCTCCTACCTCCGCGACTGGGGCCGGCCCGAGGCCGCGCTCGTCGCCAAGCGCGCCGCGATCGCCGAGTCCGACGCGAACCGTGAGTCCACGCAGGCGAAGAACCTCAACCTCCAGCAGGAGGCGGAGTCCAAGCAGGCCTTCGACCTGCGCCAGGCGGAGATCAAGGAGCAGACGGACGCCCGCCAGGCCGTGGCCGACGCCGCCGGCCCGCTCGCCCGCGCCGCCCAGCAGCAGAAGATCATCGAGCAGGAGGAGCTCATCGCGGTCCGCAACAACGACCTGCGCGAGAAGCAGCTCGTCGCCGAGGTCCACAAGCCGGCCGAGGCCAAGCGCTATGCCGAGCAGCAGGACGCGGACTCCAAGAAGTACGCACGCATCGCCGACTCCGAGGCGCAGCTGACCGACGAGCGCAACCGCGCCGAGTCCCGCAAGGTCTCCGCCGACGCGGAGGCCCACGCGATCGAGGCCCGCGGCCGCGCCGAGGCCGAGGTCGAGCTGCAGCGCCGCTCGAAGGACGCCGAGGCCGTGCGCCTCGAGGGTCAGGCGAGCGCCGACTCCCTGCGCGCCCAGGGCGAGGCCGAGGGCGCATCCATCCGCGCCAAGGGCGACGCGGAGGCGGAGACCACCCGCGCCCGCGCGGAGGCGTACAAGCAGTTCAACGACGCCGCCGTGCTCGCGCAGGTGCTCGAGGTGCTGCCGACGGTCGCCGGCGAGCTCGCGAAGCCCTACTCGAACATCGACAAGCTCTCCGTGTTCTCCACGGACGGCGAGGCGAAGATCGGGCAGAACATCTCCGTGGGCCTCGCGCAGGTGCTCGACATGGTCAGCTCCACCACCGGGATCGACTTCGGCGAGACCCTCCAGCGGGCCTCCGAGGGCGGCCGTGCGGTGCGTGCCGAGGCGGAGAGCTCCTCCGCCCCGGCTCCTGCCGTGTCCGCCTCGTCCGCCCCGTCGGCACCGGCAGCGGCTCCCGCGGTCCGGCCGGCCCCCTCCGAGGAGGATGCCCCCGCGGAGGACTGACCTCCCCACCGCACGGCGCGCCCCGGTCCCTCCTGCGAGGTGCCGGGGCGCGCCGTGTTCCCGGTCGTCCGATCAGGAGCGATCGGCTCCCGGTCGCTCCGCGTCGCCGATCTCGCCCAGCAGCGCCTTGGCGTAGGAGGACTGCACGGATTCCTCGTCCGAGGGGTGGTACATGCCCGCGCGCACATCGCGGGAGAGCCGCTCGAGCTCGCTGCGGCGGAAGAAATGCGCGCCGCCGCTCGCGCGCAGCACCTCGTCCACGGCAGCGATCGCGGCCTCGGTGGAGCGGGACTTCACGCCGGAGAGCTGCAGGAACCAGCGCGGCCCGTGGTCGGTGGTCCCCGCGCCCCGCTCCCCCGTGCCGAGCGCGTCGAGATCCGCGGCGAGCTTCTCGATCTGGAGCACGGAGCCGTCCAGGGCGATCGCCGCGCGTGCGAGGCGCCGGCGCACGTCCGGGTCGTCGGCGTGGAGGATCCCGCGGGTCACGCTGCGGCGGGTCGTCGCGACCCCCGCGCCGAGCTCGACGGCCCGCTCAGCGAGGCCCGTGTACACCGCGGCCAGCAGCAGCTCGAAGGCGCCGAAGATCCCCATGACGAAGGGGTCCCCGTGGGGGCCGACGGGGGTCTGCGTGAGCACGCGGTCGGCGCTCAGCGGCGCCTCGTGCAGGCGCGTCGTGCGGGACTGGGAGGCGCGCATGCCGTGGGTGTCCCAGTCCTCGAGCACCTCGACGGCGTCCGTGCGCTCGAGGACGCCGAGCACGAGCCGCGGGTCGCTCTCCGAGGTCTCGGCGATCCGCCCGTGGACCACGAGCCGGTCCCAGACCGGGGCGAGGGACGTGAAGATCTTGGTGCCGGTGAGGCGGAAGCCGCCCTCGCCGTCCGGCACGGCATGGGTCGAGGAGTCGAAGAGCATCGCCTCGTTGCCGGCCTCGGAGATCCCGAAGGCGTGCAGCTCCCCCGCCGCGGCCTCCTCGAGCACCGTGCGCACCGCGGTGACACCCAGCCGGTGGGCGTGCAGCGCGGCGCCGGTGACGACGAGGTGCATGTTCATGGCGAGGGCGGTGGCCGGGGCGGCCTGCGCGAGCCGGCGCTGCACGCGGGTCGCCTCGAGCAGGCTCGCGCCGAGCCCGCCGAGCTCCTCCGGCACGAGCAGGCGCAGGTAGCCGCGCTCGCGGAGGTCCGCGAGGTCCTGCTCGGGGAAGGTGTTCTCCCGGTCGTGCACGACGGCACGCTCGCGGATCGTGGCCAGCAGGGCATCAGGCAGCAGATCGGTCTCGAGGCTCATGGTCCTACCGTAAGCCGACGGGCCCCGCACCGGCGCGCTCCGGGGCCGTTCTTCCTGCAGGTCACCCCCGCCTCCCACGGGTCCCCGCGCGGCTCAGCCGAGGTCGAGGTGGGCGACGATGAGGCGGTGGTCGGAGGCCGTGCTCCTCACCACGCGCAGCTCCCGGGCCCGGACGGGGCCGCGCAGCCAGATCGCGTCGAGCCGTCGCACCGGCAGGCGCACCGGCCAGGTCGCCCGCACGGGCCCGTGCGGGACCACCGCGCGCGCGAGGGACAGGACCCGCGCTGCGCGCGACGGGGCGCCGCCTGGAGGCGTCCCGTCCGGGGCGCGAGCGACCGTCCCCCACCTGCGCTGCCGCGCCACCTCGATCGCGGCGTCGCGGAAGCCGCACCGCCGCAGGCCCGCGAGCTCGGGGGCGGAGGGATCGGCGTTGAGATCCCCCAGGAGCACGACGGGCCCCGCGTCCTCCGCGACGAGGCGCAGGATCTCCCGCACCTGGACGTCTCGATGGGACCGGTGGTCGTGGTCGAGATGGGTGACGAGCACCCGCACCGGCCCCGCCCCCGGCACCTCCACCCGCGCGTCGAGCACACCGCGGGGCTCCCGCAGCGGCCGGGGACCCGGCGCCCCGGGCAGCACATGCATGACCGCCTGCCCGATCGGTGCACGGCTCAGGAGGGCGACCCCGTAGCCGTCGCCCTCCCCGCGCACGATCGCGGGCCCGAAGCGCACGTGCATGCCGAGCGCCTCGCCCAGCAGCGACGCCTGATCCTGGTCCCGGGAGCGCACGCCGAAGCGGACGTCGACCTCCTGGAGGGCGACGAGATCCGCACCGGTCGCGGCGATCGCCGCGGCCGTGCGGGTCAGGTCGAGGCGACCGCGGGCGTCCGCACCGTGGTGGATGTTGAAGGTCGCGACGCGCACGGCGCTGCCCTGGTCACATCAGGCAGCCGGGACCCAGCAGCGCTTTCAGCGAGGCGTAGAGCGCGGGCGAGGGCGTCACCGAGAGCCGCTTGTCCAGCTGCATGAGCGTCGTGCGGCCCGGCTCCTGGAGCCGCAGGTGCACCTCGCTCGAGCCCGGGTTGTCCTCGAGCACCCCGCGGATGCCCTCGGCGACCTTCGAGGTCGCGCGCATCGCCGGCAGGACGAGCGTGACGGGGCCGTCCGGGCCGGAGCCCACCTCGGGGATCGTCATCTCCATGACGCGCAGCTCGGGCATGCCCTTGGAGGTGTCCACCCGGCCCTTCATCGACACGACGAGGTCCTCGGCGAGCTCGGAGGCGACGGTCATGTACGTCGAGGGGAACATGAGGCAGTCGATCGCGCCCTCGAGGTCCTCGACGGTGGCGATCGCCCACATGTCGCCCTTCTTGGTGGTCTTGCGCTGCAGGGTCGTGATGAGCCCCGCGATCGTGACCATCGTGCCGTCCTCGACGGCGCCGTCGTCCGCGAGGGCGCTGATCGCGATCGAGGAGTTCTGCGCGATCACGTGCTCGAGGCCGTACAGCGGGTGGTCGGAGACGTACAGGCCCAGCATGTTCCGCTCGAAGGCGAGCTTCTCCTTGCGGTCCCACTCGGGCAGCTCGGGGATCGTGAGGGTCGCGGCGGAGCCGGTGGCCATGCCGTCGTCGGCCCCGCCCCCGCCGAGCATGTCCGCGAAGAGGTCGTACTGGCCCTGGGCCTCCTTGCGCTTGACGTCGACCACGGAGTCCACGGCGTCCTCGTGGATGAGCACGAGGGAGCGGCGGTTGTGGCCCAGCGAGTCGAAGGCGCCGCCCTTGATGAGCGACTCGATCGTGCGCTTGTTGCAGACGCTGAGCGGCACCTTGTCGAGGAAGTCGGTGAAGGAGGTGAAGGCGCCCTTCTCCTCTCGGGCCCTGATGATCTCCTCCACGACGTTCGCGCCCACGTTGCGGATCGCGGAGAGGCCGAAGCGGATGTCGTCGCCGACGGCGGAGAAGTACAGGTCCGACTCGTTGACGTCGGGCGGCAGCACCGTGATCCCGCGGTGGCGGCAGTCGCCCAGGTACAGGCCGAGCCGGTCGCGGTTCTCCTGCGTGGAGGTGAGCAGCGCGGCCATGTACTCGGTCGGGTAGTTCGCCTTGAGGTACCCGGTCCAGTAGGAGACCACGCCGTAGGCGGCGGAGTGGGACTTGTTGAAGGCGTAGTCCGCGAAGGGCAGCAGGGTCTCCCAGAGCGCGGCGACGGCGGCGTCGGAGTAGCCGTGCTCCTTCATACCGGCCTCGAAGGAGACGTACTGCTTGTCCAGCTCAGCCTTCTTCTTCTTGCCCATGGCGCGGCGGAGGATGTCCGCCTCGCCGAGGCTGTAGCCCGCGACCTTCTGCGCGGTCTGCATGACCTGCTCCTGGTAGACGAGCACGCCGTAGGTCTCGCCGAGGATCTCCGCGAGCGGCTCCTCGAGCTCCGGGTGGATGGGCGTGATCGGCTGCAGGCCGTTCTTGCGCAGCGCATAGTTCGTGTGCGAGCCCATGCCCATCGGGCCCGGGCGGTAGAGCGCCGAGACGGCGGTGATGTCGCCGAACTTGTCAGGCTTCATCTGCCGCAGCAGGGTGCGCATCCCGCTGCCGTCCAGCTGGAACACGCCGAGCGTGTCGCCGCGCTGGAGCAGGTCGTAGGTGGCGGGGTCGTCGAAGGGCAGCTGCTCGAGGTCGACGGGCTCCTTGCCGTTGCGCTCGATGTTCTGCACCGCGTCGGAGAGCACCGTGAGGTTGCGCAGGCCCAGGAAGTCCATCTTCAGCAGGCCGAGCGTCTCGCAGGTCGGGTACTCGAACTGGGTGATGATCTGGCCGTCGGAGGGGCGGCGCATCATCGGGATGATGTCGGTGAGGGTGTGGCTGGACATGATGACCGCGCAGGCGTGGACGCCCCAGCCGCGGGTCAGGCCCTCGACGCCCTTCGCGATCCCGACGACCTTCTGGACGTCCGGGTCCTCGTCGTGGAGGCGGCGGAACTCGGTCGCCTCCGCATAGCGCTTGTGCTCGGGGTCGAAGATCCCCTTGATCGGGATGTCCTTGCCCATCACGGCCGGCGGCAGCGCCTTCGTGATCCGGTCGCCGACGGCGAAGGGATAGTCCAGGACGCGGGCGGCGTCCTTGAGGGAGTTCTTCGTCTTCATGACGCCGTAGGTGACGACCTGGGCGACCTTGTCGTCGCCGTACTTCTGCTCGACGTAGTCGATGACCTCGCCGCGGCGGCGATCATCGAAGTCGACGTCGAAGTCGGGCATGGAGACGCGGTCGGGGTTGAGGAACCGCTCGAAGAGCAGGCCGTGCTCGATCGGGTCGAGGTCGGTGATGCGCATGGCGTAGGCGACCATCGAGCCGGCGCCCGAGCCTCGGCCCGGTCCCACGCGGATCCCCTGCTCCTTGGCCCACTTGATGTAGTCGGAGACGACGAGGAAGTAGCCCGGGAAGCCCATCTGGAGGATGATCCCGACCTCGTAGTCCGCGCGCTGCTGGACGTTGTCGGGGATGCCGGCGGGGTAGCGGTACTCGAGGCCGTCCTGGACCTGCTTGACGAACCAGGAGTCCTCGTCCTCGCCGCCGGGGGTCGGGAAGTGCGGCATGTAGTTCGCGCCCTCGGCGGTCGTCGTGAAGGCGACGTCGCACATCTCGGCGATCCGCAGCGTGTTGTCGCACGCCTCGGGGAACTCGCGGAACAGCTCGCGCATCTGCTGGGCGGACTTCAGGAAGTAGCCGGAGCCGTCGAACTTGAAGCGGTCCGGGTCGGTGAGCTTGGACCCGGAGTTGATGCACAGCAGCACGTCCTGGATGGTCGCGTCCTGCTCGGTGACGTAGTGGAGGTCGTTGGTCGCGACGAGCGGGGCACCCACGGCCCTCGACACCTCGAGCAGGCCCTTCGTGACCCGCCGTTCGATGTCGAGCCCGTGGTCCATGAGCTCGATGAAGTAGTTCTCCTTGCCGAACATGTCCTGGAACTCGCCGGCGGCCTTGATGGCCTCGTCGACCTGTCCCAGGCGGAGCCGGGTCTGCACCTCGCCGGAGGGGCAGCCGGAGGTCGCGATGAGGCCCGGCGCGTACTTCGCGAGGATCTCGCGGTCCATGCGCGGCCACTTGCCCATCTGGCCGTCGAGGGAGGCGGCGGAGCCCAGGCGGAAGAGGTTGTGCATGCCCTCGGTCGACCTCGACAGCAGGGTCATGTGCGTGTAGGCGCCGCGCGCGGAGACGTCGTCGCCGGCGAGCTGCTGCTCCTTGGTCCCCCACTGCACGCGCGTGCGGTCGTGCCGGCTGGTCCCGGGCGTCACGTACGCCTCGACGCCGATGATCGGCTTCACCCCGGCGTTCGTCGCCGCGCGGTAGAACTCGTAGGCGCCGAAGAGGTACCCGTGGTCGGTGATCGCGACCGCGCTCTGCCCCTGGTGGGCGGCCTCGGCGACGAGCTTGTCGATCTTCGCCGCCCCGTCCAGGAGGGAGTAGTCGGTGTGGACGTGGAGATGGACGAAGTCGTCGTTACCCGCGGAAGCCATGCGCTCCAGCGTAGTCATCCCGCGGCCCCGACGTGCCGCGCGACGGGGGTCACGGAGGTCACCCCGGCGGGTCGGGGCGCAGGGGAATCCCCGGGGCCCGCGGGGCGTTCGGCGGCGGCTCCGGGGGGCGTCCGACGGGCCGGGACAGGGATCAGGCCGGGCGCTCGCCCGGGCCGTCCCCGGTGCCGTCGCCCTCGGCCTCGCGCTCGCGCAGGCTGTCCGTGAGCAGGGAGTCGACGTACTCGGCGGCCTCCTCGAAGGTGAGGGCGCGACCGTCGCGGCGGGGCGGCATGCCCTCGACGAAGGCGCCGCCGTGCCAGGCCATGGAGTCGTCCGGCAGGGCGGGGTCGTCGTCCCGCCACAGGTCCAGGGGCACGGCGTGCGCGGCGAGGTCCCGGGCGAGGGCGTCCGCCCGGTCGGGGCTGCCGGCGCGGGTGAACACGTCCACGAGCAGCGACTGCGCCGCCCAGGCGACGGCGTCGTCCTCCGGGGGCCGGGCGAACTCGGCCACCATCGCCGCGAAGCTCGCGGCGAGCTCCTCGTCGCCGTCCTCGTGATGGTCCTTCGCGACGCGCAGGGCGATCTGCGGCACGAGGTCCGTGACCTCCCACAGCACGCCGGCGCCGATGAGGCTCATGCCCATCCCGGTCGGGAAGTCCGGATGGGCGGCGATGGCGGTGTCCGGCACGCGGCCCGCCCGGCGGTCGTCGTCCGCGGCGAGGTGGGCGCGGCTCGCGGCGAGCACCGCCTCACGCGTGCGGTCCTCGTCGCGGAGCGCGAGCTCCGCCTCCTCAGGGTCCAGGCCCAGCACACCGGCCACCCGGGACCAGGGGAACGCCGCCCGCTCGAGGGCGCGGTCGCGGGAGGGGCGCTGCGGGTTCTCGCTCGCGGGGCTCATGGGTCGACCGTATCCGGCCGGGCGGCTCAGGCGTCGCGCAGGGCGTCGAGCGCGTGCTGGAGATCGCTCGGGTACTGCGAGGAGAAGGTGACCTGCTCCCGGGAGACGGGGTGCACGAAGGTCAGCTCCATGGCGTGCAGCCACTGCCGCCGCAGGCCCACCCGCTCGGCGAGCGTCGGATCGGCGCCGTAGAGCGGGTCCCCCACGAGCGGGTGGTGCAGGGCGGCCATGTGCACGCGGATCTGGTGCGTGCGGCCGGTCTCGAGCTTCACCCGCAGCAGCGTCGCGCCGGAGAGCTCCTCGAGCGTCGAGTAGTGGGTGACCGAGTGCTTGCCGTCCTGGCGCACCGCGAACTTGTAGTCGTGGTGCGGGGAGCGCCCGATCGGCGCCTCGATCGTGCCCGCGCCGCGATCCGGGCGGCCCTGGCAGACCGCGTGGTAGACCTTGCCGACCTCACGGGCCCGGAAGGCGTCCTTGAGCGTCGTGTAGGCGCGCTCGGTGCGGGCGACGACCATGAGGCCGCTCGTGCCCACGTCGAGGCGGCTGACGATCCCCTGGCGCTCCGCGTCGCCGCTCGTGCGGATGGAGACGCCGGCGGCGGCGAGGTGCCCCAGCACGGTGGGGCCTGACCAGCCGGCGCTCGGGTGCGCGGCGACGCCCACCGGCTTGTCGACCACGACGAGGTCCTCGTCCTGGTGGACGAGGCTCATGCCGGGGGCGATCTGCGGGCGCACCGCGACGGCGGGCGCCTCGTCCGGCAGGTGCACGAAGAGCATCATGCCGGGCTCGAGGCGCACGGAGCGCGAGGCGACGGCGCTGCCGTCGATCTCCACGTGGCCGGCGTCGATGAGATCCGCGGCGCGGGTGCGGGAGAGCCCCAGCATCCGGGAGAGCCCCGCGTCCACGCGGTCGCCGGCGAGACCGTCCGGGACCATGAGTGTGCGCTCGCTGCTCACGCCTCGCCCTCCTCGGGCGCGGGGGCCTCGGTCGTGTGGTCCTCGCGGTCCGTGGCGCCGGGGTCGGTCGCGACGCCGAGGACGCCGAGCAGCACGACGAGCACCGCGCCGCCCACCACGCCCATGTCGGCGACGTTGAAGACGGGCCAGTGGGGCAGCTCGAGGAAGTCGACGACGCCGCCGTGGAAGGGACCGGGCTCGCGCAGCAGGCGGTCGTGGATGTTGCCGAGGGCCCCGCCGAGGATCAGGGCGAGGGCGATCGCGTACCAGGGCGAGCGCACCGCCTTCACGGCGAAGACCACGACGCCGGCGGCGATGCCCATCTGCAGGACGGTGACCACGGGGGTGATCTCCGCGCCCATGCCCCAGGCGGCGCCGGTGTTGTACAGCAGCGTCAGCTGGAGGAGCTCACCGAGGAACGGCTGCGGCTCCAGGAGCGGCAGGTTCGCGACGGCCCAGTTCTTCGAGACCTGGTCGAGCACGAGGACCATGGTGCCGAGCAGCACGACGATCGCGAGCACCGCGGGCAGCGGGAGGCCCGCACGGCGACGAGCGCCGGACCCCACGGGTCCGGCGCTCGTCGAGGAGGAGGCGGGCTGGCTCACAGGCCGAAGTTCGCCTGCTTGTCCTGCGTCTCGTCGGTGTCGAGCTCGCGGAGCTGGTTCTCGAGGTAGTTCCGCAGGCGGTTGCGGTAGTCGCGCTCGAAGGTGCGCAGACCCTCGATCGACTTCTCCAGATCCGCCTTGGTCTTCTCGAGCGCCGCGAGGGTGCTCGCCGACTTCTCCTCGGCCTCGCCGACGATGCGCTTGTGCTCGTCGTTGGCCTCGGCGATGAGGCGGTCGCGCTCGTCCTCACCGTTCTTGACGTACTCGTCGTGCAGGCGGTTCGCGAGGGCGATGATGCCCGCGGCGTCGGTCGGCGCCGGGGCGGCGGCGGGAGTCTCGGCGGCCGGGGCCTCCGCGGACTGCTCGACCACGGGAGCGGGCTGCTCGGCGGCGACGGTCTCGGTGGTCGAAGGGGCCTCGTCCACGACCGTCTGCGGGGCGGTCTCGTCGACCTCGGGGGTCTCCGCGACGGCTGCGACGGGGGCGGCGGTCCCCTCGGCCTGCTCGGCCGGGACCTCGGTGGAGGCTGCCTGGGCGGACTCGAGCTCGGCGACGCGGTTGTGCGCCTCCTCGAGCTCCTTGGTCAGCCGGCTGTTCTCGTCGATGAGCTCCTGCAGGCGCGGCAGGATGTCATTGTCGAGGAAGTTGTCCACCTCGTCCATGTCGTAGCCCTCGGAGAACCGCACCGGGGTGAACCGCTTGTTCAGCAGGTCATCGGGCATCAGAGCCATGGGTCACCTTCTCGTTGCAGTCTGGGTCCGAACGCGCTTGCGCGCTGCTGGACAGAGTAGCGGATCGTGCAGGGCGTCGCGGTCAGACCGCGACGCGCCCCAGGACTCCCAGCAGGATCCAGCCCACGAGGAGCACGATCATGAGGCTGAGGTCCAGCGAGACCGCCCCGAGCCGGATGGGCGGGATGAGGCGGCGAAGACCCTTCACGGGAGGGTCGGTCAGCGTGTACACCACCTCGAACAGCACCAGCACGAGGCCGGTCGGCCGGAAGTCGCGCGAGTACGCCTGGATCCATTCCAGGACCAGGCGCGCCACGAGCACGATCATGTAGAGCAGGAGTGCGATGTACAGCACTCCTGCGATCACGGCCATCGAGGGTCAGCTCTGGTTGTAGAAGCTGCCCTCGTCGGGCGTGGTGTCGCCGTCGACCTCCACGAACTCCGGGGAGAGCAGGAAGACCTTGGACGTCACGCGCTCGATGGTGCCGCGCAGGCCGAACACGAGACCGGCGGAGAAGTCGACCATGCGCTTCGCGTCGCCGTCCTGCATGTCGGAGAGGTTCACGATGACGGGGACGCCGTCGCGGAAGGACTCGCCGATGGCCTTCGCGTCGTTGTAGGAACGCGGGTGGATCGTGGTGATGCGGTGCATCGACTCCTCCACGGAAGGCGCCACGGTCACGACGGACCGCTGACGGATCGGGGTGACCTGGGCCTCCCGGGCGGGGGCAGGCTCGGGGGTGCGCTCGGTGCGGCGGGGCTGTGCGGCCTCGTCGCGGGCGTCCCGCTCGTCCTCGTAGTACTCGTCGTCGACCTCGTTGGCGAGGCCGAGTGCGACCATGGCGTTGCGCCAGGTTCCCATGGCTGTTCTCCCACTTCGTTGTTCACGCTGACCTGGACCCCGGGGAAGCACGGGGAGTGCGCGGGGGCCCTGTGCGACGAACGTACCGCAGGGCCCTCCCGGCACGGCGCACCTGCACGGCGTGTCGCCGCGAGCCGCGACATGCGCTCGTGCTCACACCCGTGTGCTCACGCCCGGGCGATGACGCCCGCGAGGCGCCCGGTCCGGGCGCTGCGCCGGTAGGAGAAGAAGTCCTCGTCCTCGAGGGTGCAGGGGTGCCGGTCCTCGATGGCGGCGAAGGGGACGCCGGCGCCCACGAGCGCGGCGACCGCGCCGGCCGTGAGGTCGAGGGACGGCGTGCCCCAGGACGTCGTCGCGGCGAGCTCGGTGAGCTGCGCCGCGGACTCCTCGCGCATGGCGGCGGGGACCTCGTAGCACGCCCCGCAGATCGACGGGCCGATCGCCGCCCCGATCCGGGCGGGCACGGCCCCGAGCGAGGCCATCGCGCGGACGGTCTCCTGCAGGACGCCGTCCAGGAGGCCGCGACGGCCCGCGTGGGCGGCGCCGATCACCCCGGCGTCGGGATCGACGAGCAGCACAGGCAGGCAGTCCGCCACCATGATCGCGAGCGCCACGTCGCGGCGGTCGGTCACGAGGGCGTCGGCCGTGACGACCGGCACCGGGCCGGAGGCGGGCAGGACGTGGACGTCCGGTGAGTGCACCTGATCGACGAAGGCGAGCGGCAGTCCCACCTCGGCGGCGAGCAGCGCACGGTTGCGCTCGACGTCCGCCTCCTCGTCCCCCACGTGCCGAGCGAGGTTGAGGCCGGCGAAGTCGCCGCCGCTTACCCCGCCCGCGCGCCCCGTGAACAGGGAACGGGCCCCGCGAAGTCGCGGGGCCCGTGCCGTGAGGGGTGTCGTCACTTCAGGAAGGACGGGAGGTCGAGGTCGTCGTCGTCCGCCGGCGGCTCCTCGATGCGCGGCGGGCGCGCGGGCTGCGGCGCGACCGGCTGCGCGGGCGAGGGCTCGCTGCTCTGCACGGCGTCCTGCTCCTCGACCTCGGCCGGGTCGAACTGCTCCGTCTCGGGCTCCGAGGCGGAGCGGGCCGAGGGCGTGAAGGTCTGCTGCGGGGCGTTCCACGCCCCGGTGCCGGTGCCGCCGGCCGCCGGGGCCGCGCTGCGGCTCTCGGTGACCGCGGGGCGCGGCGCGGGGGCCTTCTCCTGACGGGGCGCGGGGCGCGCGACCACGGGAGCGGACTCCTGGCGGGGGCGCGGGCCGCCGCTCTCGAAGCCGGCGGCGATGACGGTCACGCGGACCTCGTCGCCCAGGGCGTCGTCGATGACGGAGCCGAAGATGATGTTGGCGTCCGGGTGCGCGGCCTCCTGCACCAGGCGGGCGGCCTCGGAGACCTCGTAGAGGCCGAGGTCGCTGCCGCCCTGGATGGAGAGCAGCACGCCGTAGGCGCCGTCGATCGAGGCCTCGAGCAGGGGGCTCGAGACCGCGAGCTCGGCGGCCTGCAGCGCACGGTCCTCGCCGCGGGCGGAGCCGATGCCCATGAGGGCGCTGCCGGCGCCCTGCATGACGGACTTGACGTCCGCGAAGTCGAGGTTGATCAGGCCCGGCGTGGTGATGAGGTCCGTGATGCCCTGGACCCCGGAGAGCAGGACCTGGTCCGCGCTCTTGAAGGCGTCGAGCATCGAGACGGCCTTGTCGGCGATCGACAGCAGGCGGTCGTTGGGGATCACGATGAGCGTGTCGACCTCGGCCTGGAGGGCCGCGATGCCCGACTCGGCCTGGGTCGCGCGGCGGCGGCCCTCGAAGGTGAAGGGGCGGGTGACCACGCCGATGGTCAGCGCGCCGAGGCTGCGGGCGATGCTCGCGACGACGGGGGCGCCGCCGGTGCCGGTGCCGCCGCCCTCGCCGGCCGTCACGAAGACCATGTCGGCCCCGCGGAGGACCTCCTCGATCTCCTCGGCGTGGTCCTCGGCGGCCTTCTTGCCGACCTCCGGGTCCGCGCCGGCGCCGAGGCCGCGCGTGATCTCCTTGCCGACGTCGAGCTTGACGTCCGCATCGGACATGAGGAGGGCCTGCGCATCGGTGTTGATGGCGATGAACTCGACGCCCTTGAGGCCGGATTCGATCATGCGGTTGACGGCGTTCACGCCGCCGCCGCCGACACCGACGACCTTGATGACTGCGAGGGAGATCTGGGTTCCGGCCACGTTTGGTCCTTGCTCTTTGTCGTTCGCCTGCCGAGAGGGCCGAACCCTCAACCCTCAACCTCCACCTGAGGTTCGAGGATCGGGGCGCCTCTCCGTCCCTTCGACGCTAGGGACCCTCCCGTCCCGGCGCAACGACCGCACCCGCGTGTCGTGCGCGGGAACGGACGAGTCTCACGTCAGCGGGTCACCGGGGCGACCGGCGAGGACACGTCGATCTCGGATCCGGGCTCGGCGAGCAGCGCCCGGACGACCTCCGCCTTGAGATCGGCGTCCGCCGCATCGCCCCACACGATCGTCTTCGTGCCGCCGTCCTCGAGCTCGAGCGTGAAGGAGACGTCGCTCGGGGAGGAGGCCGTCATCCCGGTCATGCCCGTGCGCAGCGAGCTCGGCATCTGGGCGAGGACGTCGATCATCGCCGCCTGCGCGCCGTCGGGATCGGCGGCGTCGGCCGCGACCGTGAGCGGGACCGGCGAGGCGCCCTCCCCCGCCCCCTCGGGCAGCTCGGTCCCCTCGGCGTCGAGCAGCACGGTCGCGCCGTCCTGCTGGGTGACGCTCGCGATCGCCGTGCGCTCGGTCACGGTGATGCTCATGCCGTCCGGCCAGGAGCGGTGCACCTCGGCGGTCGCGACCCCGGGCACCTCCTCCACCGCGGACTCCACGGAGCCGGTGCCGAGCAGCAGCACGCTGTCACCCCGGAAGGGCTCGACCGCCTCGTCGACGGCCGACTCCTGCACATAGCCGAGGCCCTCGACCTGCACCTGCCGCACGGAGAGCGCCGGCAGCGTCACGGCCGCGACGAGCGCGACCACGAGCAGCGCCACGACGATCGCGGCGGTCACGAGGATCGCGCGACGCCGGCGACGCCAGGGCCGCGCGCGGACGAGGTCGCGGAAGCGGTCCGCCGCCTGGATGACGCCGCCGGCGCGGCCGGACTGCCGGGTGGTCTGCTCCGACGACGCGGTGCGGTCCTCCGTGCGGGGCCGGCCGACGGCCCGTCCCCCTCCGCGGGGTGCAGGAGCGGCGGCATCATCGGACCCGCCGGCGCGGGCCGCGGGCCGCGACGAAGAGGGACCGCCCGAGGGCCGACGGCTCGTGCCGGACGGCGAGTGTCGGGCCCGCCCGGGGCGGGAGGCCCCGGTCGTGGAGCGTGCGTCGCCCGCGGTCCTCACGACCGGACGGTCCGTGCCCGCGGGCTCCGCGGGCGAGGCCGCCGAGGACGCCGATGCGGCGGACGTGCGCGAGGCCGACGGGGACGGGGCCGACGGCGCCGTCGAGGACGAGGGTCGCGGCGTCCCGGGACGCGGGGACTCAGCACCGGGCGCGGCGGGACGCGAAGCCCCGGACCGCGAGGCCGGAGTGCGCGGCGCGGCGGGTCGCGGGGCCGAGGGACGTCGGGCCATCAGCGCTCCTGCGCGCTCTGCTCGAGGGCGGCGAGCACGCCGGAGGTCAGCTCGACCACGTCGCCCGCGCCGAGCATGAGGACGAGGTCGCCCTCGCGGGCCGCGCCGGCGACCTGCCCGGCAGCCTCCTCCCGGGCCTCCAGCGGCGTGAGCGTCCCGGCCGGGGCGAGGTCCGTGATCGTGCGCTGGTCGATCCCCGGGACGGGATCCTCGCGGGCACCGTAGACGGGCAGCACCCAGGCGAGGTCGGCGGCGCCGAGGGCGGCGGCGAAGTCCCCGGCGAAGCTGCGGGTGCGGGAGTACAGGTGCGGCTGGAAGACGGCGAGCACCCGGCCCCCGCGCCCGGCGCCCTCGACGATGCCGCGGGCGGCGGCGAGCGTCGCGGCGACCTCGCGGGGATGGTGGGCGTAGTCGTCGACGACGGTCACGCCGGCGACGGTCCCGGCGACGTCGAAGCGGCGGGACGCACCCGTGAAGGTGCCGAGCCCGGCGGCGAGCCGCGGGAGCGGCGACTCCGGGTCCGCCTCGGCGGCGGCCGCGAGGGCGCCCACGGCGTTGAGCACGTTGTGGTGCCCGGCGACGGCGAGGTCCAGCAGCAGCGGGACCCGCGGGCTCTCCACCTCGGCGCGGGCACCGCGCTCGCCCGGCGTCTCCGTGACGATGCGCCAGTCCGATCCCTCGGCGGTGCCATAGGTGAGGACACGGGTGCCGCGGGCCGCGGCGCGCTCCCCGAGCGCACGGGCGCCGGGGTCGTCGCCGCACACCACGAGCGCGCCGCCGTCGACGATCTGCGTCGTGACGGCGTCGAAGACGGCGGTCAGGGTCTCCTCGTCGCCGTGGAAGTCGAGGTGGTCCGCCTCGAGGTTCGTCACGACGAGCGCGCGGGGGCGGAAGGCGAGGAAGGAGCCGTCGGACTCGTCGGCCTCGACGACCGCGAGGGACTCCCCCGCGCTCGCGCCGGTCGCCGGATCCGCCGCGAAGCCCGCGTTGCGGCCCAGGTCCGGCACCGCCGCGCCGAGCGCCCAGGCGGGGTCGTGGCCCGCGCCGCGCAGGGCGCTGACGGCGAGGCCCGTGGTCGAGGTCTTCCCGTGGGTGCCGGCGATCGCGACGACGTCCCGGGAGGCGAGCAGGCCGGCGAGGCCTGCCGCGCGGTGGATCACGGGGATGCCGCGCTCGTGCGCGGCGATGATCTCGGGGTTGTCCGCCCGCACGGCCGTGGAGACGATGACGAGGTCGCAGTCCGGGGCGATGAGCTCGGCGTCGAAGCCGATGCCGATGCGTGCCCCGGCCTCGCGCAGCGGCGCGATGAACTGGCCGTCCTGGGAGTCCGATCCGCTCACCGCGAGTCCCGCCTCGAGGGCGAGCCGGGCGACGGCGGACATCCCCGCCCCGCCGATCCTCACGACATGCACGGAGCGGACCTCACCCTCCGGCCATGCCGAGCGGGTGATCACCGCCCCGGGACGCAGGACGGTGCGAGGGGAAGGGGCCGCGGAGGTCATGGACCCACCGTAATCCGCGCCGCGCGGGCCGCCGCTCAGGCGCGGCGTGCGGCGCTGATCACGATCTCCGCGAGCACCTCGGCGGCATCGGTGATGCCGAAGCCGCGCGCGGCCTCGGCCATGGTCGAGAGCCGGTCCCGGTCCAGGAGCAGGGGCAGCACCTGCTCGCGCAGGTACGCGGCGTCGAGCTGCGCGTCGGGGACCATGAGCGCCCCGCCGGCGGCGACGACGTCCTCGCCGTTGAGCGCCTGCTCCCCGTTGCCGATCGGCAGCGGCACGAGCACGGAGGGCAGGCCCACGGCCGTGAGCTCGCTGACGGTGCCCGCACCGGAGCGGGTGAGGGCGAGGTCCACGGCGGCGTAGGCGTCCTCCATCGCGGAGACGTACTCGAGGACGCGGTACCCGGGCCGCTCCTGGAGGCCGGCGGTCTTGCCCCTGCCGGTCACGTGGAGGATCTGCCCACCGGCGTCGAGCACGTCCTGCGCGGCGGCGGAGACCTGCTCGTTCAGCCGCTGGGCGCCGAGGGACCCTCCCGTGACGAGCAGGGCGGGGCGCTCGAGGTCCAGGCCCAGCCGCTCCCGCGCCCCGGCGCGGTGCGCGGCGCGGTCCAGGTGGGCGATGCCCTCGCGCATGGGCATGCCGATGCGGCGGGCGCCGGGCAGGGTCGATCCAGGGAAGGCCGTGAGCACGGCGGCGGCGCGACGGGCGCCCAGGCGGTTCGCGAGGCCCGGTCGGCGGTTCGCCTCGTGCACGACGAGCGGCACCCGCGAGCGGGCGGCCGCGAGGTAGGCGGGCGGGCAGACGTAGCCGCCGAACCCGACGACGACGTCCGTCCCCCGCTCCTCCATGAGCGCGCGGACGCGCCGGAGGGTGCCGGAGAAGCGGCCGGGGAAGCGCAGCGCGGCGCCGTTCGGGCGGCGCGGGAAGGGCACCTTCTCGATCGTGGCGAGCTCGAGGCCCGCGGCGGGGACGAGATCCGCCTCGAGGCCGTCGGCCGTGCCGAGGACGAGGATCTCGGCCTCCGGGCTCTGCTCGGCGATCTGCGCGGCGGTCGCGAGCAGCGGGGAGACGTGGCCGGCGCTGCCGCCGCCGGCGAGGAGCACGCGGGGTGCGCGGGTCATCGGGAGCCCTTCCGGGGTCGGGGACGGGAGCCCGCATCGGAGCGGGAAGTGCGGGTGGACCCGCCGCGGCCCGTGCCGCGGCGGCCGCGGCGCGAGGTGCCCGCTCTCGCATCACGCGGGGCGGGGAGCACGCTCGTGGAGCGGCGCACCACGCCGATCCGGGCGCTGATCGCCTCGGCCGCCCCGGGCTCGCGGCGGGCGAAGGAGATCAGCACGCCGAGCGCGGCCATGGAAGCGATGAGCGCGGAGCCGCCCGAGGAGATGAACGGCAGCGGCACACCCAGCACGGGCAGCAGTCCGGTCACCACCATCATGTTGACGAAGGCCTGGCCGAGCAGCCAGCAGCTGATGCCGGCCACGGTGATCTGCTGGAAGCGGTCGTCGATGCGGGTGATCATGCGGAACATGAACAGGGCGAGCGCGGTGAACAGCGCGAGCACGCCGAGCGTACCGATCAGGCCCAGCTCCTCGCCGATGATCGCGAAGATGTAGTCGTCCTGTGCGGCAGGCAGCAGGCCCCACTTCTGGCGGGACTCGCCGATGCCGACGCCCCACCAGCCGCCTCCCGCGAGGGCGGCGAGGCCCTGGTCGGACTGGTAGCAGCTGTCGTTCTCGCAGGTGCCGGTGAGCCAGTTGCCGATGCGGTGCATGCGGTTCGCGCTCGTGAACGTCAGCGCGAGCACGCCGACGAGGCCCAGGCCCGCGGCGAGGGCGAACCAGCGCCGCGGTGCCCCGGAGACCCAGACTGCGCCGGCGACGAGCATCGCCATGACCAGGGCGGTGCCCAGGTCATGGCCGGAGAGCACGAGACCCAGGGCGGCGATCACGCCGGGCACCATCGGGATCGCGAGGTGGAAGGGCTGGTTGAGCAGCTTCTGCTTGGTCGAGAGCACCGCGCCGAGCCACACGGCGAGGGCGAGCTTGAGGAACTCCGAGGGCTGGAGGGTCTGCCCGCCGATGAGGATCCAGTTCGTGTTGCCGTCCTTGCCGATGCCGAGCGGCGTGTGCACGAGCGACTGCAGCACGAGCCCCAGGAACAGCAGCGGCCAGGCCGCCCTCCGGAAGAAGGAGGGCGGGAGCAGCGCGGCCACGACGAGCACCACGAGTCCGAGGATCGCGAAGGTGCCCTGGCGGAACAGGCCCGCGTAGCCGGACAGTCCCTTGGAGATGTTGATGACGGCCGAGGAGGACAGCACCATCACGAGGCCGACTCCGATGAGCAGCGCGCCCACCACGATCAGGCCGTAGAAGTCGAGGGCCGGGGACTTCAGCCAGCTGCCCACGCCCTCCTTGACGCGGGAGCCGATGCTGCCGAGCGGCTGCTCCTCGTCGGGGCGCACGACCCGCGTGGAGCGACGTGACTCCTGCATGGTCATCGGTGCTCTCCTGGCAGTCGGGACACGGCCGCCGCGAAGAGATCCCCCCGCTCCGCGTAGTCACGGAACTGGTCGATGGAGGCGGCGGCGGGCGCCAGCAGCACGACGTCCCCGGCGGAGGCGAGGCGATGGGCGTGTCCCACCGCCTCCCCCATGAGGCGCTCGCGAGCGGCGACGGCTCCAGTGTCACCCGCCTCGACGCGGACCACGGGGACCTCGGGCGCGTGTCGGGCGAGGGCCTCGAGGAAGGGGGTCGCGTCACGGCCCAGCAGCACCGCGCCCACGAGCCGCGATGCGGCGCGGGACACGAGCGCGTCGACGTCGGCCCCCTTGGTGTCGCCGCCCGCGATCCAGACGATCCGCTCGGCGGCGGCGAGGGAGGCCTGCGCCGCCGCAGGGTTCGTCGCCTTCGTGTCGTCGACGTAGACCACGTCGTCGACCCGGGCGATCGTCTCCGCGCGGTGTCGGCCCAGGCGGTAGGCGCGCAGGCCGTCGCGCACAGCGTGGGCGGGCACCCCGTGGGCGCGCGCGAGGGCCGCGGCGTGCAGGGCGTCGAGCACCACGTGCGGCGGTGCGTCGTGCGCGCCCAGGTGCGCGAGATCCTCGAGAGAGGCGAGCTCCGCGGCGTGGGTGCGTCGGTTCTCCACGAAGGCGCGGTCCACGAGCAGCCCGTCGACGACGCCGAGCTCCGAGGGCCCGGGGGCGCCGAGGGTCACGCCGATCGCGCGGGCGCCGTCGACGACGTCCGCGTCCTCCACGAGCTGCAGCGTCACGGGATCGGCGACGGAGTACACGCAGGCGGTGCGCACCTGGTCGTAGATGCGGCCCTTGGCGCGGGCGTAGGCCTCGGCGCCTCCGTGCCAGTCGAGGTGGTCGTCGCTCACGTTGAGGATCGTCGCGGCCTCGCAGTCGAGGTGCTCCGTCCAGTGCAGCTGGAAGCTCGAGAGCTCGAGGGCGAGCACGTCGAAGCCCTCGGGGTCCAGCGCCGCCTCGATGACCGGGAGGCCCACGTTCCCGCAGGCGACCGCGCGCAGGCCGGCGGCCTGGAGGATCGACTCGAGCATCGTGACCGTGGTGGTCTTGCCGTTGGTGCCGGTGATGCCGAGCCACGCGGGGCCGCCCTCCGCCTGCATGCGGCGGGCGAGCTCGATCTCGCTCCACACGGGGATGCCGGCCGCGGCGGCCGCGGCGAGCAGCGGCTGCTCGGGGCGCCAGCCGGGTGAGGTGACGACGAGATCGATCTCGCGATCGGCGGGCAGCGCCGTGGTGTGCTCCGCGCCGAGGCGCACCTCGACGCCGAGGACCTCGAGGATGCGGGCGCGCTCGCGCACCTCCTCGGTGTCCTTCCCGTCCACGACGAGCACCTGGGCGCCGCGCTGCATGGTCTGGTCCGCGACCGCGTAGCCGGAGACCCCGAAGCCGGCGACGAGCACGCGCACACCGCTGACGTCGAGTCCGGGCCAGGGGCGGTCCTCGACGGCGGGCAGGGCGGTCACGAGGCGAGCCCCGGCAGCGCGTCGAGGTAGAAGATCCCGAGGCCCACGCCCGCGAGGATGCCGGCCACGATCCAGAAGCGGACCACGATCGTCACCTCGTTCCAGCCCTTGAGCTCGAAGTGGTGCTGCAGCGGTGCCATGCGGAACACGCGCTTACCGGTGAGCTTGAAGCTCGTGACCTGGATGATCACGGACAGCGAGATGATGACGAAGAGGCCGCCGATGATCGCGCCGAGGATCTCGGTGCGGGTGACGATCGTCAGGCCGGCGAGGGCACCGCCCAGGGCGAGGGAGCCGGTGTCGCCCATGAAGATCTTCGCGGGCGAGGTGTTCCACCACAGGAAGCCGACGAGCGCACCGATGATCGCCGCGCACAGCACCGCCGTGTCCAGCGGGTCGCGGGCGCCGTAGCAGTGCACGAGGCCGCCGGCCTCGAGGTCGACGTTGCACACCTGGCGCCACTGCCAGAACGAGATGATCAGGTACGCGGCGGTGAACATGATCGTCGCGCCGCTCGCGAGGCCGTCGAGGCCGTCGGTGAGGTTCACCCCGTTGGACCAGGCGGCGACCAGGAAGTTCGCCCAGATCGCGAAGAGGATGAAGCCGACGACGGTGCCGCCGAAGGCGAGGTCCAGCCAGGGGATGTCCCGGACGAAGGAGATCGCCGAGGAGGCGGGGGCGTTGCCGTCGGAGTCCGCGAACAGCAGCGCGAGCACCGCGAAGCCGGTCGCGACGACGAACTGGCCGATGAGCTTCGCGCGGGCGGTGAGGCCCAGGCTCCGCTGGCGGGAGATCTTGATGTAGTCGTCGAGGAAGCCGACGATCCCGAGGCCCACCATGAGCAGCAGCACGAGGCCGACGGTGATGGAGGGGCTGGTCCACAGCACGAGGTGGGTGATCCCGTAGGCGAGCAGCGTCGCGAGGATGATCGCCACGCCGCCCATCGTGGGGGTCCCGCGCTTCGTGGCGTGCGAGGTGGGGCCGTCGTCACGGATGAACTGGCCGTAGCCGCGCTTGACGAGCAGCTTGATGTACAGCGGGGTGCCGAGGCCGGAGAGCGCCAGACCGAGGGCCCCCGCGATGATGATCGCGATCATTCCTGGACTCCTCCGTGGACGGGCTGCGCGAGGTGATCGAGCAGGGGCGGGGTGATCCGGCGCAGGCCGGCGTCCCGGGACGACTTCAGCAGCACCACGTCACCGGGCGCCACCTCCCGTTCTAGCACAGCGATGGCCTCCTCGACCGTGTCCAGGTACTCCGACTCCCCGCCGAAGCTGCCCTCGAGGCTCGCGCCGTGATGGATCGCGGCGGCGCCGTCCCCGACCACGTACAGCTGGCTGATGTTCAGGCGCACCACGAGCCGGCCGATCTCGTCGTGCAGGCGCACGCCGTCCGGGCCGAGCTCGAGCATCTCGCCGAGGACGGCGATCGTGCGGTGCCCGCGACCGAGGTGCGCGAGCGTCTTGAGCGCCTGCCGCATGGAGTCGGGGTTCGCGTTGTAGGCGTCGTCGATGATCATGGCCCCGCCAGCGCGATGGACCTCCATGCGCTGGCCGGAGTCCAGGCGCGCGCCATCGAGGGCGGCGGTCGCCGCCGCCGGATCGGCGCCGGCGACGAGCGCGCCGGTGAGCGCGGCGAGGACGTTCGCGGCCTGGTGCTCGCCGAGGAGGTCGGGCCGGACCGGGAAGGATCCGGCGGGGACGGTCGAGCCGTCCAGGCGGGTGAGCCCCTCCGGCACCTCGAGGGTGAAGCTGATGCGGGCGTCCTCGTCGAGGCCGAGCGCGGCGCCGCGCACGTTACCGGAGGCGAAGCCCCAGGTGGTCACGGGGGCCTGGCTGCGGGCGGCCATGGCGGCGACGCGCGGGTCCTCGGCGTTCAGCACGGCGCGCCCCTCGGGCGCGAGGGCCTCGACGAGCTCGCCCTTGGCGACGGCGATGTTCTCGACCCCGCCGAACTCGCCGAGGTGGGCGCTGCCCACGTTCAGCACGAGGGAGACGTCGGGCCGGGCGATCCCGGTGAGGTGCGTGAGGTGGCCGATGCCGCGCGCGCCCATCTCGAGCACGAGGAAGCGCGTGGTCGGGGTGAGTCGGAGCACCGTGAGCGGCAGGCCCAGCTCGTTGTTGAGGCTCGCATGGGTCGCGACGACCTCACCGGCGGTCCCGAGCACCCGGCGCAGGAGGTCCTTGGTGCTGGTCTTGCCGGCGCTGCCGGTGATCGCGAGCACCACGAGGTCATCGCGCTCGGCGCGGGAGCGCTCGAGCTGGGCGCGGGCGAGGGCCGAGAGCGCCTCGCCGACGTCCGGGACGAGCACGGCGGGCACGGACTGCTCGCCGTCGGTCTCCCGGGAGACGAGGGACAGCGCGGCGCCGGCGGAGTGCGCGCGGGCGAGGAAGCCGTGGCCGTCGACGTGCTCGCCGTCGAAGGCGGCGAAGAGGTCGCCGGCGGCGACCTCGCGGGAGTCGATCCGGGCCTCGCCGGTGACCGTCTCCTCGCCGGTCGCCCCGCCCACGAGGCGGCCCCCGGTGATGCCCGCGATGTCGCGGGAGGTGGTCTCGAGCATGCTCAGCCTTCTCCGTCCTGGTCCGTCCGCGTCGACGCGCCTCGAGCGGCGAGGGCGTCGCGCAGCACGGCACGATCGTCGAACGGATGGACGATACCGCCGATCGTCTGACCGGACTCCGCCCCCTTGCCGGCCACGAGGATGGTGTCGCCCACGTCCGCGAGGCGCGCTGCGAGCGCGATCGCCTCGCCGCGGCCGTCCACCTCGTGGACCTGCGCGCTCGTCGAGGCGGGGACGCCTCCGGCGACCTCGCCGCGGATCGCCGCGGGGTCCTCGGAGCGGGGGTTGTCGTCGGTGATGATCACCACGTCGGCCAGTCGGGCGGCGACCTCGCCCATGAGCGGGCGCTTGCCGCGGTCGCGGTCCCCGCCGGCGCCCATCACGGCGATCAGGCGCCGCGTGCCGGGGACGGTGCGGAGGGTCGCGAGGGCCTTCTCGAGCGCGTCGGGGGTGTGCGAGTAGTCGACGACCCCGCGCACGGGCCGCTCGGCGACGAGCTCCATGCGCCCGGGGACGGTGCCGGCCTCCGCGAGAGCGGCGTCAACCTCCGGGCCGGCGATCCCGACGGCCTCGAGCAGCAGGGAGGCGGCGAGGGTATTGGCGACGTAGTGCACGCCGGGAAGGGCCGCGCGGAGCGTGCGCTCCCCCGCTGCGGAGACGACGGTGAACTCGCTGCCGAAGCCCTCGGCGCGGATGTCCCGCACCTGGTGGTCCGCCGGCCGGCCCGTCGCCGAGTAGGTCGTCACCGGGATCGGGGCCGAGTCCGCGAGGCGGCGGCCCCAGCCGTCGTCCACGCACACCACGCCGAGGCGGGCGTGCTCGGGGGTGAACAGCATCGCCTTCGCAGCGAAGTAGTCCTCCATCGTGGGATGGAAGTCCAGGTGGTCCTGGCTGAGGTTGGTGAAGCAGGCCGCGTCGAGCACCACGCCGTCCGCGCGGTGCAGCACCATCGCATGGGAGGAGATCTCCATCGCAGCCACCTCGACGCCGTCCTCGACCATCCGGGCGAGGAGGCCGTGGAGCTCGGGGGCCTCGGGCGTCGTGCGGACGGTGCCGATCGCGTGGTCCCCGCCGCGGGCGTCGCGGTAGCTCGTGCCGGAGGTGCCGACGACCCCGGCGCTGCGGCCCAGGTGGCGGAGTGCGCCGGTGAGTATCGTGGTGACGGAGGTCTTGCCGTTCGTACCGGTCACGCCGATCGTGCCCAGCTGCTCGGCGGGGTCGCCGAGCACGAGCGCGGCGGCGCGGGCCGTGTCGCGGCGGGGGTCGTCGACCACGAGCGCGGGCAGGGCGGCCCGGGCGCAGTCCTCGGCGCCGGTGGGGTCGGTGAGCGCGAGCAGCGCGCCGGCGGCCGCGGCCTGGGCGGCGAAGCGCGCCCCGTGGGTCACGGCGCCGGGCAGGGCGCAGTAGAGGTCACCGGGCTGCACGGAGCGGGAGTCGAGGGTGACACCCGTGAGGACGCTCCCCTCGGCCCCCGCGGGCAGCGCGGCGTGGAGGGCGCGGGCGAGCTCCGGGGCGCCGAGACCGCGCGGGCTGCGGGGGCGGGCGGGCTCGGGGACGGGGGCGCTCACCACTCGTTCTCCAGCTCGCGGCCGGGCTTGCCCGTCGGCGCGATCCCCTGGTTCTGCAGCGTGTAGGCCATGATCTGCGAGAAGGCGGGGGCGGCCGCCGTGGTGCCGGAGATGAAGGAGTTCAGCCCGAACAGGGTCACGCCGATGACGATGTCGGGATCGTCGGCAGGGGCGGTGCCGATGAAGGAGGCGGTGTAGGTGATGCCGCCGTTCTCCCCGGGCACCTGGGCGGTGCCGGACTTCGCGGCGACGGCGTAGCCGGGCACGTCGCCGTTGGTCTTGCCGTCGTCCACGACGTTGTTGTCCATGAGCTCGAGGATCTTCTGCGAGGTCTCCGAGGAGACGACGCGGGTCTGCGTGGGCTCGCCGAGTGAGCGCACGCTGCCGTCCTCCTCCTTCACGCCCTTGACGATCTGCGGCTGCACGCGCACGCCGTCGTTGGCGAAGGTGCTGATCGCGGAGACCATCTGGAGCGCGGTCACGGCGTAGCCCTGGCCGAAGGCGGTCGTGTACTTGGTGCGGCCGGTCCAGTCCGACGGGTCGTGGACGATGCCCTTGGACTCGCCGGGCAGCCCGACGCCCGTCGTCTCCCCCAGGCCGAAGGCCTTGAGGTAGTCGTAGCGGGTCTGGTCGGAGAGCGTCTCGGAGATCTGCACGGTGCCCACGTTCGAGCTATTCTTGAGCACGCCCGCGAGCGTCAGCTTCTGGGTGGGATGGGAGTGGGAGTCCTTGATGCGCTCCCCGTTGAAGGACATCGTGTAGGGCACGGTGTACTGGCTGTCCATGTCGACCGTGCCCTCCTCGAGGGCGGCGGCGAGGGTGAACAGCTTGCCGGTGGAGCCCGGCTCGTAGACGTCCGAGACCGTGCGGTTGCCCAGGTAGGAGTCCGCCTCGGGGCTGTTGGGATCGTAGGTGGGCGCCTCGGCGAGGGTCAGCACCTCGCCGGTGTGGGCGTCGAGGATGACGATGCTGCCGGCGGTCGCGCCCCACTGGTCCACGGCGGAGGCGATGATCTCCTGCGCCTTCCACTGGAGGTCGCGGTCCAGGGTGAGCACGAGGTCGGAGCCGTCCACGGCCGCGGTGGTGGACTGCGTCGCGGTGGGGATGATCTGGCCGCCCGCGCCGCGCTCGTAGGTCGTCTTGCCGTTGGTGCCGGCGAGCAGGTCGTCGTAGGAGAGCTCCGCCCCGGCGAGCGGTGCGCCGTCCGCGCCGACGAACCCGAGCACGTTGCCGCCCACGGAGCCCGCCGGGTAGAGGCGGTCCGCGACGCGGTCCGCGCCGAGGCCCGGGATCTTGAGCGCGATGACGGCGTTGCGCACGGCCGGCTCGACGTTCTTCTGGAGGTACTTGAAGCCCTTGTCCCCCGTGAGCGCCTTCTCGGTGTCCTCGACGGTCCAGCCGAGCACCGGGGCGAGATCCGCGGCGGCGGCCTTCACGCCGGTGTCACCGGCGGCCACGGCCTCCTTGTCGTCCTGCTGGTAGGTGCTCACCTGACGCTGGTTGACCCAGAGGTCGAAGCGCTCCACCGAGCTCGCGAGGACGGTGCCGTCGCGGTCGGTGATGTCACCGCGCAGCGCGGGGATGGTGCGGGTCGTGGTGCGGGCGTCGATGGCCTCCTGGGCCCGCGCGCTCGCGTCGAGGCCCTGCACCCACAGCAGGCGGCCGGACAGCGCCAGCACCGCCACCATGATCATGCTGAGCACGAGGCGGTGCCGGACGGCCGGTGTGCCCACCTGGGCCGCGGGAAGGCGCGGTCGGGACGTCCGCGTGCGTCGATCGGTCCGACGGGACGTGGCCACGATCAGTCCCCCTCGTTGCCCATGCCGTGATAGCTGCTGGGCTGATCGTAGATCTCGGCGGGGGGCACCGCGGAGGAGGCGGACGGCGTGTCGGCGACGGCCGCGTCACCCGCGGTCGGCGTGCTCTCCCCGAGCACCTTCCCCGTGGAGAGGTCGATGTAGGCGGGCTCGCTCACGGGGACCATGCCGAGCTCGCGGGCCTGCCGCTCGAGCTCCTGCGGGGTGCCCAGGCGCTCGTTCGTCTCGGCGAGCGCCTGCTTCTCCTGCGTGAGGCTCTGCGACTGCGACTGCAGGCGGGTGATCTCGTAGCTCGTGTCCGACATCTGGATGTTGAGGTAGAGCAGCGTCGCGAGGGTCGCCACGACGATGAGCGTGCACAGCGCCGTGAACGGCAGCGGGCTGCCGGCGGTGCGGGGCCTCGAGAGGATCGTCAGCCGCGGGCGCGGGGCGGACGCGGGGCGGGGTGCGGTGCGGGCGGGTCGGACCGCGGCGGCGCGGACGGCGGTGGTGCTTGCCATGTCAGTGTGCTCCGTGGTCGGGACGGGTGCGGGTGAGGGCGCGCAGCCGGACGCTGGCGGCGCGAGAGTTGTGCTCCCGCTCGGTCTCGTCGGCCTGGAGGGCGCCGCGGACCAGCGGGGAGAAGGTGGGCTTGTGCTCGTCGAGCTCGACCGGGAACCCGGGGGGCGCGCTCGAGCGGGTCCGACGGCCGAACGCCGTCTTCACGAGGCGGTCCTCCCCCGAGTGGTAGGACTCCACGACGATCCGGCCGCCCACGGCGAGGGAGTCGAGGGCCCCGTCGATCGCGCGGGTGAGGATCTCGAGCTCCTCGTTCACGGCGATCCGCAGCGCCTGGAAGGTGCGCTTGGCGGGATGGCCGCCGCTCGCCTTCGATGCCGCCGGGATCGCCTTCTCGAGCAGGGCCACGAGCTCGCCGCTGCGGGTGAGCGGCTCGGTCTCCCGCTGCTCGACGATCCGACGGGCGATCCGACGGCCGAACCGCTCGTCACCCAGCTCGTGGAGGATCCGGGCGATCTCCGCCTCGGGCAGCTCCGCGAGGAGGTCCGCGGCGGTGGGGCCGTCGGAGGAGGTGTCCATCCGCATGTCCAGCGGGGCGTCCGCCGCGTAGGAGAAGCCGCGCTCGGCGGTGTCGATCTGGAAGCTCGAGAGCCCGAGGTCCATGATCACGCCCTGCACCGCGGGGATGCCGAGGTCGGCGAGGACCGCCGGGATCTCGTCGTAGGTCGCGTGGACGAGGGTCGCCTGTTCGGCGTGCCCGGCCCGGGCGATCCGCTCGCGGGCCAGCTCGAGCGCCTGCGGGTCGCGGTCGATGCCGACGAGCCGCGCGCCGGGTGCGGCGTCGAGGACGGCGATCGCGTGGCCGGCCATGCCGAGGGTCGCGTCGACGTGCACGGCGCCGTCGACGGCGAGCGCGGGGGCGAGGAGCTCGACACAGGTGTCCAGGAGGACGGGGACGTGGCGGTCGTCGGCCGGCGCGCTGTGGCTGTCCATGGCTGCCCTCCCCTTCATGCTCTCGTGTCTCTCGTGCTGACTGCCGGCTGATGCGTGGGCCCGGAGGCCGTCCGGCCAGATGCCCCGTCGTTCCCGACCCGCCACCGGGGAAGTTGTTTCGGGGCGGGAACGACGAGAGGTCTCGCAGGACGGAGGTCCGTGGGGGCCACCTCAGAACAGGCCGGGAACCACCTCTTCCGCGGTCTGCGCGAAGCCCTCCTCCTTCTGCTCGAGATAGGTCTCCCACGCCGGGAGGGACCAGATCTCGAGCCGGTCGAGCGCACCGATCACCGCGCATTCCCGATCCAGCTCCGCGTAGGTGCGCAGATGGCCCGGGATGGTGATGCGGCCCTGCTTGTCCGGGATGACGTCCTCCGCTCCGGACAGCAGCACTCGCAGGTAGTCGCGGGTGCGCCGATCGGTGGTGGGCGCCCGACGGGCCTCCTCGAGCTTCTGGCGGAACTCCCCGATCGGGTACACGGCGATGCAGTGCTCCTGACCGCGAGTCATGACCAGTCCTCCGGCGAGGTCGTCACGGAACTTCGCGGGGAAGATCAAGCGGCCCTTCTCATCGAGCTTGGGCGTGAAGGTCCCGAGGAACATCTCGGACCTCCTTCAGCTGCCTGGACTCGTGAGCCGAACCATTCTCCTCCCTACGCCCTCCACTTTACCCCACTACCCCCCACCCTCCGCCAGCGAACGGCCCTTTTCGCTGCCGATTCAGCCTGTCACTGCAGGTCACAGGCTGGGGTGTGAAGTGGAGGGAAATCGCGCCGCGCGCGCCGCACGGACGGTCGGGGCGCCGCTCCCGGCAGCACTCCCCCACGCTCGCCGCTGCGTTGGCGCAGGTCATCGGCACGCGCCCGGTCCAAGGGCGGCGAGTGGAGGGAGGTGGAGGGCTCCGGTGGAGCGAAGTGGGGACCTGGGAGGAGCCTGATCGGCGCCGGGCATGACGACGCCCCGGCTCCTGGGAGCCGGGGCGTGTCAGCGGTGGGTCAGGAGGCCGGACGGGTCATCGCCCGGCGTGGGCCGGCGACGGCCGGACGTGGCCGCGTGGGGCGCCGTCCCGGGAGGACCGGCGCGGGTGGGGCTCAGCGGCGGGGGTCGTCCCCGGAGCGCTTCTCCCAGCGCTGCTCCATGCGGTTCATAAAGCGGCCGTTGCGGTCCCCCGGGGAGGGAGGCGAGGCCGGGGTCGCGCCGTCGCCGGACTCGTCCCCGCCGCGGCGCGCGGGGGTCGTCACCGCGTACACCGCTCCGGCGAGCATGATCAGGAAGGCGAGGACCCCGAGCCAGACGGCGGGAAGGGCCACCGCGAGGACCAGGACCACGAGGCCCACGACCACACCGGCCAGGCCGACGGCGATCCGCCGGCCGCTCCGGCGCCGAGCGCGTCCCGATGAGAAGGCCCGCGCGAGGCGCGGGTCATCGGCGAAGAGCTGGCGCTCCATCTCCTCGAGCATCTTCTGCTCGTGCTCCGACAGCGGCATGGTCCCGCTCCTTCGTCCCCGTCCTGTCACGCCCTGGGGCGTCCCCGTCGTCCCGGAGAACGTCCTCGTCCCGGCCGGATGGCCGGTCCCGTGCGCCTCCGTCGGCGGTCGTCCCATTCTAGGACGGGCATGCGCCTTATGGGAACTCGAGGGCGTTCGGGCTCTCATCGGGCCCAGGCGGCGGGGGCGTGGGCGCCGGCGCCGCACCGGGCAGCGTCGATCCTCGGGAGAGCGAGCCGCTGCCGAAGCGGTCCCGCGCCCGATCCATCGCGGCCTCCAGATCCGTCCATCCCGTCGTGCGGCCGACGAGCTCGGCCTGCCTCCCGGCGGTCCCGGCGGGCTCCAGATGGGAGGCGCGCACACCGGCCAGCCGGACCCTCGGCATGCCGGCCCGCTCCCGCTCCCACAGGGCGACGACGTGCTCCCTCAGCCGCTCGCCGCTCGAGGTGGGCTGGGCGAGGGTGGAGGAGCGGGTGAGGGTCGTGCCGTCCGGCCCGCGGAGCTTGAGCGTCACCGTGCGGGCGACGAAGCCGCCGGCGCGGAGCTGGCGGGCGACCTCGTCCGCCATGACGGTGATCCGGCGTCGGATGTCGACGGGGTCCACGAGATCCTCGTCCCAGGTGCGCTCGGTGCCGAGCGACCTGTCGCGCACCCGGCGCCCCAGACCGGTGCGGTCGGTGCCGTCCGCGAGCCGGGCGACGTGCGGGGCCTGCGGGCCGAGCACCCGCGAGAGCGCCGCGGGCGGCAGCTCCCGTAGCTGACCGATCGTGCGGACGCCGAGGCGCTCGAGCCCCTGCACGGCCCGCGGACCGACCCCCGAGATGACGGAGACCGGCAGCGGGGCGAGGAACTCCGCCGTCCGGGCCGCGGGGACGATCAGCATGCCGTCCGGCTTCGCCCGCGCGGAGGCGATCTTCGCGACGGCGCGGGAGACGGAGCCGCCCACGGAGCTGGGCAGGCCGAGCTCCGAGCGGATCCGCTCCCGCAGCAGGGCGCCGATCCGCTCCGGCGGCCCGAAGAGACGCCGCGCCGGGCGGACGTCGAGGAAGGCCTCGTCGACGCTGATCTGCTCGACGTCCGCGACGACGTCGCCGAGGATGCCCATCACCTGGGCGGAGATCTCGCGGTACACGCCGATCCGCGGCGGCACGATCACGAGGTCCGGCGCCAGGCGCCGGGCGGTCGCCATCGGCATCGCGGAGCGGATCCCCCGCTCGCGCGCCGGATAGCTCGCCGCCGCGACCACGCCGCGACGCCCGTCCCCGCCCACGACCACCGGCAGCCCGGCCAGCTCCGGGGCGTCGCGCACCTCGACCGAGGCGAAGAAGGCGTCCATGTCGAGGTGGAGGATGCCGGGCTGCTCGAGGGGCTCGGGCGACTCGGACCGCTCGGGCCGTTCGGGCTCGTGGGCACGGCCGGGCGTGACCTCGCCGTGCTGCGCGCTCATCACTGCTCCTGACTCGTGTGCTCGATCCCGCCCGCGCACTGTAGCGCGCAGGACCGCTCAACCGGCGAGCGCCGTGAGGGAGCCCGGGAGATCCTCGAGGAGGATCTCCCCCACCACCTCGAGATGCACGGCGGTGTCCTGGAGATGCCTCGACAGGAGCTCGGGCTCCGGCATCGCCCGCGGGTCGCGGTCCAGCCGCATCCTCTCCGCGACGAGGGGCACCAGCGAGAGCGCGCGGTCGCGCTCGGCGGGCCCCATCCGCTCGAGCGCCGCCCACACGTTCAGCGGCAGCTTGCGGCGGCGCTCGCGGTTCGCTCGGGCCACGAGGATCCCGGCGCCGCGCAGCGCGGCGCGGTGGACGAGCTCGAAGGCTCCCCGAGGATCCGTGACCTCGCGCTCCCGCGCCGCGCTGAGCAGCTGGCGCGCACGCTCGAGATCCGCCTGGTCCTCGTCGAAGCGGTGGAGGGGGCCGCGCCGTGCGCCGCCCCGCGGGGTCGTGGTGCTGCCGGTCATCCGCTCCTCCTGCCGTCGTTCCCCCGGGGCGCTCCCGGGATGTCCCCCACGCTACGAAGGGGGTACGACGGACGAGCCTCCTGCCGCCGGCATGGGGACGACGGGACGATGGGGAGGAACGATCCGGTCGCCGCCTCCTAGAGTGGGGTGATGCCCCCACGTGCCCGACGCCGCTCCGGCGCCTCCTCCGCCGGCTCGAGTCCCTTCCCCCATCTCGGCCCCCTCGGCGAGGTCGTCCCCGTCTCCACCGGCGTCGTGCGGCTCGAGCAGGAGAGCGACGGCTCCGTGCTCCTCGAGGTCAACGGGGTGCCCTCCTCGCATCTGCATCCCGACCCCCGACACCTCGTCTTCGAGTACATGCGGTGGATGCTCCTCGCGATCGACCTCCACCTCGACACCTCGGGCGACGACGCCCCGCAGCTCGCGCACCTCGGGGGCGGGGGCTGCTCCCTTCCCCGGGCGATCGCGGCCCTGCGCCCACGGTCCCGCCAGATCGTCGTGGAGCTCGACGCACTGCTCGCCGAGCACGTGCGCACCTGGTTCGACCTCCCCCGCTCCCCGCAGCTGCGCATCCGGGTCGATGACGCGGCCGTCGCGCTCGCGGACTGGCGCGAGGACCGCTTCGACGTGCTCGTGCGCGACGTCTTCGCCGGCGACCGCACCCCGGACTCCCTCGTCTCCCGCGGGGCGGCCGAGCACGCCGACCGCGTGCTCCGCGAGGGCGGGCTCTATCTCGCGAACTGCGCGGCCGCCCCCGGGACCGGGCTCCTGGCGGACGAGGTCGCGACGCTCTCCACCGTGTTCGAGCACGTGGGCGTCATCGCCGAGCCCGCCCACCTCAGCGGGAAGCGCCGGGGGAACGCGGTGCTCCTCGCGAGCGCGCACCCGCTCCCCGACGGCCTGGACCGCGCGCTCCGCTCCGATGCCGTCTCGGTGCGCCTCGCGCGACCCGAGCAGGTCACCGCCCTGCGCCGCTCCGGCCGCGTCCTCGAGCAATGATCTCCGAGCGCAGCGCCCCGAGCACCGGCCTCGGCGGGGGCCGGTCCGGGACATGACGAGGGCCGGCCCGGAGCGATGCTCCGTGCCGGCCCTCGCGGGCGTCCGGGGACACGCGGGATCAGAGAGGACGGACCTGCTCGGCCTGCGGGCCCTTGTCGCCCTGGGCGACCTCGAACTCGACACGCTGCCCCTCGTCCAGCGAGCGGTAGCCGTCCATGTCGATCTGGCTGTGATGCACGAAGACGTCGGCGCCGCCGCCGTCGATCTCGATGAACCCGTAGCCCTTCTCGGCGTTGAACCACTTGACCGAGCCCTGTGCCATACCTGTCCGTCTCCTCGTGTGCGTCCTGCGGCGGTCGCCCGTGCGACGCCGTTGCTGCGGAGCGACCATTCTGGCACGGAGGTGGCGCCGTTCACATGCGGTCCCGAGCTCGAGGGGCCGGGGCGATCACAGCGACGGCGGGGTGTCCCGTCCGTCGCCGTCACGATCCGCGAGGAAGCGCTCGAAGTGGTCGCCGATCTCGTCCGCGGTCGGCATGTCGACCGTCGTCGCGAGCGGCGACCCCTCCTCGTCACGGTCCGCGTCGTACTGCTCCTCCAGGGCGCTGACGACCTGCCCCACCTCGGCGTTGCGCTCCAGGGTGCTCTCGAGCGCCGCGCCGGCGGCGTCCGTGAGATCCCCCAGCGCCACGAGCGGCAGGTCCAGCCCGGCTCCTCCGGAGACCCGGCGCAGCAGCGCGAGCGCCCCCGCGGGGAAGTCCGTGCGGGCCAGGTAGTGCGGCACCTGGGCCGCGTAGCCCATCGCCGGATGACCCGCGCGGCCCAGCTCGACCTCGAGGAGCGCACCGAAGCCGGCCGGAATCACGATCTCCGTGCCCTCCTCGGGCCGCAGGGACCCCTCGGGCGGGCGACGCTCCTGCCCGCCGAGCAGCTCGGGATCGTTCGCATGGGCGAACAGCCCGATCGGGCGGGTGTGCGGAACGGCCATGGGGACGGCCTGCATCCCCACCACCCGGCGCACGCCGAAGAACTCCACGAGGTCCACGATCGCCTGGGCGAGCCGCTTCCACTGGAGATCGGGCTCCGGACCGTCCAGGAGCAGGAACGGCTGGTCCGAATCGTCGTACATGAGCGAGAGCGTGAGCTCGGGGATCTCGACCCGCTGGAAGGAGACCCCGTCGAAGACCGCCTGCGGTCGGGAGCCGCGATAGTCCAGCAGCTCGTCGACGTCGAAGCTCACGAGCCGGACGTGGCGCAGCTCGTCGCGGAGATAGGTCGCCGCGATGCGGCAGGCGTTCCCGGCGTCGACCATGCCCGGCAGCGCATGGACGAGCGTGAGGCCCTCACGGGGCACCGCCTCGAGCAGCTCCGAGGCCTCGAACGAATACAGATCCCGAGGATCACGCATCTGTCCCCTCCTCCCGGGCCGACGGGTGGCGCGCGCACCCAGGCGCGTCCACCATAATGGACCACCGCGCTTCGCCGGCCCGATGTCCTCGGTCGGCGGCCGGCAGGAGTGGAAACGTCAGGGGGAGCAGGTCCGTGGACGACGCCGAGGAGCAGATCCGTCGCGAGATCGCGCGTGAGCAGACGCACGCCGATCGACTCTACGCACGGCTCGACGAGCTCATCATCCAGGTCGAGGGCAACCTCGAGAGCATCCAGGCGTCCCAGCACGCCTCCACCCATCAGAACCGCTCCGAGCGGGACTCCTTCATGGCGCTGTACGAGGACCGTCTCGCACTGCTGCGCTCGGTGTCCCACGGCGTGGTCTTCGGGCGGCTCGACACCGAGGAGGACGCCCGGCGGTACATCGGCCGCATCGGCCTGTTCACCGCGGAGCGCGAGCAGATGCTCGTGGACTGGCGCGCCCCCGCCGCGGCCCCCTTCTACCAGGCCACCAGCGCCGACCGGCAGGGGGTGCGCCTGCGGCGCCACCTCATCAGCCGCGGCCGCACGATCACCGGCCTGGAGGACGACGTCCTGGACCCGACGGTGCTCGCCGAGGGGGACGACGTGGTGCTGCAGGGCGAGGGCGCCCTGCTCGCCGCGGTCTCCGAGCGCCGCACCGGCCGCATGGGCGACATCGTCGCGACCATCCAGGCCGAGCAGGACCGCATCATCCGCTCCGAGAACCGCGGCGTGCTCGTGGTCCAGGGCGGGCCGGGCACCGGCAAGACCGCCGTGGCGCTCCACCGCGCCGCCTACCTGCTCTACACCCACCGACGCCGCCTCGAGCACACGGGCGTGCTGATCATGGCCCCCACCCAGGGGTTCCTGCGCTACATCGAGCGCGTGCTGCCGAGCCTCGGCGAGTCCGGCGTCGTGATGACCACGCCCGGGACCCTGTACCCGGGCGTCGAGACGACGCTGCACGATCCGGACCCCGTGGCGCGGGTCAAGGGGCACGCCGACATGGCCGAGCTGCTCTCCCGTGCGGTCAAGCAGCGCCAGCGCATCCCCGCGGAGGACGTGCACCTTCGCATCGACGGGACCGAGCTCGTGCTCAGCCGGGACGACGTGCGCGGCGCCCGGCGCGAGGCACGCTCGGGCCACAAGCCCCACAACGCCGCGCGCGCGGTCTTCGTGCGCGCCGCGCTGAACCGGCTCGTCACCCGCTACGAGAAGGCGCTCGCCGCCGAGGGCCGCACCGTCGTCCCCGAGGACCGCGGCGACCTCCTCGCCGATCTGCGGAGCGATCCCGACGTGCGCCGGGCGCTGAACCTCGCCTGGCTCCCCTACTCGCCGCAGGGCTTCCTGCGGATCCTGCTCTCGCGGCCCGATCGCCTCCGGGAGGCCGCCCCGCGCTCCCTTGCCGATCACGTGCATCTGCTCGTGCGCGGCAAGGACGAGCCCTGGACGGTCGAGGACGTGCCGCTGCTCGACGAGGTCGCCGAGCTCCTCGGGGAGGACTCCGCGCCCGACGAGGCCCGTGCCCAGGAGGCCGCCTCCCGGCGTGCGGCGGACGTCGAATACGCCCGGCGCGTGCTCGAGAACGTGGACAGCTCGGGGATCGTCCGCGCCGAGGACCTCGCCGACCAGGTCACGCGGGTCCGCGACGGGCGCTCCCTCGCCGAGCGCGCCTCCTCCGAGCGCTCGTGGACCTACGGCCACGTCGTGGTCGACGAGGCGCAGGAGCACTCCCCCATGAGCTGGCGCGCCCTCATGCGCCGCTGCCCGACGAAGTCGTTCACCGTCGTGGGCGACGTCGCGCAGACCTCCTCCGCGGGCGGGGCCTCCTCCTGGTCCGCCGCGCTCTCCCCGTATGTCCAGGACCGCCTCCAGGTCGAGAGCCTCACGGTCAACTACCGCACGCCGGCCCGGATCATGGAGCGGGCCCTCGCCATGGCGGCCGCCCACGACCTGCCGGTCACGACGGTGAGCTCGGTGCGCGAGGGCGAGAGCGACCCCGAGATCCTCAGGGTGGGACCGGACGAGCTCGCCGCGGGCGCCGCCCGCGCGGTCCTGTCCTGGCGCGACGGCCGGACCGGCCGGACCGCGGTGATCACAACTCCGGAGCGGATCGGCGAGGTGGCCCGCGCGCTCCAGGAGCAGGGCGCGGTGTCCGGACAGGGACGGATCGGACTCGGCTCCTCCGGTGTCGACGACGAGATCGCGGTGATGAGCGCGCAGGACGCGAAGGGCCTCGAGTTCGATGCGGTGGTCGTCGTGGAGCCGGCGGAGCTCGTGGAGCAGCACGGCGCCGGGGACCTCTATGTCGCGATGACCCGGCCCACGACCCATCTGGGCGTGGTGCACGCCCGGGACCTGCCGGAGGGCGTCGGCGCCTGAGCCCCCCCCCCCCGGTGGGCCCTCGGCGCCCGGCGTCCCGGCGCCTCGAGGGCCGTCGACGAGCGCCGCTCGGGGCAGGCCCGCGGACAGAGATCGGCGGCCGTGGCTTCCCCTCCACGACCGCCGATCAGATGTGCGCCGCGCGAGCGCACGGGGGCTATCTTACGCACACCCTGGGAGTCTCCTGACCACAATCCACCACATGGTGGACGAGTCTCAGGACGAGGCCGGACCTTCGTCGCGAAGCCGACGGATCGCCGCCTCGAAGTCGTCGAGGGACTCGAACCCCTGGTACACGCTCGCGAAGCGGAGGTAGGCCACGAGGTCCAGCTCCTGGAGCGGCTGCAGGATTGCGAGCCCGACGCCGTGGGCGTCGATCTCCGCCTGGCCCGATCCACGGATGTCCTCCTCGACGCGCTGCGCGAGGACGGCGAGCTGATCGTCGGAGACGGGACGACCCTGGCAGGCCTTGCGCACGCCGGAGATGACCTTCGCCCGGCTGAAGGGCTCGCTCACCCCGGATCGCTTGAGCACGGAGAGCGAGGCCGTCTCCGTGGTGGAGAAGCGGCGGGAGCACTGGGGGCACTGGCGCCGGCGCCGGATCGTGCCGCCGTCGTCGGACGTGCGCGAGTCGACGACCCTCGAATCGGGATGACGGCAGTACGGGCAGTGCATCGGGCCAGGGTACCTGGCCCGGGGGATCAGCGCCCGGCGGGATCCGCGGCGGGCAGCACGATCTCCTGGCCCTGCGTGAGGCGCGGGGTGGGGAGCTCGTTGAGCGCGCGGACCTCGGTGACGAAGTCGGCGTCGCTCATGCCCTCGGGGGCGTAGAGATCGGCGTAGGACCAGAGGTCGTCGCCGGCGGCCACGGTGACCGTCCGCTCGCCGTCGGCCCCGTCACCCGCGAGGGCGGAGGGGACGTCGAGGACGAGCAGGGCGAGGGCGGCGACGGCCAGCCCGAGGAGGAAGGCGATCGCGGTGACGAGCATGCGGCCCCGACGGGTGACCTCCAGTCGAACACCTGCACGAGCGGGACGGGCGACAGAAGAGGTGCCACGCAGGGGAAGAGCGGTGACGGTGGCCTGACGAGTATGCATCTTACGAACTCCTGTTCGATCGAATCTGTGTGCGACTCTAGGGCAGACCGTCACGACACGCAAGAGAAAACTCGAACACATGTTTGGAGTTCGCTCCCGGCCGACCTACCCTGGGTGACACGACCACCGAACCGCGAGGGTCAGACAGACGAAGCCAGGAGGACCGCCCGATGTCGCCGAGCATCCCGTCCCGACCCGAGCCGCTCCGCCGCCTGCGCGAGGAGTCGCCGTCCGAGGCCACGGCCGCGCTCTCCCGTCGCCAGCGGCTCGTGCTGGAGACCATCACCGCGTCGCTGCGCTCGCGCGGCTACCCGCCCACCATCCGGGAGATCGGCGACGCCGTGGGACTCACCTCGTCCTCCTCGGTCTCCCACCAGCTCCAGGTGCTCGAGCGCAAGGGATTCCTGCGTCGCGACCCCCGCAGCCCCCGCGCGATGGAGGTCGTCATGCCCGGGGAGGACGGCGCCCCCGAGCAGGAGGCCGATCCCGCCGAGGTCATGGCCGGCCCCTCCGTGCCCGTGCCGCTCGTGGGACGGATCGCCGCAGGCGTCCCCATCACCGCGCATGAGCAGGTCGAGGACGTCTTCACGCTGCCCGAGCGGCTCGTCGGCGACGGCGACCTCTTCCTGCTGCAGGTGGTCGGCGAGTCGATGATCGACGCGGCGATCTGCGACGGCGACTGGGTCGTGGTCCGCTCGCAGCCCACGGCGGAGAAAGGCGAGATCGTCGCCGCGATGATCGACGGCGAGGCGACCGTCAAGACGTTCGCCCAGCGGGACGGCCACATCTGGCTCATGCCGCACAACCCGGCATTCACGCCGATCCTCGGCGACGCCGCCGAGATCCTCGGCAAGGTCGTCGCCGTCCTCCGTGCGGTCTGAGGTCGCGCTGGGCCCAGACCCCACCGGCTCGGGTACCGTCGGCCCAGACCCCACCGCACGGGCTTCCGCCGGCCGAGTCCCAGCCAGCTCAGGCCCCTCCGGTTCAGTACCCGCTGGGCTCAGCGTCCGTCACGCCACGGGGCCGTCGTACCGCGAGGCTCAGGACGCGCTGAGCCGCCTCAGCGCGTCGACTGCGACGCGCGGGTCCTGGGTGGGCCACAGCGGAGGCATCGCCGCCCTCAGCACCTGCCCGTAGCGGGCCGTCGCCAGCCGCGGGTCGAGCACGGCGACCATGCCGCGGTCCTCCTGCGTGCGGATCAGCCGGCCGGCGCCCTGCGCCATGAGCAGCGCCGCATGCTGCACGGAGACCGCCATGAAGCCGCTGCTCCCCCGCTGGTCCACGCGCTCCTGGCGCGCAGCCGTCAGCGGATCGTCCGGGCGCGGGAACGGGATGCGGTCGATCGTCACCAGGCGGCAGGCCTGACCGGCGACGTCCACGCCCTGCCACAGGGTGAGGGTGCCGAAGAGGCTCGTGTCCGGGTCCTCCCGGAAGTCCCGCACGAGGTTCCCCATCGAGTCCTCCCCCTGCACGCCGATGGGGAGGTCGAGCCGGGCGCGCACGTGCTCCGCGGCGAGCTCCGCGCCCCGGCGGGAGGAGAACAGGCACAGCGCACCGCCGTGGGAGGCCTCCACGAGCTCGGTCAGATGGTCGAGCATCTCGATGCTCGGCCCCTCGCGGCCCGGCCGCGGCAGATGCGCGGCCGTGTAGAGGATGCCCTGGCGGCGGTAGGCGAACGGGCTTCCCACGTCGAGGCCCGCCCAGGCGCCGTGGTCCTCCCGGGAGGGGACCTCGTCCACCCCGGTGCGTGCCGCGCGCGCGAGCCCCACCTCCCCTGCGGGCGGCTCGAAGCGGCCGCCCAGGGCGAGGGTCGCGGAGGCGAGCACGGCCGTGCGGTGCTCGAGGATCGCCCCGCGCATCGCGAGCGCGACGCTCAGCGGCGCGACCTGCACGCTCGAGCGCCCGGTGACGGGCGAGTGGGAGACGGAGACGACGTCGTCCTCCGCCGGGTCCAGGAGACGCTCGCAGACGTCGATGATCTCCTGCAGGCTCGAGCGCACCGCCTTGCGCGCGCCGGCCGTGCCGACCACGCCCTCGTCCCCCGCGTCCTTGGCGTCGGTGTGGGCGGTGCGGGCCTGGACGCGAAGCTGCTCGATCGCATCGGCGAGGCGCTCCGGGAGGTCCCCGATCACCCGCCCGTCGGGGACGAGCGCGAGGGCCTCGCGCAGCTCGTCGCCGGCGTCGTCGAGCGCGGTCGCGGCCATGCCCAGACCCCGGAGGTCGCGCACGGTCCCCCGCACCATGCCGGGGACGAGCACCTCGGTGACGGCGCCGGTGACGCGGGAGGTGAGGTCGTGGGCCTCGTCGAAGACGACCACGTCGTGCTCGGGGATGATCCCGTGGCCGTCGAAGGCGTCGATCGCGAGCAGCGCATGGTTCGTGACGATGACGTCGACCTCCTTCGCGATCTCGCGGCTGCGCTCGGCGAAGCAGGACCCGACCATCGGGCAGGTCTGGCCGAGGCACTGGTTGCCGAGCACGGAGACCTGACGCCAGGCGCGGTCGGAGACCGGGTCCTCGAGGCTGTCGCGGTCACCCGTCTCCGTCTCCTCCGCCCAGGCGCGCAGTCGCCGCACCTGGTCCCCGAGCCGTTCGCTCGCGCCGGAAGCGGGATCCACCGCGGCCTCGGAGAAGAGGGAGCCGGGATCCTCGACGGGGTAGCCGCCGTCCATCTTGTGCCGGCACAGGTAGTTCCCGCGCCCCTTGAGCAGGGCGAAGGTGGGCGTGCGCGGGAGGTGCGGGGCGAGCGCGTCGACGATCCGCGGGAGGTCCTTGCGGATGAGCTGGGTCTGCAGAGCGATCGTCGCCGTGGAGACGACGACCGGGCGCCCCGAGGTCACGGCGTGCCGCAGGGCGGGGACCAGATAGGCGAGGGACTTGCCGGTGCCGGTGCCCGCCTGGACGAGCAGATGGCGCTGTCCCCGCATGGCCGTGTCGACGGCCTCCGCCATCGCGGACTGCCCCTCGCGGGGACTGCCGCCGATGGCCCCGACGGCCGCCTCCATCAGGGTGGACAGGGAGGCGACGGAGGCCTCGGAGGCGGGGGCTGCGGTCATCGGATCAGGGTATCCGCGCGCCCCCGCGCTCCGGCTCAGGCCGCGCCGCGCAGCTCCGCGGCGAGCGCCTCGTCGACACGGGCGTGCAGGTGGGTGCCCTCGGCGAGATGCTCCTCACCCAGCACCTCCCCCGTGTCGTGCGCCCGCGAGATCAGGTCGCCCCGCGAGTAGGGCACCACGAGGTCCACCTCGACGGCGGGACGGGGCAGGTGCTCCGCGATGAGATCGCGCAGCTTCTCGATGCCGGCGCCCGTGCGGGCGGAGACCACCGCGGAGAGCCCCACCTGGGAGCGGATCCGAGCGAGGGTCTCCGGGGCGGCGATGTCGGCCTTGTTCAGCACGACGATCTCGGGCACGTCGAAGCCCTCGATCTCGCCGAGCACGGTGCGCACGGCGCGGATCTGGCCCTCCGGGTCCGGGTGGGACGCGTCGACGACGTGGAGCAGGAGGTCCGCATCGCCGACCTCCTCGAGCGTCGAGCGGAAGGCCTCGATGAGCTGCGTGGGCAGGTGCCGCACGAAGCCCACCGTGTCCGCATAGGTGTACTCGCGGCCGTCCGGGGTCCGGGTGCGCCGGACCGTCGGGTCCAGCGTCGCGAACAGCGCGTTCTCGACGAGCACGCCCGCCCCGGTGAGCCGGTTGAGCAGGGAGGACTTCCCGGCGTTGGTGTAGCCGGCGATCGCGACCGAGGGGACGAGGTTGCGGTGGCGGTCCGCGCGCTGCGCCTCGCGCCCCGGGGCCATGGCCTTGATCTCGCGGCGCAGCTTGGACATGCGGTCGCGGATGCGACGGCGATCCAGCTCGATCTTCGTCTCGCCGGGGCCGCGGGACCCCATGCCCGCGCCGCCCGCGGCGACGCGCCCTCCGGCCTGACGCGACATGGAGTCGCCCCAGCCGCGCAGCCGCGGCAGCAGGTACTCGAGCTGCGCGAGCTCCACCTGCGCCTTGCCCTCGCGGGACTTGGCGTGCTGGGCGAAGATGTCGAGGATGAGCGCGGTGCGGTCCACGACCTTCACCTTGACGATGTCCTCGAGGGCGCGGCGCTGGCTGGGGGCCAGCTCGCCGTCGGCGATGACCGTGTCCGCGCCGACCTCGGTGACGACCTCGGCGAGCTCGGCGGCCTTGCCGCGGCCCAGGAAGGTCGCGGGATCGGGATGGGCACGGCGCTGCATGACGCCCTCGAGCACCTCGGAGCCCGCCGTCTCGGCGAGCGCGGCGAGCTCGCGCAGGCTGTTCTCCGCCTCCGCCACGTCGCCGGAGGTGTAGAGGCCCGCGAGGACCACGCGCTCGAGGCGCAGCTGGCGGTACTCGACCTCGGTGACGTCCTCGATGTCCGTGCGCAGCCCGGCGACGCGGCGCAGGGCATGGCGGTCCGCGAGGTCGAGCTGGTCCCCGTCGGTCGAGGAGTCGTAGGTGACCGACGAGACGGAGGCGTCGCCGCGGGCGAGGATGCGCTCGGTCAGCGGGTCACGGGTGCGGGAGCCCGGGATCGTGCTCTCGGCGGCTTCTGCTCCCGGGGCGCTGCTCGGCACGACGTCGGTGTCGGGCTCGGAATCGGGATGGAAGGCGATGGGCACGTTCAGGGATCTCCTCATGGGGGACGACAGGGGCCCGGCGGCACCGGGTCGTCCCAGAATCCCACGCCCCCGCGCCGGGGTCGAGGGATTTTGCCCACGGCGCACCCGCCCCGGCGCCGAGCTCGCCGCACGCCGGCGCGGGCCTCCGTATCCTGCCGGGGTGGACGAGCACTACTTCTCCCCCTCCCCCTCGACCGAGGACACCCGCTTCCCGCTGCGGGTGAGCCTCGCCGGCGAGGAGCGGCACCTGGTCTCGAGCTCCTCCGTGTTCAGCGGGCACGGCCTGGACAAGGCCACGGCGGTGATGCTCGCGCGGCTCGACGAGATCACCCCCGTGCCGCCCGGCGCCCGGCTGCTGGACCTCGGCTGCGGCTGGGGCCCGATCACGCTCACGGCGGCGCTGCTGCACCCGGACGCCGAGGTGTGGGCGGTCGACGTCTCGAAGCGCGCCCGCGACCTCACGGCGGAGAACGCGGCGAGCCTCGGGCTGGGGAACGTGCGCGTCATCGCGCCCGAGGAGGTCCCTGACGGCCTCACCCTCGACGCGATCTGGTCGAACCCGCCGATCCGGATCGGCAAGGAGGCCCTCCACGCGCTGCTGCTGACGTGGATCGGCCGCCTCACCCCCGAGGGCACCGCGGCGATGGTGGTGGGGAAAAAACTCGGTGCGGACCCGCTGGCCCGGTGGCTCGGCGAGCAGCTGCCGGGCCGCGAGGTCGCCAAGGTCGCGAGCGCCAAGGGCTTCCGGGTCCTCGAGGTGGGGCCCGCCCGCTGAGACGGCCCGAGGGAACCGGTCGCCCCGGACCCGCGCGGCTCAGAGGAGCAGGGTGCCGTCGGCGACGATCTCGGCGGCGCCGGCGAGCGTGACCTCGCCCTGATCGGTCCAGCCCACCTCGAGGGAGCCGCCGGGCACGTCGACCCGCCACGGCAGGCGGGAGTCGTCCCCCGCGCGCAGGGCGGCCGCGACCGCCGTGGCGGCGACGCCCGTCCCGCAGGACTCGGTCTCCCCCACCCCGCGCTCGTGGACGCGCATCGCCACGTGCCGCTCACCGCGCGTGACCACGAGCTCGATGTTCGCGCCGTGCTCCGGCTCCGGGGAGAGCCCCGGCCGGTGTGTGAGGTCGAGGTCCTCGAGGGCGACGCCCTCGGGGAGGAACGCGACGGCATGCGGATTGCCCATGTCGACGTCGGTGACCTCGAGGTCGTGGCCCGCGACGTGGACAGTGCGGCCCGTCCGGGAGATCCCCGCCTCGCCCATGCCGACGCGCACGCGCCAGGCGGGCTCCTCCGGCGTCGGGTCGGCGAGCACCTCGACGGTGCGCACGCCCGCGCGGGTCCAGAGCGGGAAGCGGTCCTCGCGCACGTGCCCCTCGCGGCGCAGGAAGGCAGCGACCACGCGCACCCCGTTGCCGCACATCTCGGCGATCGAGCCGTCGGCGTTGCGGTAGTCCATGAACCACTCGGGGGCGTCCGCGGGGGCGTCGACCCCGGCCGCGCGCGTGCGCACCGCGCGGATCACGCCGTCGCCGCCCACCCCGGAGCGCCGGTCCGCGAGGGCCGCGACCGCGGCCGAGTCCAGGTCGATCGCGCCGTCGGGGTCGTCCAGCAGCACGAAGTCGTTGCGGGTGCCGTGGCCCTTGGAGAAGCGGAGCCCCTCGGGGAGGCGCGGACCCGCGGGGGTGGACCGTCCGTGCGGCGCAGGAGTGCTCATGGTCCGAGCCTAGGCCAGCGCGGCGAGGGCGTCCTCGAGCACGTGATCCAGCGCTCGCCCCGCCGCCGGATCGGCACCGTCGATCCAGCGCACCCGTACGTCGCGGTGGAACCAGGTGTCCTGCTTGCGCACGAGCCGCCGCGTGCCGACCACCGTGGACTCCCGCGCCTGCTCGATGGTCATCGTCCCGTCGAGCACGGCGAGCCCCTGCTCGTAGCCGATCGCGCGCCGCGCCGTGACCCCGCGGTCCAGGCCGAGCTCGCGCAGCGCGGCGACCTCCTCGAGCAGCCCCGCCGCGAGCATGCCGTCCACCCTCCGCGCGATCCGCCCGTGCAGCGCGGCGCGGTCCTGCCGCAGCCCGATCTGCACCGTCGAGGGGTCCCGGTGCAGGGGCCGTGGGAGGAAGGCGGCGAAGGGACGTCCGGTGAGCTCGCCCACCTCGAGGGCCCGCACGATCCTCCGCACGTCCCCGGGACCGATGCTGCTCGCCGCCCCGGGGTCCCGTCGGGCGAGCTCCTCGTGGAGGGCCGGGGCGCCGATCTCCTCCGCGCGGCGCTCCCAGCGGGCGCGGACCTCCGGATCGGTGGGCGGGAACTCGAGGTCGTCGAGGACGGCGCGCACGTAGAGACCGGAGCCGCCCACGAGGATCGGCACCCGCCCCCGGTCACGGATCGCCGCGAGGTCCGCCCGGGCGGCGGCCTGGTACGCGGAGACGCTCGCCTCCTCCGTCACGTCGAGCACGTTGAACTGGTGATGGGGCACACCGAGCCGCTCCGCCGGGGGGACCTTCGCGGTGCCGATGTCCATGCCGCGGTACAGCTGCAGGGCGTCCGCGTTGACGACCTCGGCGTCCAGATGCCGGGCGAGCGCGATCGCGAGGTCGGACTTGCCCGTCGCGGTCGCGCCGACGATCGCGATCAGCGGGGCGTTCTCCATGGCGAGCACCCTATCCGCCGGGTCCGAGGGCGAGCTCGTCGAGGGGTCAGCGGGATCACGTCGGGCGGTCGGGCCTTCTTGCAGGGGACGGGGTAGGGTGAGGCCCGCCCCGGCACCGGGGCTCCACCGTTCCCGAGCGAGACCACCGAGGTGCACGTGACTACCGCGAACGAGGACCGCCTGCTGGCGGACTCGGCCGAGGGCCTGACGCCGATGTCCCTGCAGCGGGTGCAGCAGGCGCTGACCCGCCACGGCTACGCCTATGTGGAGGACGAGGCGCATCCCGAGATCCTCCGGGCGCGCTTCGACGACTACCGCTTCCAGTTCATGCTCAGCGGCGAGGACCACGGCGTCCTGCAGACCCGCGGGCGCTGGAACCACAGCGTGGACATGTCCCGCAAGGTGCAGATGATCAAGCTCTGCAACGAGTGGAACATGAACCGCGTGTGGCCCAAGGTCTACGTGCGGCGTGAGTCCGAGGGCCTGCTCGGCGTCTACGGCGAGCTCGCCGCGGACTTCCGCGCGGGCGCCCTCGACGCCCAGGTCGACAGCGCGCTCACCTGCGGGCTGAGCACCGTCATCGCCTTCTTCCACAGCCTCGAGGACCGCCTCGGCGCCGAGCTCGACGACCTCGACGGCTGATCCCTCACCACGCATGACGACGGCCGGCACCCCGCGGGGTGCCGGCCGTCCTCACGTCCGGGGTGGCGTCAGCCGCGGCGCAGGGAGGGCATGCCCAGGGTGACCGGCCCGCCCGCTCCCCCGCCGCCGTGGCCCGTGCCGCAGGTCGCGTCGAGCCCCAGGGCGCCCTGCTCCCAGAGGTCCCCCGAGCGGGTGCGGCGCACCGAGAACTGCTCCGGGGTCAGCTGCGCGAGCGGGGCCTCGAGGGCGGAGTCCGCGAGCAGGTAGAAGGGCGCCGCACGGGTGATCGTCGTCGTGACCATGTCCCCGGGGCGCGGGCGCTGCGCCTCGGGGAGGTCCGACGGCAGCGCGAGGTGCACGAGCCGATGGTCGCGGGAGCGGCCGGAGAGGCGATGGGTCTCCGCGTCGCGGTCCCCCTCGCCCTCGGCGACGAGCACCTCGACGACCTTGCCCTCGCGGGTGCGGTTCTCCTCGAAGGTGATGCGGTCCTGGAGGGCGACGAGACGCTCGTAGCGCTCCTGGACGACCTCCTTGGGGACCTGGTCCTCCATGGTCGCGGCGGGCGTCCCGGGGCGGATCGAGTATTGGAAGGTGAAGGCGCTCGCGAAGCGGCTCTCCTCGACGACCTCGAGGGTGCGCGCGAAGTCCTCCTCCGTCTCCCCGGGGAAGCCGACGATGATGTCCGTCGTGATGGCGGCCTCCGGGATGCGGTGCCGGACCCGCTCGAGGATCCCGAGGAATCTCCGGCTCCGGTAGGAGCGGCGCATGCGGCGCAGGACGTCGTCGGAGCCGGACTGCAGCGGCATGTGCAGCTGCGGCATGACGTTGGGGGTCTCCGCCATCGCGTCGATGACGTCGTCGGTGAACATCGCGGGATGGGGCGAGGTGAAGCGGACCCGCTCGAGGCCCTCGACGTCCCCGCACGCGCGCAGGAGCTTCGCGAAGGCGCCCCGGTCCCCGAACTCGACGCCGTAGGAGTTCACGTTCTGCCCCAGGAGGGTCACCTCGACGGCACCCGCCTCGACGACGTCGCGCACCTCGGCGAGCACGTCCCCGGGCCGGCGGTCCTTCTCGGTGCCGCGCAGCGAGGGGACGATGCAGAAGGTGCAGGTGTTGTTGCAGCCCACGGAGATCGAGACCCAGGCGGCGTAGGAGGACTCGCGGCGCGTGGGCAGGGTCGAGGGGAAGACGTCGAGGGACTCGAGGATCTCCACCTGCGCCTCGCGGCGGTGCGCGGCCCGGTCCAGGAGCGTGGGCAGGGAGCCGATGTTGTGGGTGCCGAAGACGACGTCCACCCAGGGGGCGCGGTCCACGATGCTCGAGCGGTCCTTCTGGGCGAGGCAGCCGCCCACGGCGATCCGCATGCGGGGGTTGGCGCGCTTCGCGGGGCGCAGCGCGCCGAGGTTGCCGTAGAGCTTGTTGTCCGCGTTCTCGCGCACCGCGCAGGTGTTGAAGACGACGACGTCGACCTCCCCGCGCTTGGCGTCGGCATCGGCGGGCGCGGCCGCGTAGCCGGCCTCCTCGAGGAGGCCGGTCAGGCGCTCGGAGTCGTGGACGTTCATCTGGCAGCCGAAGGTGCGCACCTGATAGGTGCCGCGCGGCGCCGGGTCGATCTGCTGCGTGCTCATGGTGGTCCCAGGGTACGGCGGGCGGGGCGCCCGGCGCGGGTCGACGGCGCCCCGACGGGCGGGTTCGGAGGGAGATCACGCCCGCGCAGCCGGCCGGCGCAGGTCACGATGGGGTGACAGTCCCCGGTCCGCCCGGCGGCCCACCGCGGAGCGGTCTACGGTGCAGCACATGACCCAGACCACATCCGCGCTCCCGCCTGCCGGGAGCCCGGGCGCACGCCCCCTCGTCGCGGTGGAGGGCGTCCAGAAGCACTTCGGCGACCTCCACGTGCTGAAGGACGTCGACCTGAGCGTCGCCGCCGGCGAGGTGGTCGTGGTGCTCGGCCCCTCCGGCTCGGGCAAGTCGACGCTGTGCCGCACCATCAACCGGCTCGAGACGATCGACGAGGGCGAGATCCGCATCGACGGCGAGCCGCTGCCCACCTCCGGCCCCGGACTCGCGCGCCTGCGCTCCGAGGTCGGCATGGTGTTCCAGTCCTTCAACCTCTTCGCCCACAAGACGGTGCTCGAGAACGTCACCGTCGCCCCGATCAAGGTGAAGAAGGTGCCGCGCAAGGAGGCGGAGGCCCGCGCCATGGAGCTGCTCGAGCGGGTCGGCGTCGCCGACCAGGCCCGGAAGCTCCCCGCCCAGCTCTCCGGCGGCCAGCAGCAGCGCGTCGCGATCGCCCGATCCCTCGCCATGGCTCCCAAGGTCATGCTCTTCGACGAGCCCACCTCCGCCCTGGACCCCGAGATGATCAACGAGGTCATCGAGGTCATGACGGGGCTCGCGAAGGACGGCATGACCATGATCGTCGTGACCCACGAGATGGGCTTCGCCCGCCGCACCGCAGATCGCGTCGTCTTCATGGACGCCGGGCGGATCCTCGAGGTCGCCCCGCCGGAGGACTTCTTCGCCCACCCCCGCACCGAGCGCGCCCAGGACTTCCTCGCGAAGATCCTGCAGCACTGATGACCCCCCTCCCGACCGCCAAGGAGCATGCCATGACCACCAGCCGACGACTCCTCCTCACCGGCGGCGCCGGACTCGCCGCCGCGATCGCCCTCGCCGCCTGCGGCGGATCCTCCTCCGACGAGCCCGCGGTCGCCGAGGACGCCACCTTCGCCGACGGCTCGACCATGAAGAAGCTCGCCGACGCCGGCAAGATCACCATCGGCACCAAGTTCGACCAGCCGCTGTTCGGGCAGGCCGGGCCGGACGGCACCCCCGCCGGCTTCGACGTCGAGATCGGCACGCTGATCGCCGCCGCCCTCGGCATCGAGAAGAAGTCCATCGAATGGGTCGAGACGGTCTCCGCGAACCGCGAGCCCTTCATCGAGAACGGCAAGGTCGACCTCGTCGTCGCGACCTACACGATCAACGACACCCGCAAGGAGGTCGTGGACTTCGCGGGCCCCTACTACGTGGCCGGCCAGGCGCTCATGGTCACGAAGGACAACGAGGACATCACCGGCGAGGACACCCTCGAGGGCAAGAAGGTCGCCTCCGTGGAGGGCTCCACCCCCGCGCAGTACATGACCGACAACCACCCCGAGGCGGAGCTCTCGACCTTCGACACCTACTCCAACTGCGTCACGGCGCTCACCAACGGCCAGGTCGACGCCGTCACCACGGACAACGTGATCCTCGCGGGCTTCGTCGCCGCGAACAAGGAGGAGCTCAAGCTCGTGGGTGACGGCGCCACCTTCACCGAGGAGCCCTACGGCATCGGCCTGAAGAAGGGCGACGACGACTTCCGCACCTTCGTCAACGACACCCTCCAGGCCGCCTACGACGACGGCAGCTGGGCCAAGGCCTGGGAGGAGACCGCCGGCGCGGTGCTGCCCACCCCGGACCCGCCGGAGATCGACCGCTACTGAAGCCGCCCGGGCGGCCCCGCGCGCCCGCCCGGCGCCGGCGCCCGCCCGCGTCACCCCGACCTCACCGCCATCGTCCCGGGCGCCGGCCCGGTCCTCGTGACCTGACCGGCGCCCCTTCCCGCCCCGAGGAGCCCCCGCATGCGCAGCCTCCTGCTCGAGCACGACCTGCTGTGGCAGGCGTTCAGCACCACGCTGATGCTCGCCGCCGTCTCCGGTGCGATCGCGCTCGTCGTCGGCACGGTCGTCGCGGGTCTCCGCGTCTCCCCCTACCTGCCCCTGCGCACCGTCGCGACGCTCTACACGGAGTTCCTGCGCAACACCCCGCTGACGATCGTCTTCTTCTTCTACGTCTTCGTGACCCCGTCGATGGGCTTCACGCTCGAGTACAAGGCCGCGGCGATCATCGCGCTGAGCTCCTACACCTCCGCCTTCGTCGCGGAGGCGGTGCGCTCGGGCATCAACTCGGTCGGGGTCGGCCAGGCGGAGGCGGCCCGCTCGCTCGGCATGTCCTTCGGTCAGAACCTCGCGATCGTCGTGCTCCCGCAGGCCTTCCGCACCGCGATCCCGCCGCTCATCAACGTGCTCATCGCGCTCGTGAAGAACACCTCCGTCGCGGGCGCCTTCAGCGTGCTCGAGCTGTTCGCCATGTCCCGGCGCCTGACCAACGTCCACTCCGGTGACGTGCTGGGCATCCTCGCGGGCGTCGCCCTGTGCTACCTGATCATCTGCATTCCCCTGGGGCGTCTCGCCGCGGGCATCGAACGGAAGGTGGCGTTCGCCCGATGAGCAGCGGACCCGTCCTGTACGACGTCGCCGGCCCCGCCGAGCGCCGACGCAGCCGCATCATCTCGGTGGTGCTCACCGTGGTGGTCCTCGCCGCGGCCGCGGTCGCCGTCTCCCGTCTCGCCGCGAACGGCGTGTTCGACGACCGCTGGCGCGTGCTGTGGGACGTGCCGATGAACTTCGCCGGCTACGAGACGAAGCACGTGTGGCAGGCGGTGTTCCGCGGCCTCGGAGCTACCCTGCTCGCCGCGGTCATCGCCCTCCCGCTCGCCGCCGTGCTCGCCGTGGTGCTCGTGTCCCTGCGCACCTCGCACCTGCTCCCGGTGCGCTGGCTCGCGATCGGCGTCATCGAGGTGTGCCGCGGGCTGCCCGTGGTGCTCATGATGTTCTTCGCGATCCTCGTGATCCCCGGCTCGACGCCGCTCATGGCGGTCGTATTCGGTCTGGTCATGTACAACGCGGCGGTCTTCGCCGAGATCCTGCGCGCCGGCATCGCCGCCCTTCCCCGAGGGCAGACGGAGGCCGCGGAGTCCCTCGGCATGGGGCCCGCGCTCACCTACCGCGACGTGCAGCTGCCGCAGGCGGTGCGGATGATGCTGCCCTCCCTCATCGCGCAGGGCGTGGTGCTCGTCAAGGACTCCTCGCTGGGCTACATCGTCTCCTACGCGGAGCTGCTGCGGTCGATCAGCCGGGTGGCCGACGCCCTCACGAACGCCTCGTACCTGCTGCCCCTGCTCACCGTGGGCGCGGCGGTGTACGTGACGCTGAACGTGCTGCTCTCGCGGCTCGCGGTGTGGGCGCAGCGACGCAGCGGCCGGCGGCGCCGTGCGCCCGTCGTGGTGGGCACGCCGACCGTCGAGGTCTGAGCCGGCGGCATCCGGGACTCCAGTAGCTGCCCGCTCCGCGGGTTCAGCGGCCGGCTTGCCCCGCGAGCCCGGCGGGCTCAGCGGCCGGAGGCGCGGCGCAGCTCGCTCGAGATGACCTGCACGGCGAGGTCCCCCGGGTAGCCCTTGCGGGTGAGCAGGGCATCGAGTCGGCGGGACAGGCGTCGTCGCTGGCTGCCGTCGCGATCGGCGGCGAGCCGCTCGAGATCCCGCTCCCCGAGCCGGGAGCGCACGAGCTCCCGGCAGCGCTCCTCCTCACCGCTCACCGGGTCCCCCTCGGGACCTCGGCCCGCGCCGCCGGCGCGGAGCGCCTCCTCGATGAGCTCCCCGTCGACGTGGCGCTGCTCGAGCTCCCGTCGCAGGGCCCGGTCCCCCAGGCTGCGCAGCTCCCGTCGCTGACGCACCCATTCGTGGGCGAAGGCGCGGTCGTCCACGAGGTCCGCCCGCTCGATGCGGGCCATCACCTCGTGCGTGACGGACCCGGGGACCTCACGGCGCTCAAGGCGCTCGAGCATCTCCCCGCGGGAGCGGCGGCGCGTGGCCAGCAGCCGCATGAGGTAGCGGCACTCGCGCATGACCGCCTTCTCGCGCTCGGCGCGGTCGGGATCCTGCTCGGGCCGGGGGCGCTCGAGGATCTCCTGCGTGCGACGCGCCAGCCGTTCCTGGACCGCCGAGCGCTCGCGCCCCTGCGCGCCGGCCGGGGACAGCGCGACGGGCACGTCGCCTGGAGCGGATCCGCGCGGATCCTGCTGCTCCGGGGCGCCGTGCCCGTCGTGCTCGGTGGACAGGGGCATCGATCAGATGGCGGCGGGGACGTCCTCGTCGAGGAAGTCGCCCTCGCCGGGGAGCTCCGCGTCCAGATCCTCCGCGGGAGCCTGCTCCGTCGCGTACTTGCCCACGCCCAGCGTGCGCAGGATCTTCTCCTCGATCTCCGCGGCGAGATCCGTGTTGTCCTTGAGGAACTGACGGGCGTTCTCCTTGCCCTGGCCCAGCTGATCACCCTCGTAGGTGAACCAGGCGCCGGACTTGCGGACCACGCCGTGCTCCACACCGAGGTCGATGAGCCCGCCCTCACGGGAGATGCCCTCGCCGTAGAGGATGTCGAACTCGGCCTGCTTGAAGGGTGGGGCCATCTTGTTCTTCACGACCTTGACGCGCGTGCGGTTGCCGACCGCGTCCTGGCCCTGCTTGAGGGTCTCGATGCGGCGGATGTCCATGCGCACCGAGGCGTAGAACTTCAGCGCCTTGCCGCCCGTGGTGGTCTCCGGGCTGCCGAAGAACACGCCGATCTTCTCGCGGAGCTGGTTGATGAAGATCGCGGTGGTGCCGGAGGCGGCGAGCGCGCCGGTGAGCTTGCGCAGCGCCTGGGACATTAGCCGGGCCTGGAGGCCGACGTGCGAGTCGCCCATCTCGCCCTCGATCTCCGCCTTCGGCACGAGCGCCGCGACGGAGTCGATGACCACGATGTCGAGGGCGCCGGAGCGGATCAGCATGTCCGTGATCTCGAGGGCCTGCTCACCCGTGTCCGGCTGGGAGACGAGCAGGGCGTCGGTGTCCACGCCGAGCTTCTTCGCGTACTCCGGGTCCAGGGCGTGCTCGGCGTCGATGAAGGCGGCGATGCCGCCGTTGCGCTGGGCGTTCGCGACCGCGTGGAGCGCCACGGTCGTCTTGCCCGAGGACTCCGGGCCGTAGATCTCCACGATGCGACCACGGGGCAGGCCGCCGATGCCGAGGGCGGCGTCCAGCGCGACCGCGCCGGTCGGGATGACCTCGACCGGAGGGCGGGTGTCGTCGCCCAGGCGCATGATCGAGCCCTTGCCGAACTGACGGTCGATCTGCGCGAGGGCGTTGTCGAGGGAGGTGCCGCGATCCTTGGATGCGGACTTCGGTGCGGACTTCTGAACTGCCATGGGGGCTTTCCTTCCGAGTGGCCGGGGGCCGGCGGCGTGACCGTTGCGGCCACAGTAGGCGGGCCGCCGGACAAACGCCGTGCCCCTCGTGGCGACCTGTGGACCGAGGTGCCATGGGGAGGAACGACGACGGTGGCGGGAACCGTCGGGCCTCACGATACCCGAACACTCGTTCGAAGCGAACAGTGGCGGCGGCGTGTCGCCGGGTGTCCCCCGCGCTCACGGCGGGTCCGGGCCGCTCCCCGTGCCGGTGCTGCGCCGAGGAGCGGGAGGACGATGCCGCGCCGCTCCTGCCGCTCAGCGCCGGCGGACCGCCGGCGGCACCTCCCAGCGGGAGCCCTCGGGCACGTCCATCGCATCGCACAGCGCGGTCCAGACCGCGCGCACGGGACGCCCCGCCTCGAGGGCCTGCTCGGCTGTCAGACCGCCGACCTCCTCGAGCACGAGGTCCCGGGTGTAGGTGCGCGCCAACGTCGGGCCGAACACGTGATCGGCCAGCTCGGCGAACTCGCTGCGCCGCACCTCAGTGGGCGCCGACCAGCGGCTCGTCGGAGAGCTCGGCGGGGACCGTGTCCGGCACCGCGACCCCCTCGGCCACCGCGATGCGGTCGGAGACCTCACGCAGCACGAAGGACAGCGGGAGGCCGAGCGCGTCGGTCACCGAGTGCAGCAGCTCGCTCGAGGCCTCCTTCTGCCCGCGCTCGATCTCGCTGAGGTAGCCCAGCGAGACCCGGGCATCGGAGGACACCTGTCGCAGGGTGCGACCCTGGGAGCGGCGGGCGTCGCGCAGGACGTCCCCGAGCTCCTGGCGGAACAGGACCATGGCCTTGCCTCCCTTCTTCGCGTCATGCACGGTCAGCACTCCCGGAGCCGGCTTCGCGGAAGCGGCCCGGGCGATCGGGGTCATCGGTGTCATGGAAGTCATCACGATCTCCACAACGTCGCTGCCCCGTCGAGTGTTCCCCAGAGTGTAGTGGGCGAGCTCCCACGCCCCCTGGGAATACCCGGGCATGTGGACGATCGTGACATCGGCGCCCGCGGAGCGGTCGTGCCCGATCGGGGTCGGTCGGGCGCGCGGCGGGTTCGGACGGACGGTCAGCCCAGGCCGAGCGCCCCCGCGAGAGCGGCGATCGCGGCGTCCACCGCCGCGGCGCGCACCGTCGGCCGATCTCCGTCGAGCATCACCAGCTCCGCCACCGGTGCGGAGCCGCGACGCGCCAGACCGATCCACACGGTCCCCGCCCCGACCCCGCGCTCGTCCGCGCCCGGGCCGGCCACACCGGTGGTCGCGACGGCGAGATCAGCGGCGAAGAGCTCGAGCGCTCCCGCCGCCATCTCCCGCGCGACCTCCGCGCTGACGGCGCCGCGGGCGGAGAGCTCCGCCGGGTCCACAGCGAGCACCCGCGACTTCGCCGCGTAGGAGTAGGTGGCCGCTCCCCCGGCGACGACCGCGCTCGCGCCCGGCACGTCCACCAGCCGGGCGACGACCGCCCCCGCGGTGAGCGACTCCGCCGTGGCGAGCTGCACGCCCTGGGCGCGCGCCGCATCGATGACCGCGATGACGTCCGCACCGGGAACCGACCCGGCGTCCGTGCGAGGTGTCGACATGGGATCAGGCCCCGCTCTCGAGCGCCTCGCGGCGCAGGCGCAGGCCGTCCTTGAGGTTCACCAGACCCGACCAGATCGTCAGCACGAAGGCGATCGTCACGAGCGCGAGCCCGATCCAGCGGGCGGGCGACCACAGCAGCTCGAAGGGCAGCAGGCAGAAGGTGATCGCGATGGACTGCATCATCGTCTTCGCCTTGCCCGCCATGTTCGCGGGGAGCGCCCCGTACTTGAGGATCGTGAAGCGCATGATCGTGATGCCGAACTCGCGCACCAGGATCAGGATCGTCATCCACCACGGGACGTAGTCCCAGACCGACAGCATGACGAAGGCGGCGCCGGTCATCGCCTTGTCCGCGATCGGGTCCACGATCTTGCCGAAGTCCGTGATGAGGTTCCGGCTCCGGGCGAGGTACCCGTCCAGGAAGTCGGTGATCATCGCGACCACGAAGATCGCCGCCGCGAGCGAGCGGCCGCCCACCGACTCGGGGTAGAGCGCGGCGACCACGACGAAGACGGGCACCATCACGCACCGCACCATCGTGAGGATGTTGGCGATGTTCCACAGCGGGACGGGCGCGGCGGGGGTGGTCATGGCTGCTCCGGGAGGTCGAGGTGCGGGCGGGTGGGGTGGGACAGGAGGGACGGGAGGATGCTCAGCGGCCGGTCAGCTGCCAGGCGTCCTCGGTCTCGGAGTCGTCCGCGTCGTCGTAGTAGTCGGTCGCGACGTCCGCGTCCTCGTGCGAGAGCGGGTCCGAGCCGTAGCGGTCCCCACCGCCCTCGCCGGGGCGAGCCGGCTCCTCGGTCCCGACCTCGGCGGCGCCGTCGTCGTAGGGCTCGGAGCCCCCGCCGGCCGCGGAGGGCTCGTCCTCGCCGCGGATGCGGGCGAGCGCGCCGGCGAGATCGTCCGGGTGCACGAGCACGTCACGCGCCTTGGAGCCCTCCGACGGGCCCACGATCTCGCGGGACTCGAGCAGGTCCATGAGCCGGCCCGCCTTCGCGAAGCCCACCCGCATCTTGCGCTGGAGCATGGAGGTCGAGCCGAACTGCGTGGTGACCACGAGCTCCGCCGCCTGCAGCAGCACCTCGAGATCGTCGCCGATGTCGTCGTCGACCTTCTTCTTCGTCGTCGCGACGACGACGTCCTCGCGGTACGTCGGCTTCATCTGGTTCTTGACGTGGTCGACGACCTTGTGGATCTCCGACTCGTTGACCCACGCGCCCTGGACGCGCATCGGCTTGGACTTGCCCATCGGGTGGAACAGGGCGTCGCCCTGACCGATGAGCTTCTCCGCACCCGGGGTGTCCAGGATGACGCGGGAGTCCTGCAGCGACGAGGTCGCGAAGGCGAGCCGGCTGGGCACGTTCGCCTTGATGATGCCGGTGACGACGTCCACCGACGGACGCTGGGTCGCGAGGATCAGGTGGATGCCGGCGGCGCGCGCGAGCTGCGTGATCCGCTGGATCGACGCCTCCACGTCCCGCGGGGCGACCATCATGAGGTCCGCGAGCTCGTCGACCACGACCAGCAGGTACGGGTACGGCGCGATCTTGCGCTCGCTGCCCGGGGGCACGGTGAGCTCCCCGGAGCGGACGGCCTTGTTGAAGTCGTCGATGTGCTTGTACCCGAACGCCGCGAGGTCGTCGTAGCGCGCGTCCATCTCCCGCACGACCCACTCGAGGGCCTCCGCGGCCTTCTTCGGGTTCGTGATGATCGGGGTGATGAGGTGCGGGATGCCCTCGTAGATCGTGAGCTCCACGCGCTTGGGGTCCACGAGCACCATCCGGACCTCCTCCGGCGTGGCGCGCATGAGGATCGAGGTGATCATGGAGTTCACGAAGCTCGACTTGCCGGCGCCGGTGGCGCCCGCGACGAGCAGGTGGGGCATCTTCGCGAGGTTCGCGACCACGTAGCCGCCCTCGACGTCCTTGCCGACGCCCATCACGAGCGGGTGCTCGTTGCGGTGGGCGACCTGGCTGCGCAGCACGTCGCCGAGCGCGACCGTCTCGCGGTCCGCATTGGGGATCTCGATGCCGATGGCCTTCTTGCCGGGGATCGGCGAGAGGATGCGGACGTCGGCGCTGGCGACGGCGTAGGAGATGTTCTTGTCGAGGGCCGTGACCTTCTCGACCTTGGTGCCCGGGGCGAGCTCCACCTCGTAGCGCGTGACCGTCGGACCGCGGGTGAAGCCCACGACCTCGGCGTTGACGTTGAACTGCTCGAAGACCTCGCCGAGCGCGGCGACGACGTGGTCGTTCGCCTCGGAGCGCGTCTTGTGGGGCGGGCCCTCGAGCAGGAAGGTCGACTCGGGGAGCGTGTAGACGATGTCGCCGGCGAGCTCGAGCTGCTCCCCCGCCCGGGGCAGATCACCCATCGGCGGGTGCACGAGGTCGGGCTCCTGGGCCTCCGGAGCCTCCGCCGTGGCCGAGCGCGCCGGGGCGACCGGCGCGGCCGCCGCGGCGGCGACCTTCTCCGCAGCGCTCGTGGGGACCTTGCGGCCGGACTCCCCGGCCCGGGGGGCACCGTCGTCGGCGCCGCCGCTCGGGAACGACTTCGTGCGCTGGTTCTCCTCCTCGACCACGTCGAAGACCTCGGTGGAGTCCTTCGGGGCCTTGCCGCCGCGGCGCTTGCGCCTGCTGCCGGCGGCGGCCTTCTCCTCGGCGACGCCCTGCTCGAAGGCCTCGTCGCCCGCGTAGCCGAAGCCGTCGTGGTCGCGCTCGGCCTCGATCCGCGCCTGCTCCTCGGCGTCCTTCTCCTTGCGGGAGCGGCGGCGCGTGCGGCCCGCGGCCTGCGCGGTCGTGGGCTGCTCGTGGACCTCCGGATCGACGCGGCGGGGGCGCAGGCCGAAGGCGGCGCGCTCCTCGTCCTCCTCGGCGCTGCGGCCGACGAGCACGTCGTAGACGCCGCGCAGGCGCGAGGGGATCGCCTCGACCGGCGTCGCCGTGAGGACGAGCACGCCGAAGAAGATGAGCACGGAGTACAGGACGACGACCGCGACCGGCGGCAGCAGCGCGATGAGCGGCGCCGCGGCCAGGTAGCCGAGCACGCCGCCGCCGCGGGCGAGGGCGTCGACGCCGTCCGCCGGGGCGGGCAGCCGCGCCGAGACCGCGGAGATCGCGGCGATCGCCGTGAGCAGCAGGGCGACGCCGAGCACGATGCGCGTGTTCGCGCGGACGTGGTCCGGGCGGCGGAACATGCGCAGCGACCAGCCGAGCGCCAGCAGCGGGATCACCATCGAGGCGATGCCGAAGGTGCCCGCGACGACCGTGTGCACAGCGCCGAGGACGGGACCCTCGGCGCTCCACCACTCGACGACCGCGACGAGCACCGCGATGAGCAGGAGCACCAGGGCGTAGCCGTCGCGGCGGAGCTCCGGCGGCACCTCCCAGCGGGCCACGCCGATCGAGCGGACCAAGCCGCCGACCATCCGGGCCGTGCCGAGGTAGCCGGAGCGCACTGCGCGCACCGGCAGGGGAAGCGTCGAGGGGTCGGAGGCCGCGGCGCCGGACGTCCGGGACGTGCCGGCGGATGCGGTCCGCGAGGAGCCTTTCGACGCACGTGCGGGGGAAGACGTACGTGTCGCCATGCCCCACAGACTACCGCCCCGCCCTCCCGGGACCCGGGAGGGCGGGGCGGTGACATCACCGACGGGTCCGCAGGAGAGCGGACCCGTCGACCTCTTACGCTCTGCTCGACCTGCCTGATCTCCTACCGCTCGTCCCTCGCAGCACGTCGATCAGGCTTCGACGACGATCGGGATGATCATCGGCTTGCGGCGCAGCCGCTGCGAGACGTAGCGGCCCACGACGCGGCGCATGACCTGCTGCAGCTGATGCGTGTCGCGACGGTTGGTCTGGTCCGCGACGGCCTGCTCGAGGGCCTTCACGATCTCCGGGCGGATCCGCTCGAAGACCTCGTCGTCCTCCGCCACGCCGCGCGCGTGGATCTCCGGACCCGCGATGAGCGCGCCCGTCTCGGAGTTGACGACCGCGAACAGGGAGATGAAGCCCTCGTCGCCGAGGATGCGGCGGTCCTTGAGATCGGCCTCGGAGATCTCGCCCACGCTCGAGCCGTCGACGTAGACGTATCCGTTGGGCACCTCGCCCACGACCTTCGCGACGCCGTCCTTGAGGTCGACGACGTGACCGTCCTTCGCGAGGATCACGCGCTCGGGGGCGACGCCCGTCGACTCGGCGATCCGCCCGTTCGCGATGAGGTGGCGCACCTCGCCGTGCACCGGCATGACGTTCTTCGGCCGCACGATGTTGTAGCAGTACAGCAGCTCGCCCGCGCTCGCATGGCCCGAGGTGTGGACCTTCGCGTTGCTCTTGTGCACGACCTCGGCGCCGAGCGCCATGAGGCCGTTGATGATGCGGAACACCGCGTTCTCGTTGCCCGGGATGAGCGAGGAGGCGAGGACGACGACGTCACCCGGGCCCACGCTCACACGGTGGTCGCGGTTCGCGATCCGGCCCAGGGCCGCCATCGGCTCGCCCTGCGAGCCGGTGCACATGAGCACGACCTTGTCGTCGGGCAGGTTGTCGATCTTGCGGACGTCCACGAGCGTGTTGTCCGGGACGTCGAGGTAGCCCATGTCCGCGGCGATGCCCATGTTGCGCACCATCGAGCGGCCCACGAAGGCGACCTTGCGGCCGTGCGCGGCGGCGGCGTCGAGCACCTGCTGCACACGGTGGACATGGCTCGAGAAGGAGGCGACGACGATCTTCTGCCGTGCGCGCCCGAAGATCTGGTTCAGGACCGGGCCGATCTCCTGCTCGCCGAGCGTGAACCCGGGGACCTCCGCGTTCGTGGAGTCCGTCATGAACAGGTCCACCCCGGCCTCGCCGAGCCGCGCGAAGGCGCGCAGGTCGGTGATGCGGCCGTCGAGCGGCAGCTGGTCCATCTTGAAGTCGCCCGTGTGCAGCACGGTGCCGGCGCCGGTCGCGATGTGCACCGCGAGCGCGTCCGGGATCGAGTGGTTCACGGCCACGAACTCGCAGTCGAAGGGGCCGAAGGACTCCTTCTGTCCCTCCTTCACCGCGAAGGTGTAGGGCGTGATGCGGTGCTCCTTGAGCTTCGCCTCGATGAAGGCGAGCGTGAGCTGGCTGCCCACGAGAGGGATGTCCGGCTTCTGCCGCAGGAGATAGGGGACCGCGCCGATGTGGTCCTCGTGCCCGTGGGTGAGGATGATCGCGGAGATGTCGTCGAGACGGTCGGAGATGACGTCGAAGTCCGGGAGGATCAGGTCCACACCGGGCTGGGCGTCCTCGGGGAAGAGGACGCCGCAGTCGACCACGAGCAGCCGCCCCTGGTACTCGAAGACGGTCATGTTGCGGCCGACGTCGCCCAGGCCACCGAGCGGGATGACCCGCATGGTGTCCTTCTTCAGCTTGGGCGGCTGGTTCAGCCGGTGAGAGTAGGCAGTGCTCATTCGGGCCTCCGAGAGGGATCCAGTGGGGGGATGCCGACGGCGGCGTCGAGGGCAGCGGCCAGAGCGCGCACCTGGTCGTCGTCGGCGGGGACATGGGGGCCGCGCAGGGCGGCATGGGGCAGGACGCCCTGCAGGTGCAGGGCATGCTTCGCGGCGACGACGCCCGGCATGCGGGTCATGATCGCCTCGACCAGCGGGGCGAGGGACGTGCTCGCCGCCCGGGCCGCGGCGAGATCGCCGCGGTCCACGGCGTCGATCATCGCCCGCTCGAGGTCACCGGCCACCTGACCGACGACGGAGACGATGCCCGCGGCGCCGATGGCGAGCCACGGGAGGTTCAGCGCGTCCTCGCCCGAGTAGTAGGCGAGGCCGGTCTGCGCCATCACCAGGGACGCCTCGAGCAGATCGCCCTTGGCGTCCTTGACCGCGACGATCCGCTCGTGCTCGCCGAGGGCGAGGAGGGTGTCGCGGGAGAAGGGGACCCCGGTGCGACCGGGGATGTCGTACAGCATGACCGGCAGGTCCGTCGCGTCCGCGACGGCGCGCACGTGCGCGAGGATGCCGGCCTGGGAGGGCTTGGAGTAGTACGGGGAGACCACGAGCAGACCGTCGAGGCCGAGGTCCGCATGGGCCCGGGCGAGCTCGATCGAGTGGACGGTGTCGTTGCTACCGACCCCGGCGACGATGCTGACCTCCGGGCCGACGGCCGCGCGGACCGCCTTCGCCAGCTCGATCTTCTCCCGGTCGGAGACGGTCGGCGACTCGCCCGTGGTGCCGGAGACGACGATCTGGTCGTGGCCGTGCTCGACGAGGTGCGCGGCGAGGGCGGACGCGGCGTCGAGGTCCAGGGCGCGGCCGTCCGCGCTGAAGGGGGTCACCATCGCGGTGCCCACGGCGCCGAAGGGGCGGGCGGGGCGCGTGTCGGAGGTGGTCATGGTCTCCTCCCGGGAGGGGCGGCCGGCGGGGCCGGTCAGAGGTGGCGGTGGGCGCCGGGCGTGCGTCCGGCGCGGATGTCGATCGGTGCGGGGCGGGCGCTGCTGCCCGAGCCTAGTCCAGCGGTGGGCGCTCAGCCCCTCGGCGCGGCGGGAGCGGGCGCGGTCCCGTCGCCGGGCTGCTCGCCCCGGTCCACGAGGATCGCCATCGGTGTGCGCTGTCGGCCCTGGCCCAGCGGGTTGTCCGCGAAGGTCGCCTCGAGGTCCGCCTTCGGTGTGGACACGTCGCTGCCCAGCACGTTGCGGCCGATGTCGTTGGCGTCCATGACGACCGTGCCGCGGAAGCTCTCGCGCAGGGCCGCGGGGATGTCCGCGGCGCGGATCGCGGCGGAGAGCCGCGCCGCGACCACGTCGGGGTCCTTCGGCGGGAGCTTCGCGGAGACGTTCGAGGGGAAGGCCGAGTACGGCGTGGGGCCGTCGATGGCCCGCACGTTGTCACCGACGACCTCGTAGAACACGCCGCGGCGGCGCAGCAGCTTGCCGGCGGCGCCCGCCGCGGAGGCCATGAGCACCCGCGGGAGACCGACCTCGCGGATCGCGAGCTCCATCGTGGTCGGGTCCCCGAGGCCGATGCCGGCCGGGGTGCGCGTCACGAAGCGGCTGAGCACCTTCGCCGAGGGGCGCGGGTGGATCTCCCAGGTGTACCAGGAGCGGCCCTGGGTGATGGCGACGATCTTCTCGCTGATCACGTAGTACCAGGGGGCGCCTTCGGGGACCGTGCCGGCGGGCACCGACGCGGCGAAGCGCTCCACCCGCTCGCGCACGATCGCGTCGAGGTCGTCGCCGCGGCCCACGAGCTCCGTCTGCAGGGGCAGTCGGCGCCAGGTGTGCCCGTCGGTCTCGGAGACGAGGTCGAGGCGCTTGCCGGGGTTCGGCTCGTGATCGGCCTTGGCGGCGTCGATCGCGTCGGGGTCGAGATCCTCCCCCGCGGTCTCGGGGGCGGCCTGCTCCTCGGTCCCCGCTGCGGTGCGCGGGTCGATGACGGCGCGCAGCCACAGCTCGAGGGAGAGGAGTCGCCAGATCTGCTCGCTGCGGTGGTGCTCGGGGTGGGCGGCGACGTCCTCGAAGAAGGCGAGCACGCTGCGCGCGTCCACGTAGGGCCGTGCGGCGAAGGACTCGGAGGCGAGGATCGCGCGCACGTCGTCGGCGTGACGGACGATCCAGGCGTGCTCGTCCAGGACGGAGGCCTCGGGGCGGGCGGGGAGATCGGCGCCGGGGGCGAGCCCCGAGAGCACCGAGCGCAGCAGGGAGCCGTCGCGCGCGGCGCGCAGCAGGGACGCGTCGTCGAGGGAGGCGAGCAGCCGCAGCAGCCCGGCGTCCACGAGCGGGGAGGCGCTGCGCAGACCCTCGTGGTCCGCGGCCGCGCGCGAGGCGCGCAGGGCCACCGGGAGGTCACCGTGCAGCACCTCCTCGACGAGGGCCGCGCGGAGGCTCGCGGGAGCGGCGCGCCGCTCGCTGCGGTGGGAGGCGACGAAGGCGTTCGCGAGCAGGGCTTCGGTGGGCACCTCGGCCCGCGGGGCGAGGGCGCCCCGGGCGGCGCCGAGGAGCGCGCCGCGGGAGGCGAGGGCGCCCTGGGCGAGGTCACCGATCCGGCGGCCGGCGCGGAGCCGGCGCAGGCCGGACACCTGGTGGGCGGCGCTCGAGGGGAGCAGCTGCTCCGCGCCGACGCCGTCCACGAGCGCGCCGGCGCCGGCCTCGCGGGCGGAGCGGGCGAGGGTGAGGGCGGTGTGCGCGCGGGCGGAGGGCACCGGCTCGCCGAGGGCGGTCGAGAGCTCGTCGAGGTCCGCGAGCAGGTCGCCCTGGGAGTCCCGGGCGGTGATCAGCTCCATGTCACGGCCGCGGGCGGCGTGCAGCGCGGTGACGGCGGAGGGCACGGAGCCGCTCGGGCGCGTCGCGGCGACGGCGCGGACGCCCTCGGGGGCGGCGGCCGCGACGGCGAGCGAGCCGAGGTCCCCGGTCAGGGCGATCGCGTCCCCGGCGGTCGTGGCGCGGCGCACGGAGGCGGCGAGCAGGCTCGTCGCCTCGGCGACGGCCGCGTCGTCGAGAGGTCGGCCCGGGGCGGCGGCGATCCCCTGGAGCTCCTCGGCGAGCGGGGCGGCATCGGAGAGCGAGAGCCCGTCCGGCCCGTGACGCAGCACCTGGCCCGGCAGCAGTCGGTGGATCCCCTCGACGAAGGTGCGCTCGTCGGTGTCCGCGACGCCGTCGAGGAGGAAGCGGTGGATCGTGCGCTCGTCGGGTCGCGCGGGCACGGGCCCGGCGTCCAGCAGCGCGTCGATCCGGGAGGCGAACAGCAGGTGCTCCTGCGCGGCGTCCGTCCACCAGTACAGCGGTGCGCGTCCGAGCCCGTCGCGCGCGAGCAGGAGCGTGCCGGTGGCCTCGTCGTGGAGCGCGAGGGCGTAGGGCTGCTCGATCGCGGTGAGGTCGAGGCCGGCGAGGTCGTCGCCCAGCGAGTCCAGCAGCGCGGCGGCAGCGGCGTCCGTGAGGCCGTCGGCCAGCAGCACGCGGCCGATCGCCTCGCTCCGCGCGCCGCCGATGCCGGGCCCCACGAGGGTCAGCGCGCCGCCGGGCACGGAGCGGTCGACGGCCTCTCCCCCGGCAGGTGCCGCGAGCGCCGCGCCGAGGCGTGCGGCGATCGCGTCGTGGTCGGCGCCGGATCCGTGGCTGCCGGAGATTCCGCTCATGGACGAGTCCTTCCGTGGGGGACGACCGGAGCGCGGAGGCACCGCGATCGGCCGCTCGAGCTTATCAACGACGGACCCTCAGGCCCCGCGCCGTCCGAGGCGCAGCGTGCCCTCGACGACGGTCACCTCGAGGTCGTCGAGGGAGGTCACGAGGGCATCGGCGAGCGGGGAGAGGGAATCCGCCGGGGTCGTGGTGGTCAGCGCCACCGTCCGCGCACCCGCCGCGCGGCCCGCGGTGAGGCCACCGGCCGAGTCCTCCACGACGATCGTCCGCTCCCCCGGGACGCCGAGCCGGCGGGCGCCGAGCAGGAACGGCTCCGGATCCGGCTTGCCCCGGGTGACCTGGTCGGCCGTGACGAGGTGGGCGGGGACGGGCAGGCCGGTGCGCGCCCAGCGCGCCTCGAAGAGCGGGCGCGTGCAGGAGGTGACGATCGTCCAGGTGGGCCGGCCGAGCTGCTCCGCGGCGGCCTCGAGCTCCTCGAGCACGCGGCGGGTGCCGGGGAGCGTGACGATCCCGGCGACGTCGGCGATCTCGAGCTCCTCGATGCGGCGGTGCGCGGCGTCGATCTGCTCGGCGTCCAGCTCCGGGAGCAGCTCGGCGAGGATCTGCCGTGCGGGCCGCCCGTGCATCGTGTGGTCGAAGGGGCGCGGGGCGTCGAGCTCTGCCAGCAGGGTCCCCCAGGCGCGCTCCACGGAGGGGCCCGAGTCGATGAGGGTGCCGTCCATGTCGAGCAGGAGGGCATCCGCGACCAGCGGCAGCGTGTCCTCCCGGGAGGACGGTTCCGAGGCGGCGGGGCCCGGGGCGGAGGAGGGGGTGGTCATGCCTCCACGGTCTCACGGTGCGACGCCCGGCCGCGGGCGCCGCGCCCGTATCGGTGCAGGTGGTCGTACAGTGGGATGCATCATGCGCCCCGATCCGTCCCCGCTCGAGCCCGTGTCCGGCGACGCCGCGCGCGGCCTCGGTGCGGAGGGCGGTCCGGAGGTGGCCGACGAGGCCGCGGAGGTCGCGAGGGCGCGCCGCACCGGGCTCTCGATCGGCGTGGCCACCGGCCTCTACGGGCTCTCCTTCGGCGCGCTCGCGACCGCCTCCGGACTGGACCTGTGGCAGGCGATGGTGCTCTCGGCGGTCATGTTCACGGGCGGCAGCCAGTTCGCCTTCGTGGGCGTCGTGGGCGGCGGCGGTTCGGCGATCGGCGCCGCGCTCGCCGCGCTCCTGCTCGGCGTGCGCAACACGCTCTACGGCCTGGTCCTCACCCGGGACCTCCCCCGCGGCGGTCTCCGGGGCCTCGCCCGGGCGCAGCTGACGATCGACGAGTCCGCGGCGGCCGCGGCGACCGGGCGCACCCCCGCGGGCATCCGCGCGGGCTTCTGGGCCGCGGGCATCGCGGTCTACGTGTTCTGGAACCTGTTCACGCTCGTGGGGGCCATCGCCGGGCAGCACATCGCCGATCCGGGGGCCTGGGGGCTGGACGCGGCGGCGGCCGCGGCCTTCCTCGCGCTGCTGTGGCCGCGCCTCCGGCGGCGCGAGGCCGTGGCGATCGCCGTCGCCGCCGCCTTCGTCGCCCTGCTCACCACGCCGGTGCTGCCCGCCGGCCTGCCCGTGCTCGCCGCGGCCCTCGTCGCGGTCGCCGCCGGGATGCGGGTGCGGACACGGTCCCGGGGCGCCGAGCAGCAGCGCCTCGAGGAGGGGACCCGATGAGCATGCTCTGGATCGGCGTGATCGCCGCCTCGATCGGCGCCTTCGTGCAGAAGTGGATCGGCTACCAGGTGCCGCCCGAGCTCCTCGAGCGGCCGCGGATCGCCCGGATCACGACCCTGCTGCCGATCGCGCTGCTCGGAGCGCTCGTCGCCGTGCAGGTCGCGACCTCCGGCACCGCGATCGTGCTCGACGCGCGTCTCGCCGGGCTCGCCGCGGCGGTGGTGCTGCTGATCCTGCGCGCCCCGTTCCTCGCGGTGGTGATCGGCGCCGCGGCCGTCACCGCCCTGCTGCGGGCCGCGGGGATCGGCTGAGCCCGGCGCGCCGGGGGCTGCGGGGCTAGGACCGGGCGCCCGCCCTCTCCTCGCGCGCCAGCCGGATCGCGCGGCGGGTCGCGGCGCGGGCCTGCTTGCGGTCGCGGAGGGCGTCGTAGGCGAGGGCCAGGCGGAACCAGCCCCGCCAGTCCTCCTCCGCGCCGGGGGCGGACTCGAGGTGGGCGCGCGCGGCCTCGAACTCCTCGCGCGGCTCCTCGTGCTCGACGGCGGTGCCGGCGTAGCGCCGCGCGAGGCCCCCGGCCTCGAGGCCGAACAGCACCTCCCGCCAGGTCACCCACACCGTGAGGACGAGCAGCACGAGCACCGCGAGGGCGAGACCGATCCCGATCCCGCCACCCGCCCTCCAGAACCCCCAGGCGATCCAGCCGAGGCCCCAGGCGTACGCGGCGGTGATGAGGACCAGCGCCGCCACCATCAGCTTCTGACGCATCGCTGCGCTCCCCCTCGCCCTCAGCCCAGGTCCAGGTAGCCGTCCAGGCCCACCGTGAGACCGGGCCGCGATCCGACCTCGCGGACGCCCAGCAGCACCCCGGACATGAAGCTGACCCGGTCGAAGGAGTCGTGGCGCAGCACCAGCTGCTCCCCCACCCCGCCGAACTGGACGACCTCGTGCGCGACGAGCCCGCGCTGGCGCACCGCGTGCACGTGGACGCCGTCGACGACCGCTCCGCGCGCACCCTGCGGATCCTTCTCGGTCGCGTCCGGAACGGGGCCGAGTCCCGCGGCGGCGCGGCCGCGGGCGATCGCCGCGGCCGTGTGCACCGCGGTGCCCGACGGCGCGTCGAGCTTGTCCGGGTGGTGCATCTCGATGATCTCCGCGCTCTCGTAGTAGCGGGCGGCGATCTCGGCGAAGCACGCGGTGAGGACCGCGCCGATCGCGAAGTTCGGGGCGATGAGCACGCCCACCCCGGGCGCCTCCTCGAGGCGGCGGCGCAGGGCACCGCGGGACTCGTCGTCCCAGCCGGTCGTGCCGACCACCGCATGGATCCCGTGCTCGACGAGGAAGTCGACGTTCTGCGCGGTCACGGCGGGGACCGTGAGGTCCACGGCGACCTGCGCCCCGGCGTCGACGACGGCGGAGAGGTCGTCCTCGCGGCCGATCCGGGCGACGAGCTCGAGGTCCTCGGCGCCGTCGACGGCGCGGCAGGCCTCCGAGCCCATGCGGCCGGAGGCGCCGAGGACGGCGACGCGGAGGGGACGGGAGGCGGGGGTGCCGGGCATGAGAGCTCCTTCGTGCGGAAGCGGGGCGGTCGACAGGGGGCGGGTGGTGGGGATCAGGCGGCGGGGCCGACGTCGACCCGCGTGGAGAACGAGGCGGAGAGGCGCGCGGCGAGCTCCTGGACCTCCGCTGCGGTGACCCGGCCGATCCGGGCGAGCGTCTCGTCGACGCCCGAGTAGCGGCCGTGCACGAGCTCGATCGTGCCGAGCCGGCCCATGCGGCTGCTCGTGTCCTCGAGGCCGAGCGCGAAGGACCCGGTGATCTGCCCGAGCGCGCGGCGCATCTCATCCTCGTCCACGCCCCGCTCCCCCATCGTGGCGAGCTCGGCCGCGAGCAGCTCGACGACCTGCGCGGTGCGCGCGGGGCGGCAGGCGGCGTACAGGCCGAACAGGCCCGCGTCGCGGTACCCGGCGCTGAAGGAGTAGACGGAGTAGGCGAGCCCCCGCTGCTCGCGGATGTTCTGGAATAGCCGCGAGGACATGCCGCCTCCGAGGACGGACATGAGCACGGACAGCGCATGACGGTCCTCGTCGACCGCGCTGATCCCGGTGCCGCCGAGGTAGATGTGGTTCTGCTCGGCGGGACGGTCCAGGCGGTGCGGGGCGAGCGCGGCGACCTCCCCCGCGCCGAGGGCGGGGCCGCCCGCAAGGGCCGCGTCCTGGCGCGGGCGACGGCGGGGCAGCGCGCCCTCCGCGAGGTCCCAGCCGCCGCGGCGCAGGCCCTGGGTGATCCACGCGGCCAGCTCGTGGTGGTCGAGGTCGCCGACGGCGGTGACCACGAGGTTCTCGGGGCGGTAGTGCTCGCGGAAGTGGGTGCGCACCTGCTCGATGCCGAGCGCGGTGACGGTCTCCGCGGTGCCGCCGACGGGGCGCCCGATCGGGGTGTCGGGGCCGAGGACGTCGGCGAGGAAGGTCTCGTAGCCGACGTCCTGCGGGTCGTCCTCCGCCATCGCGAGCTCCTCGAGGATCACCTCGCGCTCGGTCGCGAGCGCCTCCTCCTCGAGCAGGCTCGAGGTGATCATGTCGGTGAGGACGTCGACGGCCATGGGGAGGTCCGCGGAGCGCACGCGCCCGTAGTAGAGGGTGTGCTCCTTCGCGGTGACGGCGTTGGAGTCGCCGCCCACCTCGTCGAAGGCGGCGGCGATGTCGAGGGCGCTGCGACGGGAGGTGCCCTTGAACAGCAGGTGCTCGAGGACGTGCGTGGAGCCGGCGTGCTCGGGTCGCTCGTCGCGGGACCCGACGGGCAGCCAGAGGCCCACGGTCGCGCTGCGCACGGAGCGGTCGGTCTGGGTCAGCAGCCGCACACCGCCGGGGAGGACGCTGCGGCGCACCCCGGCGGCGGGGTCGAGCAGGACGTCGGACGCGGGGTCGTCGAAGGCGAGGTCGAGAGGCATCGATCGATTGTTCCACGCCCGCAGGGGGTCACGGCCGAGTCCTCGCTCACAGCGGACGCGCCGCGTGCCGGGCGCGGACGCTCCGAGGGCGGCACCCCGTGCGGGGTGCCGCCCTCGGCGGCGGGGGGCGGTGGCCGGATCGCTCCGGGTCACCGCTCCCCCGAGGGGATCACTCGGCGGGGGTCTCCGCCGGCGCCTCGGAGGACTCCGGGGCGTCGTCCTCGACCACGGCGAGGCTGATCTTGCCGCGCGCGTCGATCTCGCGGATCTCGACCTCGATCTTCTGGCCGACCTTGACGACGTCCTCGACGCTGTCCACGCGCTTGCCGTCGTTCAGCTTGCGCAGCTGGGTGACATGCAGCAGCCCGTCCTTGCCCGGGGTGAGGGACACGAAGGCGCCGAAGTCCACCACGCGCACCACGGTGCCGAGGTAGCGCTCGCCGACCTCGGGGACCTGCGGGTTCGCGATGGCGTTGACCGCGGAGCGGGCCGCCTCGGCCGAGGGGCCGTCGGTCGCGCCGATGTAGACGGTGCCGTCGTCCTCGATCGTGATGTCCGCGCCCGTGTCGTCCTGGATCTGGTTGATCATCTGGCCCTTCGGGCCGATGACCGCACCGATCTTGTCCACCGGGATGGTGACGGCGAGCACGCGCGGGGCGTGCGGCGACATCTCGTCCGGGGTGTCGATCGCCTCGGCGAGGACACCGAGGATGTGCAGGCGCGCCTCGCGGGCCTGGGACAGCGCGGCGGCGAGCACGGAGGCCGGGATGCCGTCGAGCTTGGTGTCCAGCTGGATCGCGGTGACGAACTCCGAGGTGCCGGCGACCTTGAAGTCCATGTCGCCGAAGGCGTCCTCCGCACCGAGGATGTCGGTGAGGGCGGCGTACTTGGTCTCGCCCGCTACCTGGTCGGAGACCAGGCCCATGGCGATGCCGGCGACGGGGGCCTTGAGCGGCACACCGGCGTTGAGCAGCGCGAGCGTCGAGGCGCACACGGAGCCCATCGAGGTGGAGCCGTTGGAGCCGAGCGCCTCGGACACCTGGCGGATCGCGTAGGGGAACTCCTCGCGGCCCGGGAGCACCGGCACCAGGGCGCGCTCGGCGAGCATGCCGTGGCCGATCTCGCGGCGCTTCGGGGAGCCGACGCGGCCGGTCTCGCCGGTGGAGTACGGCGGGAAGTTGTAGTGGTGGATGTAGCGCTTGCGGTCGACCGGCCCGAGGGAGTCGATCTGCTGCTCCATCTTGAGCATGTTCAGCGTGGTGACGCCCAGGATCTGGGTCTCGCCGCGCTGGAACAGGGCGGAGCCGTGCACGCGCGGGAGCACCTCGACCTCGGCGGAGAGCTGGCGGATGTCCCGCAGCCCACGGCCGTCGATGCGCACACCGTCGGTGAGGATCTTCTGGCGCACGAGCTTCTTGGTCAGGGCGCGGTAGGCACCGGAGACCTCCTTCTCGCGGCCGGCGAGCGGCTTACCCTCGCCGGCGAGCTCCTCGAGGGCCGCGGCGAGCAGCTCCTCGGTCTTCTCCTCGCGCTCGGTCTTCGCGGCGATCTGCATGACCGCGGCGAGACGCTCGGAGACGGCGCCCTTGACGATGCCGTAGGCGTCCTCCTGGTAGTCCAGGAAGAGGGGGAACTCGCGGACCGGCTTGGCGGCGGTGCGGGCGAGCTCGATCTGCGCCTCGCAGAGGCTGCGGATGAAGACCTTGGAGGCCTCGAGGCCCTCGGCCACGACCTCCTCGGTGGGGGCGATCGCGCCCTGCTCCTTGATGAGGCTCCAGGAGTTGTCGGTGGCCTCGGCCTCGACCATCATGATCGCGACGTCGTCGCCGACGATGCGACCGGCGACGACCATCGAGAAGACGGCCTCGTCGAGCTGGGCGAAGGTCGGGAACGCGACCCACTGGCCGCCCTGGGCGGTCGGCATGAGCGCGATGCGCACGGCGCCGATCGGGCCGGAGAAGGGCAGGCCGGAGATCTGGGTGGAGGCGGAGGCGCCGTTGATGCCCACCACGTCGTACGAGTCGTCGGGGGCGCAGGCCATGACCGTGAGGACGACCTGGACCTCGTTGCGCAGGCCCTTGACGAAGGCGGGGCGCAGCGGGCGGTCCGTGAGGCGCGCGGCGAGGATCGCGTCGGTGCCGGGGCGGCCCTCACGACGGAAGAAGGAGCCGGGGATGCGGCCCGCGGCGTACATCCGCTCCTCGACGTCGACGGTGAGGGGGAAGAAGTCGAACTGGTCCTTGGGCTTGTTCGACACGGCGGTGGCCGAGAAGACCATCGTGTCGTCGTCGAGGTAGACGGCGACGGCGCCGGCGGCCTGCTGGGCGAGGCGGCCGGTCTCGAAGCGGACCTCGCGACGGCCGAACGAGCCGTTGTCGATGACCGCGGTGGTCGCGGTGATGTCAGGGCCTTCCATGGCCATGAGGTATCTCCTTGTGTTCGGTGGTGCCCCTGCCGGTGCGGCCATCGTCAGTCACGCGCGGGATCGGATCGCGGGGATCCGCTCCGCAGGTCACTGCCGAGGACCGAACCTGGTCGGGGGCGGGGTTCCGGTGCCCGCCGAAGTGCGGGCACATCGAACCGCCGCCCGCCCCGGAGGGCGAGCGGCGGTGAGGATCAGCGGCGGATGCCGAGGCGCTGGATCAGCGCGCGGTACCGCTCGATGTCGACGCCCTGGAGGTACTTCAGGAGTCGCTTGCGCTGGCCGACGAGCAGCATCAGGCCACGACGCGTGTGGTGGTCGTGCTTGTGCGACTTGAGGTGCTCGGTCAGGTAGGTGATGCGGTGGGTGAGCAGCGCGATCTGGACCTCGGGCGAGCCGGTGTCACCCTCCGAGGTGCCGTACTCCGCGATGATCTGCTGCTTGGTGGCGGTGTCGAATGCCATAGCTCTCCCTGGTCGTTGCGCGGCGCCGCGGGTCCTGCTGACCCGGGCTCTCTGTGCGAGCGTCCTGCCCGCGCGCGGCTCTCCCGTGAGGGGTGCTGCGAGGGGGTGCGGACTGCTCTCCGCGGCCGATGTCACGGCATGGCCAGGGTATCAGCCGGCGCTCTCCGGCCGGGAGGCGTCGACCTCGAGAGTGCGGCGGGTCACCTCGACATCCTCGTGCATCTGGACCACGAGCGCGTCCACGGACTCGAAGCGCAGCGTGGGCCGCTGGTAGTCCACGAACTCGAGCCGCACGGTGTCCCCGTAGAGGTCCAGCGTGTGGTCGCCGTGCACGTAGGCCTCGACGACCCGCTGGGGGACGCCGTCCACGGTGAACGTGGGGTTCGTGCCGATCGAGATCGTCGCGGGCGCGCCCGCGAGCGGCGGGCAGCCCTCGTGGCGGGGGTCCTGCTCGAGCACGGTCAGCCGGCCCGCGTAGACGCCGTCGGCCGGGACGAGTCCCGCGGGGTGCGGGCCGAGGTTCGCGGTGGGGAAGCCGAGCTCCCTGCCGCGCTGGAAGCCGTGGTGGACCGTGTCGGTCACCGTGTGGCGGCGGCCGAGCATCTCCGCGGCGGCGGCGACGTCGCCCCGCAGGAGGTCCGCGCGGATCGCGGAGGAGGAGATGCGGCCGCTCCCCTCCCCCTCGGGGCCGACGTCCGCGACGGTGACGACCTCGAAGCCGAGCTCCTCGCCGAGCGCGCGCATCGTGTGGATGGTCCCCGAGTTCCCCTTGCCGAAGAGGGCGTCCTCGCCGAGCACGACGCAGCGGGCGCCGAGCCCCTCGACGAGGAAGGTGCGCACGAAGTCCTCGGGGCTGTGCTGAGCGAACTCGAGGGTGTACTCGAGATCCAGGACGCCCGCGACCCCGGCGAGCAGGAGCAGGCGGTCGCGGTCCGCGTGGCCCGTGAGCAGGGGCGGCTCCGCGACGCCGGTCATGACGTGGCGGGGGTGGGGCCAGAAGGTGAGGGCCACGGGGGCGAGGTCGCGCGCCTCGGCATGGCGCACGAGCTGGTCGAGCACGGCGCGGTGGCCGCGGTGGACGCCGTCGTAGTTGCCGATCGAGACCGCCGTCGGGCCGAGGTCCGCGGGCACCTCCGCCGGGGAGTGCCAGATGGGCGTGGGGGTCACGGGGCAGCGGATCCTTCCGGGCAGGGCGCGCGGCCCACGGCGGTGGCGCGGGGGCTCCCGGACGCCGTGGGCCACTGTAACCCCGGTGCTCCCGGCCCGCGGGCGGCCGCGCGGCCACGATGTGACCTCCCTGTGACGAACATCGGAGAGTCCTGCAGGACCCCGGGGTACCGGGCTCGGCTATCGTGGACAGGAAAGGGTGGTATGGGGCTCTCCCCGTCGCCTCCGCGCGAGCGCGCGGTGCGGCACCGACGCCGCCCGGGAACGGAACGATGACCATGACGAACGTGACCGACACGGCCACGGGCCGCCACGGCCGCCGGCGCGTGGCCCTCGTGCTGCTCGCGATCCTCGCGGTGCTCGCGGTGATCCTCGCGGGCGGCGCGCTGGCGTACGCCAAGCAGTTCGACGGCAAGGCGCTGCCCGGCACCACGGTGCTCGGCCAGGACGTCTCCGGCAAGAGCGCCGAGGAGATCGCCGCCCTCGTGGCGGGGAAGGCCGACGACGTCACCGTCACGATCGACGCCGGCGAGAACAGCAAGGACGTCTCCCTCGCCGATCTCGGCGTGAGCGTGGACGCAGACGCCACCGCCGCCTCCGCGCTCGACCGCGACCGGGCACTCCCCGACGTCGTCGCCTCGACCTGGTCCGGCGAGCACGCCGTGACGCCGGTCGTGGACGTCGACCGGAAGAAGGCCGCCGAGGTCGCGAAGGGGCTCGTCCCCGCGGACCGCACCCAGCCGGTCGACGCGAAGGTCGAGTACGACGAGGACGCCGGCACCTGGAACGCGGTGCCCGGCACCGCCGGCCAGGGCGTCGACCCGACGGCCCTCGTCGACACCGTCACCGAGAAGGCCGCCTCCCTCGAGTCCTTCACCGTCGAGCAGCCCATCGAGGAGATCGCCCCCGCGATCACCACCGACGAGGCGGAGAAGACCGTGGGCGAGATCGCCTCGCTCCTGGACCAGTCGATGGTCATCAAGGACGCCGACGGCGAGGTCCTCGAGATCTCTAAGGAGCGCCGGAGCAGCTGGCTCTCGGTCGCCGCCGACGAGGCCGGATCCGCCCTCGAGGTCTCCGTCGACGAGGACGCCGTGCGCGACTGGGTCGCCGAGCGCGCCGAGAAGCGGACCAAGGAGAAGAAAGACGGCATCGAGCAGGTCGACGAGTCCGGCAAGACCGTGAAGGTCGTCGCCGAGAAGCAGGACGGCGTCGAGATCACGAACACCGACGCCGTCGCGGACCAGCTCATCTCCTCCCTCCAGGGCACGAGCCCCTTCGAGGGAACCTTCGAGACGAAGTCCGTCGCCGCCGAGATCCAGAAGGTCGACGCCCCCGCCGAGGAGGACGAGGACAAGGCCAAGGACGACAAGGACAAGGCCACCTCCGAGGACTCCGAGGAGAAGGAGGAGGAGAACGCCACGCCGACCGGCGAGAAGTGGATCGACGTGAACCTCTCCGACAAGACCGTGACCGCCTACGTCGGCGACACCCCCGTGTGGGGCCCGCGCTCGATGGTCGACGGCAAGTCCGGCTACGAGACCGTCGAGGGCTCGTTCGAGGTCTACCTGACCTACGAGAAGCAGGACATGACCAACGCCTCCCGCTACCCGGTGGGCCACGAGAAGTACTACTACACCGAGGACGTCCCCTGGGTGCAGTACTTCCACGGCGGCTACGCCTTCCACGGCGCGCCCTGGCGCTCCTCCTTCGGCTACTCCGGCTCGCACGGCTGCATCAACCTGCCGGTGTCCGATGCGAAGTGGCTCTACGACTGGGGCGGCATGGGCACCCGGGTCGAGGTCCATCGCTGACCATCCCCTCCCCCGCATGCGCAGCGCCCCCGTCCGGTGATCCGGGCGGGGGCGCTGTGCGTGCGGCGGGGACGGAGCGAGCGACGGCGGGCCGAGCGGCGCCGGGCTCCGCTCAGCTCCGGGCGTCGAGGGGGACGACGAGCAGCGGCTTCCAGCGGCCCTTCTCGGCGCGGACCACGGCGCACAGGGCGCCGGCCGCGTCGAGGGCCGCGACGAGCTGCTCGGAGGTGCCCTCCGCCCCGGGGAGGGGCCGGCCGACGGCGAGGTCCGATGCGCCGGACTCGTCGACCGTGATCGTCGGGAGGACCGCCGCGGCGGTCGTCCCGAGGCCCCGCAGCGGGAGCTCCACGTCGTCGCCCTCGCCGCGGGCGGGGACATGCAGACCCTCGTCCACTCCGAAGGGGCCGACCGCGGTGCGCCGCAGCGCCGTGAGGTGGCCGCCGACGCCGAGGGCGGCGCCGAGGTCCCTGGCCAGGGCACGCACGTACGTGCCCGAGGAGCAGCTGACCACGACGTCGAGGTCGAGGTGCGGGCCCTCCTCACGACGCCCGAGCACCTCGAAGCGGGAGATGCGGACGCCGCGCGCGGCGAGCTCCACGTCCTCCCCCGCGCGGGCGCGGGCGTAGGCGCGCTTCCCGTCGACCTTGATCGCGGAGACGGTCGACGGCACCTGCTGGATCTCCCCGCGCATCGGGACCAGCGCCGCCTCGACCTGGGACTCGGTGAGGTGGGCGGCGGGGACGACCTCGCCGATCTCCTCGCCCTCACAGTCGTCGGTGGTCGTCGCGCGGCCCAGCCGGATCGTCGCGGTGTAGGTCTTGTCCAGACCCACGAGGTAGGTCAGCAGGCGGGTGCCCTGGCCGACGCCGAGCACGAGCACGCCCGTGGCCATCGGGTCGAGCGTGCCGGCGTGGCCGACCTTCTTCGTGCCGAGCAGCCAGCGGACGCGGGCCACGACGTCATGGCTCGTGCGGTCCGGCGCCTTGTCGACCAGGAGGATGCCGTGGGGACCGCTCACGCGGTGGTGCCCCCGCGCACCTCGTCATCGGCGTCGAGCTCCTCGGAGTCGTCCTCGAGGTCGTCCTCGATGTCCTCACGAGGGGTCCGGTAGGGGTCCTCCTCGCCGGCGAAGGCGGCGCCCTCCTTCGTGCGGGCGAGGTCCTCGTCCCGGGTGCGGGCGGTCACGAGGAGGTCCTCGATGGAGCGGGCGTTCTCCGGGATCGCGTCGAGGATGAACTCGAGGGTCGGGGTGAGGCGCACGCCGGTCTCGCGGCCCACCTCACGGCGCAGCATGCCCTTCGCGCTCTCGAGCGCGGCGGCGGTGCCCTCGCGCTCCTCGTCGGTCCCGTACACGGTGTAGAAGACCGTCGCGTGCTGGAGGTCCCCGGTCACGCGGACGTCGGTGACGGTCACGGTCCCCAGACGCGGGTCCTTGACCTTCGTGTCGAGCTGGGTGGCGACGATCTGCTGGATGCGATGGGCGAGGCGCCGCACGCGGGGGTTCTCGGTCATGAGGGGTCCTCCTGGGGACGGGTATCCGTCGCGGCGCCGAGGGCGGTGAGCTCCTCGAGCCGCGGGTGGGTCGTGGGCACCGCGAGCAGGACGTCGCGGTCGATGGACTGGTCCACGCGGTGGCGGAACGCTCCGTCGTGGCTGATCAGGCGCAGGCCCGCCGCCTCGAGCGCGCGGGAGGCGTCGGCGTGGCCCAGAGTATGCCGGTTCACCGCGAGCGCCACCCCGGCGCCGTCGCGCAGCAGGGCGCGCCAGCGGGGCGCGACCTCCTCGAGCACCGTCAGCGGGGAGCGGTCCCAGCCGCCGGCGGAGCGGGAGCCGTGCTGGACGCCGTAGGGCAGATCCGCGACGAGGGCGTCGATCGAGGCGTCCGGGAGCAGCTCGCCGAGGCGGCGGGTGTCGCAGCCCAGCAGTGTGAGGCGCTGGCCGCCGGTCTCGCGCTGGACGCGCTTGTCCTCCGCGAGCTCGACGTCCACGCGAGTGCCGAGCTGCTCGCCGCGCACGCTGAGCCGGCTCGCGGCGACCGTGTGCTTGTAGCGGTGGGTGCGCAGGTAGGTGGAGAGGAACGCCCGGTAGGCGTCGACGTCCTTGCGGTCGATCTCCGCGCCGACGGGGCTGAGCCCGAGCCGCAGCGCACGGTTCAGGGTGGTGCCGCGGCCGGCCATCGGGTCGAGCAGCCGCAGGCTGCCGTCGCGCAGTCCGGCGCGGCGCGTGGAGAGCGCGGCGGCGAGGTTCACGAGCAGGGCGGTGAACTGCTCGTTGGTCTTGCCGGGGTACTTCAGGATGGTCTCGAGGTCGTCCCGGTGACGCAGGGTCGAGGGGACCGCGAGCGGCCGGAGCAACGGCTCCTCCGGATCCCCCGGCTCATCCCCCACGAGCTCGAACAGCCCGTAGGTCGCGGAGAGCGTGGAGAGCAGGGCGGGGAGCTCGCGCGCGGAGTCCGCATCACCACCGGTCAGGGACACCTCGAGGGCGGGGATCCCACCCACCGGGCGCTCGCGCACGGCGACGCCGGACCCCAGGTGCGCACCGAGGACCCAGCGGGCCTCGGCGAGCACGAGGGGCCCGGCGGCGGAGGTGTAGACGCGGTTCGCGGACGGGGCGCGCAGCGCCAGGAGGGATCGGGTCATCTCGGGTCACCTCCTGATCGGGAGGTCCGGGTGCCGCTGGTGCGGCACCCGGACCCTCGACGATCAGCTGCGGGGCTTCTCCTGCATCTCGTAGGTCGTGATGACGTCCTCGAGCTGCAGATCGTTGTACGAGCCCAGGTTGATACCGCACTCGTACCCGTCGCGCACCTCGGTGACGTCGTCCTTGAAGCGACGCAGACCGGCGATCTCGATGTTCTCCGAGACGACCACACCACCACGGGTGATGCGGGCCTTCGCCCCGCGGCGGATGATGCCGCTGCGGACGATCGAGCCGGCGATGTTGCCGAACTTCGAGGAGCGGAAGATCTCGCGGATCTCCGCCGAGCCGAGCTCGACCTCCTCGTACTCCGGCTTGAGCATGCCCTTGAGGGCCTGCTCGATCTCGTCGATGGCGTTGTAGATGACCGAGTAGTACTTGATCTCCACGCCCTCGCGGTCGGCGTACTCCGCGTTCTGACCCTCGGCGCGCACGTTGTAGCCGATGATGACGGCATCCGAGGCGACGGCCAGGTTGATGTTGTTCATCGTGATGGCGCCGACGCCGCGATCGATGATGCGCAGCTGCACCTCCTCGCCCACGTCGATGCCCAGCAGCGACTCCTCGAGCGCCTCGACCGCACCCGCGGCGTCACCCTTGAGGATGAGGTTGAGGGTCTCGATCTTGCCGTCGGCCATGTGCTGCGTGATGTCCTCGAGGCTGATGCGCTTGCGCACCTTGGAGAGCGACGCGGCGCGCTTGGCCGCCTCGCGCTTCTCCGCGATCTGACGAGCGGTGCGCTCGTCGGCCGCGACCAGGAAGTTGTCACCGGCACCGGGGACCGAGGTCAGACCGAGCACCTGGACGGGACGGGACGGACCCGCCTCCTCGACCGGGGTGCCGTCCTCGTCGAGCATGGCGCGCACACGGCCGTGGCCGATGCCGCAGACGATCGCATCGCCCACGCGGAGCGTGCCCTGGCGCACCAGCACCGTCGCGACCGGACCGCGACCACGGTCCAGGTTCGCCTCGATCGACACGCCGCGGGCGTCCTTGTCGGGGTTCGCCCGCAGGTCGAGGGACGCGTCCGCGGTGAGCAGGACGGCCTCGAGCAGCTTGTCGATGTTGAGGTTCTCGCGAGCGGAGACGTCGACGAACATCGTGTCGCCGCCGTACTCCTCGGCGATCAGGTTGTACTCGGTCAGCTGCTGACGGATCTTGTCCGGGTTGGAGTCCGGCTTGTCGATCTTGTTGACCGCGACCACGATCGGCACGTTCGCCGCCTGGGCGTGGTTGAGCGCCTCGATGGTCTGGGGCATCACGCCGTCATCCGCGGCGACCACGAGGATCGCGATGTCGGTGACCTCGGCGCCGCGGGCACGCATGGCGGTGAACGCCTCGTGGCCCGGGGTGTCGATGAACGTGATCGCGCGCTCGGCGCCCTCGTGCTCGACCGCGACCTGGTACGCACCGATGTGCTGGGTGATGCCGCCGGCCTCGCCCGCGGCCACCTTCGAGGACCGGATCGTGTCCAGCAGTCGGGTCTTGCCGTGGTCGACGTGGCCCATGACGGTGACGACCGGGGGCCGCGGGAGGCGGTCCTCGTCGTCCTCGTCCGCGAGCTCCGCGTCGAGATCGATGTCGAACTGCTCGAGCAGCTCGCGCTCCTCGTCCTCCGGGGAGACGATCTCGATCTTGTAGCCGAGCTCCTCGCCCAGCAGGCCGAAGGTGTCCTCGTCGAGGGACTGGGTGGCCGTGGCCATCTCGCCCATCGCGAAGAGCACGGTGATCAGCGATGCGGGGTTGACGTCGATGCGGTCCGCGAAATCGGACAGCGAGGCGCCGCGGCGCAGCCGGATGGTCGCACCGTTGCCGCGGGGCAGCGAGACGCCGCCCGGGGCGGGAGCCTGCTGCTGCTCCCATTCCTGGCGCTTCGCGCGCTTCGACTTGCGCGAGCGGGCGGGCTTGCCGCCGCGCCCGAAGGCGCCCTGGGTGCTGCCGCGACCGCCGCGGCCGCCGCGGGGGCCGCCACCGCCGCCGGGACCGCCGCCGGGGCGGGCACCGGGGCCGCCGCCGGGACGTGCGCCGCGGGGGCCACGACCGTCGGCGCCCTTCGCGGCGTCCTGGAGACCGCCGTGGGCGTGCTGGTTCATGACGCCCGGCGTGGGCATGCCCGGACGCGGGCCGCCGGGACGGGGACCGCCCGGACGGGGACCGCCGGGACGCTGCGCGCCCTGGCCCTGACCCTGGCCGTCGCGCTGCGCGGGACGCGGGCCGCCCGGACGGGGCATGCCCTGCGAGCTCGCGAAGGGGTTGTTGCCCGGACGCGCGCCGCCGCCCTCGCGGGGGCCGCGGCCGCCGGCACCGGCACCGCCCGGCTTGCGACCGGGACGGGGCATGCCCTGCGAGCTGGCGAACGGGTTGTTGCCGGGACGGGCCCCGCCCGGACGCGGCGCGGGACGCTCACCGCCGGGCTTCGGGGCGCCGGAGGGACGCTCCTCCCTCGCGGCGGGGCGCTCGTCCTTCGGCGCGGGGCGCGGGGCGCCCGGCTTCGGGGCTCCGGCGGGCTTCGCGGCGGGGCGCTCGGCACCGGCGGAGGCGGCCGACGCGGCGGGGGCCTCGGCGGCGGGAGCCGACTGCTCGGCCGGTGCGGCCTCGGCGGCAGGCTTCTGCTCGGCGGCGGGCGCCGGGGCGGCACCCGGCTTCGGGGCGCTCTTGGCACCGGGCTTGGGGGCTCCGCCGGGCTTCGGGGCGCCGGAGGGCTTGGCGGACGGCGCCGGGGCCGATGCGGTGGAGCCGCCGGAGCCGGCGGGGAACTCCCCGCGCAGACGACGGGCGACGGGTGCCTCGATGGTCGACGAGGCGGAACGGACGAATTCGCCCATGTCCTGCAGCTTCTGCAGGACGACCTTGCTGGGCTGTCCGAGCTCCTTGGCGAGCTCGTGGACGCGGACCTTAGCCACTTTTCTCCTGTCTCGGTCCGGCCGACAGAAGGGCTCGGACCATTAATTCCAGAGGGTGCTCATGAGTGAGTACTCATCGGATGTCCATGGGTTCTTCTACTTCCACTGGATGGTGGGCTCGAAAGCCTCGAGATCCCCGAGCAGCTGATCGGTGCGCACCGCGCCGCGGAAGAACCGGGCGAGGCCGCCCCGTCGCAGGGCGAGGTCGAGGCACGACGCATCGGGATGGAGCCAGGCCCCGCGACCCGGGGCGACCTTGCGGGGGTCGAGCCGGATCTGCGGTGCGGTCCCATCGGGAGCGGGCTCCCGGACCAGACGCATCAGCTGATCGCGCGGGGCCGTCTCACGACAGCCGATGCACGTGCGCTCGGGGCGGTGGGGCGAAGGGCCAGCCATCGGTCCCTCCCTCTCCGTTCCGAGCGCCCTCCCCGGTGACGATCCGCCTCCCCGGAGGGCACGGACCAGCCAGGAATCCTGGAAGGACAGCTGGTCCAGTGTAGCGGACACGCCCGGGGCGCCGGGCACCGGGGAGTCGTGCGACACACCACCCCGCGCACGGGCCCGCCGGGCCCGCGGCGCCGGTCAGGCGCCCGCGTCCTCCGCGGGGGCCGGGCCGTCGGGGTGGATGTCGATCTTCCAGCCGGTCAGCTTCGCCGCCAGACGCGCGTTCTGTCCGTCCTTGCCGATCGCGAGCGAGAACTGGGTCGCGGGGACCGTCGCGCGGACCGCCCGACCGACCTCGTCGACCACGACGACGCTCGTGACCTTCGAGGGCGAGAGCGCGTTGGCGACGTAAGCGGTCGGGTCCTCCGAGTAGTCGACGATGTCGATCTTCTCGCCGCTGAGCTCGCTCATCACGGCGCGCACGCGGGCGCCCATCGGGCCGATGCAGGCGCCCTTGGCGTTCAGTCCCGGCACGGTCGCGCGGACCGCCATCTTGGTGCGGTGCCCCGCCTCGCGGGCGATCCCGGCGATCTCGACGGAGCCGTCGGCGACCTCGGGGACCTCGAGGGCGAACAGCCGCCGCACGAGGTTCGGGTGGGAGCGCGAGAGCGTGATCTGGGGACCCTTGGGGCCGCGACGGGCCTCGGTGACGTACGCGCGCAGGCGCTTGCCGTGGGAGTAGTCCTCCCCGGGGACGCGCTCGTGCGGCGGGAGCACCGCCTCGACCTCGCCGAGGTCCACGAGCACCATCCGCGGGTCGCGGCCCTGCTGGATGATGCCCGAGACGATGTCGTCCTCGCGATCCGCGTACGTGCCGAGCACGGCGTCGTCCTCGAGGTCGCGGATGCGCTGGAAGATCACCTGGCGCGCGGTGGAGGCGGCGACGCGACCGAAGTTCTCCGGGGTGTCGTCCCACTCCTCGAGGACGTTGCCCTCGGCGTCGCGCTCGCGGGCGATGACGGCGACCTCACCGGTGCGCTCGTCGATCAGCACCTCGGAGTCCCGCACGGGGTGGTCGGTGTGGAGGTACGCGGCGTGGAGCGCGGAGCGGATGGCGTCCAGCAGCACGGGCAGGCTGATCTCGCGCTCGCGCTCGAGCGCGCGCAGCGCCCCCATGTCGATGTCCATCTCAACTCTCCTTCGGTGCGGTGTGGCCGGCCTCGGCGAGCAGCTGCTCGAGATCGGCGGGCGGGTCGAACTCGATCTGCACCCGTGCCGACTCGACCTCGGCCACGGGGATCTCGAGGCGGTCGGGGGTGCCGGCGGGCAGCCTGCGCGGCCGGCCGCGGTCGTCGCGGCCCGCCTCCGGGCGCAGGAGCACCGCCTCGGCCTCGGTCACGGCGAGGATCCGGGCACGGTGCTCCTCGCCCTGCGCGGTGCGCAGCTCGACGAGGCGGCCGCGGGCGCGACGGAAGTGGCGAGCGGCGGTGAGCGGGCGGTCCACACCGGGCGTGGTCACCTCGAGCAGCGCGGGATCGGGGCCCAGCAGCGCATCGTCCTCGTCGACCATGTCGTTCAGCGCACGGGAGACGAGGGCGACGGTGTCGAGGTCCACGCTGCCCGAGCGGTCCTCGGGGAGGTCGACGACGATGCGGATCTCCGGCATCCCGGAGCGGGGCCGCACCTCGATGTCCTCGAGCACGAGATCGTGGTCCGCGAGCAGGCGCTCCGCGGCCTCCCGCAGGGCCGGATACGGGTCGAGGGTGCTCATCGGCGCTCTTCTCCTCCTGCGTATGGCACCCGCGCGGGGCGGGGCGTGGGGTCCGGGCGCCGGGGTGCCGGCGGGGACCGCTCCAGGATAGTGGTCCACCGCCCTGAACGCGCCCCGGGAGGCCTCCGGTGCGACAATCCTCCCGTGCTCCGCATGCTCGCCGATCCCTCAGACCCCGGCCGTCCGGCCCCCGGCCGCCGGGCGACGCCCGCCCGCCCGGCCCCGGTGCCGCGGCCGGGGCGCCGTGCCGTGCTCCTGGCCGGGGCGTCGACCGGTCTGCTCGCGCTCGCGGGCTGCGGCACGGTGCGCCTGGGCGGGCCGGCCCCCTACACCCCTCCCCCTCCCGGCATCGACGACCTCTACCGCGAGGACCTGCTCGCCTCCCTCGAGACCTGCCTCGCCGGGGCCCGGGCCGTCGAGGAGGCGACGGATCCGGGGACCGACGCGGCGGCCGCCGAGGTGCTCTCCGAGCTCGTGGGCGTCCTGCCGGCGCAGCGGGACTCCCTGCGCACCGGCGCGGAGCTCGAGGACGCCGCGAGCGCCGAGGCCGCCGGCTCCCCGACGGCGACGGTCTCCCCCTCCGCCTCCCCCGCCGCCGACGCCGCCGCCCTCGTCGCGGCGCTGTCCGATCTGCGCGTGCTGTGCACCGCGGCCGCACGCCAGGTCTCCGGCTCCCTCGCCCGGCCCGTCGCCGCCATCGGCGCGCACGTGCACTGGGCGGCGCTGCGGCTCGTCGCGGCGAGCGGATCGGGCGAGGTCGCCGCGCTGCCCCCGGCAGAGGAGATCGTCCCCACCCGGACCGTGCCCGAGACCGACCCGCCGTCCATCGGCGCCGAGTCCGACTACCACCTCACGATCGAGGCGGCGCAGGACCAGGAGTGGTACGCCGGATACGTGCACGAGGTCCTCGCAGCGCGCACCGCGGACGAGGAGCGCACCGCGCACGAGGAGGCGAGCACGCTGCACCGGGACCGGGCGGCGGCCCTCGCGGCGGCCGCGCAGGAGGACGGCGCCCCCGTGGTGGAGCGGAAGGCGGTCTACGCCCTGCCGGTCGAGCCCCTCGACGAGGACACCGCGGCGAAGCTCCCCGCACAGGTCTCCACGGCGCTTCTCGACGCGCATCTCGCCCTCACCGGCGCGGCGCCCTTCGCTCGGCGCCCGCTCGGCATCGCGGCCGCGCTCGCGGAGGCGGGCGTGCTCGCCCCGCTCACCGGCGCGATGGATCCGCTGCCCTCCCTGGACATCACGCAGCGGGGCGCCGACGGCTGAGCCGTCGGCGCCCCGGGCGTCGTCCCGTCCGTGGGATCAGGCGTCGGCGAGCGCGCGCACCGTCCCGACGACGGCCTCGGGCGCGACCTCCTGGACGGATCCCGCGACGCGGTCGCGGACCTCGACGATGCCCTCGGCGAGCCCGCGGCCCACGACCACGGTGGTGGGGATGCCGATGAGCTCGGCGTCCTTGAACTTCACGCCCGGCGAGACCTTGGGACGGTCGTCGTAGAGCACGTCGTAGCCGGCGGCCTCGAGCTGCTCCGCGAGCTCCGCGGCCTTCGCGAAGATCGCCTCGTCCTTGCCCGTCGCGAGCACGTGCACGTCCATCGGTGCGACGGAGCGCGGCCACGCGAGGCCCTTGTCGTCGTGGTGCAGCTCGGCGATCGCGGCGACCGCACGGGTCACACCGATCCCGTAGGAGCCCATCGTGACCGTGACGGCCTTGCCGTTCACGTCGAGGACCTTGACGTCGAGCGCCTCGGCGTACTTGCGGCCCAGCTGGAAGATGTGGCCCATCTCCATGCCGCGGGTCAGGCGCAGCGGACCGGAGCCGTCGGGCGCGGGGTCGCCGTCGCGCACCTCGGCCGCCTCGATCATGCCGTCGGCCGTGAAGTCGCGGCCGAAGACGAGGTCGTAGACGTGCTTGCCGGCCTCGCCCGCGCCGGCGACCCAGCGCGTCCCCTCGGAGACCCGCGGGTCCACGACGTAACGGATCTTCGACGCCGACTCCAGGCCCAGGCCCGCCGGGCCGATGTACCCCTTGGCGAGCACGGGGTGACGGGCGAAGTCCTCCTCCGTGAAGGGCGCGGCGACCGCCGGGGCGACCGCGACCTCGAGGCGCTTCTCGTCGATCTCGCGATCGCCGGGCAGCGCGATGACGAGCGGCTCGGTGCTGCCGTCGGGGTAGGTGAGCAGGTAGACGAGGTGCTTGAGCATCTCGTAGCGGGTCCAGCTGCCGTCCTCCGCGACGTAGCCGCCACCGGGGTATGTCGCGTTGGAGAAGTCGGTGAGCGCCGCGATGGTCGAGGCGCCGGGGGTCTCCTCGACATGGGCCGCGGGCAGCGCGGCGATCTCCTCCGCGGACAGCGGCGCCGGTGCCACGGTCGTCACGGCCTCGACGTTCGCGGCGTAGCCGCCGTCGGTCACCACGAAGGTGTCCTCGCCGACGGGCGTGGGGTGGAGAAACTCCTCGGAGCGGGAGCCGCCCATGGCGCCCGCGTCCGCCTGGCAGATGACGACGGGCAGGCCCAGGCGCGAGAAGGTCCGCTGGTACGCCTGGCGCTGACGGTCGTAGGAGGCGTCGAGACCGGCGTCGTCGACGTCGAAGGAGTAGGCGTCCTTCATGACGAACTCGCGCACGCGCAGGAGCCCGGCGCGGGGGCGCGCCTCGTCGCGGTACTTGTGCTGGACCTGGTAGAGCATGACCGGGAGGTCCTTGTAGGAGCTGAACAGGTCCTTCACCGCGAGGGCGAACATCTCCTCGTGGGTGGGGGCGAGGAGGTAGTCCGCGCCCTTGCGGTCCTGGAGACGGAACAGCGTGGGCCCGTACTCCTCCCAGCGACCGGTCGCCTCATAGGGCTCGCGGGGCTGCAGCGCGGAGAACAGCAGCTCCTGGGCTCCGATCGCGTCCTGCTCCTCGCGCACGATCTGCTCGACCTTGCGCATCACCTTCAGGCCCAGCGGGAGCCAGGTGTACACACCCGGGGCGGAGCGGCGGATGTACCCGGCGCGCACCAGCAGCTTGTGGCTCGCGACCTCGGCATCCGACGGGTCCTCGCGCAGCGTGCGGACGAACGAGGAGGACATGCGGATCATGGAGGGGCCTTTCGGACGTGGGGGGCGGCCGGCTCTCGCGCGGGCACCGGGACCATGGTAAGGGCGCGCACGTACGCTGGTGCGCACGCGCGACGAGCAGGGAGGTGCATGCCATGGAGGGGACCTCCTCCCTCCCTGCCCGCCGGTCGCTGCTCCTGGGCGGCGGGCTGCTCGGGGCGGGCGCGCTCGGCGCCGGGGCCCTCGCCCTGCGCGAGGATCCCCGCACCGAGGCGCCGCTGCTCTCGGCGACCGTCGCGATCGCCGCGGACGGTCGCCGCCACCTGGTGGGCGGCGACTCCTCGATCCCCGCCTCCCGACTGCGACCGGGCACCCGGCTGCTCGCCTCCGTCCCCGAGGACGCCGCGCCCGCCCGCCGCGCCGACGCGTTCATGGCGACGGCACGGCCGTGGCTGGACACGGTGCCCGCGGCGCACGCCGAGCTCGCCGCCTCCGCCCTCGCGGACCTCTGGGTGCTGGGCGACGACGCCCCCGCCCCGGTCGCCGGATGGTCGCGCAGCTGGCGCTACCTGTGGCCGCGCGACGGCGCCTTCTGCGCGGTCGCCCTCGCCCGCGCCGGGCTGCACGACGAGGCGCTCGGCATCCTCTCCCACCTGCAGTCCCTGCAGCGGGAGGGGAGCTGGTTCGAGGCCCGCTACGACCTCGCCACCGGCCGTGCCCCGGACGACCGGCCCCCGCAGTTCGACGGGACCGGGCTCGTCCTCTGGGCGGTGGCGGAGGTCCTGGAGGCGCTCCCGACCCCCGAGCGGCGCGCGACCGCCGCCGCCGGGCTCGAGCGCCTCGTCACCCGCTCGCGGGACCTGCTGCGCTCGGGCACCGGCCACGGCGAGCAGCTGCCGCCCGTCTCCCCCGACTACTGGGAGCTGCGCGAGCGCTCGGTGACGCTCGCCCTGATGGCGACGACCCTCGCCGGCTGGCAGGCCGCTGCGACCGTCACCGGCGAGAGCGGGGACGCCGAGGCCGCGGAGGCCTTCACCGCGCTGCTGCGCGAGGAGTTCGGGCCGGCCGGGTACCAGCGCTACGCCCGGCGCGGGGGCGCCGACTCCGCCCTTGCCCTGCCGACGGCGCTCGGCGCCGCGGACCTCGTCCCCACCGCTGACCTCACGCGTCTCGGGGACCTGCTCCGCCGGCCCGCCGGCGGCATCGCCCCCGGGGCCCGCTGGAAGCAGGACGGCATCAGCTGGACCCCGTCCACGAGCCTGCTCGCCCTGGGCCTCGCCCGCGCCGGCGCCGACGACGAGGCGGGCTCGCTCCTGACCTGGCTCGCCGAGCACCGCACCGCCGCCGGCTCGCTCAGCGAGAAGGTGCTCTACGACGGGCGCCCCGCGGCCGTCGCCCCGCTCGCCTGGACGGCCGCGAACACGATCCTCACGATCGACGCGCTGCGCGAGGGCTGACCTCCCGACCCTGACCGTTGTCACGGTGCCGCCATGACGGCACCCACGGCGGGAGGCGCGCTCGCCCAGCGAGGCTGAGGTCATGCGCACTGATCCCTCGCCCGCGACCCCGCTCCTGCCGATGGCCCTGTTCATGGGCGTCATGACCTGTGCCTGGTCCACGAACGCCTGGCAGGCATCTCCGATCCTCTCCGCGCTCGGCCTGCTCGCCGGGGCCGGCGTCGCGCTGGCCGCCGTGCTGGGGACCGGCCGGCGCGGGCGCCAGGACCCGCCGGCGGGGACTTTAGGGCGCGCCGGGTCCAGGGGCGTCCCCGGCCCGGTCGTCGGGCTCTTCGCGCTCATCGAGGTCGTCGTGATCGCCGGGGTGACCCTGCTGCTCGCCCGCGCCGGACGCGGAGAGCTCGTGATGCCCGCCGTCGCCCTCATCGTCGCAGCGCACTTCGCCCTGTTCCGGCTGGTCCAGCGCTCCCGCCTGCACCTGCTCACCACGGCCCTCGGCGTCGCGGGCGCGGGTGCCGCCCTGCTGCTCGCCACGACCGGCGCCCTCGACGCGGCCGCGGCGCGTGCCCTCGCGGGGCTCTCGCTCGCCGCGTGCACCCTCGCCTACGGCGCCGTGTTCCTCGTCGCCGACCGCGGCTCCCGGCCCCGGACGGGGGCTCGGCACCCGGTGAGGAGGCGCTCACCGCTCAGAACAGGATCGTGGAGAGCTCCCCGGCCTCGTGGAACCCGGCCGCCGCATAGGCACGGCGCGCGGGCTCGTTGAAGTCGTTCACGTAGAGGGAGACCTGCGGGGCGAGGTCCGCGCGCACCTGCGAGACGAGCTGCGCCATCGCCGCCCGCCCGAGGCCGCGGCTGCGGTGCCCCGGTCGCACCCACACGCCGTGCACCTGGGCGACCGGACCGAAGATCGCGCCGACGTCGGCCTTGAACAGCACGAGCCCGTCGTGCATGACGACGTAGGTGCGGCCCGCGCGGATGAGCTCGGTGACGCGGTTCCCGTAGGAGCGGCCGCCGTCGCCGCGCGTGGGATCGGCGCCCACCTCCTCGCGGAACATCGCGACCGCGGCGGGGAACACGGCGGACTCCTCCCCCGGGCGCGCGCGGCGCAGGCCGACGTCCGCGAGGGCCGCGGGCGTCTCGTCCGCGACGAGCAGCGGCTGGCTCCAGCGGTACTCCCGCACCTGGCCCGCCCAGGTGGGCGCCATCGGTGCCCACATCGCCTCGACCGCCTGCCGCGGGCCCACCACGGAGCTCGAGCGCCGGGAGCGGCCCGCGAGATGGCGGCCGAACTCCTCGAGCGCCTCGGGCCCTGCCCCGAGCGGCGACAGGTTCACCCCGTGCCAGAGCAGACCCTCGGGGGCGTCGTCCTCGCCCAGCACGGAGAACTCGGCGGCGGTGCTGCCGGCACGGGCGAGCTCCGCGAGGCGCGCACCGCCCAGGGTGTTGAGCACGGGCTCCTCGAGCGCGAGGGAGAGGGCGGGGTCGACCGCCGCGCCCCGCAGCGGGCGCACGCGGCCCCCGCGGCGGAACACCGGTGACCTCAGCTCACGGAGACGGACGGCGCGCCCTCGGCGCCCTCGCCCATCTCGGCGGCGATGCGGTTCGCCTCTGCGAGCAGGGTCTCGACGATCTCCGCCTCCGGCACGGTCTTGATGACCTCTCCCTTGACGAAGATCTGGCCCTTGCCGTTGCCGGACGCGACGCCGAGATCCGCCTCGCGCGCCTCGCCCGGCCCGTTGACGACGCAGCCCATGACGGCGACGCGCAGCGGGACCTCGAGGTGCTTGAGGCCCTCGGTGACCTCCTCGGCCAGCGTGTACACGTCGACCTGGGCGCGGCCGCAGGAGGGGCAGGAGACGATGTCGAGCTTGCGCGGCTTGAGGTTCAGCGACTGCAGGATCTGGTTGCCGACCTTGACCTCCTCCACCGGCGGGGCGGAGAGGGACACGCGGATCGTGTCGCCGATGCCCTCGCCGAGCAGGATGCCGAAGGCGACGGAGGACTTGATGGTGCCCTGGAAGGCGGGGCCGGCCTCGGTGACACCGAGGTGGAGCGGCCAGTCGCCCTCCGCGGAGAGCTGCCGGTAGGCCTCGACCATGATCACCGGGTCGTTGTGCTTCACGGAGATGCCGAAGTCGTGGAAGTCGTGCTCCTCGAACAGCGAGGCCTCCCACTTCGCGGAGGCCACGAGCGCCTCCGGGGTGACCCGGTCGCCCTTCATCATGCGGGGGTCGATCGAGCCGGCGTTCACGCCGATCCGCAGGGCCGTGCCGTGGTCCTTCGCGGCCTTCGCGATGTCCTTGATCTGGTCGTCGAAGCGACGGATGTTGCCGGGGTTCACGCGGACCCCCGCGCAGCCCGCCTCGATCGCGGCGAAGACGTACTTGGGCTGGAAGTGGATGTCCGCGATCACGGGGATCGGGGACTTCGCGGCGATCGCGACGAGCGCGTCGGCGTCCTCCTGCCGGGGGCACGCGACGCGGACGATGTCGCAGCCCGCGGCGGTCAGCTCCGCGATCTGCTGGAGCGTCGCGTTGATGTCGTGGGTGGGGGTCGTCGTCATCGACTGCACCGTGATCGGCGCGTCGCCGCCCACGAAGATGTCGCCCAGCTTGACCTTGCGGGTCCTCCGCCGGGGGGCGAGGACCGGCGGGGGCGTCTTGACGGAGGGGATGCCGAGGCTCACGGAAGTCACCGCTCCATTATCGCCCCACCGCGCCCCGAGGGGGAGGCGAGGTGCGACACCTCCACCACTCCCCCACGCCCCGCGTGGCCCCGCGCACAGCCGACATCGCGTCGGCCCCGCCTCAGAACAGCGTGATCGGGTTGACGACGTCCGCGTAGATCAGCAGCACCGTCATCCCGATGAACAGCAGGGCGACCGCGTTGGTGAGCGGCAGCATCCGCGACATGTCCACGGGGCCCGGGTCCGGACGGCCGCGCAGCCGGGCGAACGCACGGCGCACGCCCTCGATGAGCGCGCCCAGCACGTGCCCGCCGTCCAGGGGCAGCAACGGCACCAGGTTGAACACGAACAGGGCCATGTTCAGCGAGGCCAGCATCGAGATCAGCGACGCGACCTTCTGCTGGAGGGCGAAGCCCGGCTCGTCGGCCGCGACGATCTCCCCCGCGAGACGGGAGACGCCCACGACACCGACGGGGCCGTTCGGATCCCGCTCCCCGGAGCCGAAGGCCGCGACGGCCACGTCGTACAGGCGCACCGGGAGGGTCACGACGACCTTCGCCGTGCCGACGAAGGCGCTGCCCACCATGCCCGGCACCTTGAGCGGGGACTGGCGCACGAGCGCCGGGGTGCCGGAGACCCCGAGGAAGCCAACCTCCTCGGTGACGTCGTCACCGTTCTCGTCGGTCTCCGCGCTGCCGTCCGCCGCGTAGACGGGGCGGTCGTCGAGGATCGGGGTCGCCGTGAGGTCCAGGCGCTCCCCGTCCCGCTCGACGATCACGTCGATCTCGCGGCCGCCCGCGGCGCGCACCGCGGTGGTGACGTCGTCCCAGGTGGAGATCTCGGCGCCGTCGATCCGGAGGATCTCGTCCCCGGGGCGGATGCCCGCGGCCATCGCCGGGGCCTCCTGCTCGCCGGCGCAGGAGGCGTCGGCCGCGGCGTCCGCCGGCAGCACGCACTGCGAGACCGACTGTACCCGGGGCGTGACCTCCGGCATGCCGATCCCGCAGGCGAGGACCGTCATGAGCATGGTCGCGATGAGCAGGTTCATGACCGGCCCGCCGAGCATCACCACGAGCTTGCGGGGCACGCTGAGGGCGACGAAGGTGCGGTGCGCGTCCTCCGGCCCGTACTGGGAGGACTCGTACTCCTTCGCCTCGTCCGCGAGCTGCTGGAACATGCCGGTGGAGTCCTCGCGGACGGTGCCCTCGGGCTCCCCCTTGTGCGGCGGGTACATGCCGATCATGCGGATGTAGCCGCCGAGCGGGATCGCCTTGAGGCCGTACTCGGTCTCCCCGCGGCGCCAGGAGCGGACCGTGGGGCCGAAGCCGATCATGTACTGCGTGACCTTGACGCCGAAGCGCTTGGCAGGCAGGAGGTGCCCGAGCTCGTGGAGCGCGATCGACACCCCGAGACCGAGGGCGACCAGCACGATGCCCAGCACGAAGAGCAGGACGCTCACGAGGCGGACCCCGCGAGCGCGATCTGCTCCTGCGCGGCACGGCGGGCCCAGGCCTCGACCTCGAGCAGCGCGGCGGCGCCGCCCGCGAGATCGGCACGGGGGCGGTCGGGGCGGGAGAGGACCTCCGCGACCAGGTCGACGATGCCGAGGAAGCCGAGCCGACCCTCGAAGAAGGCGTCGACGGCCTCCTCGTTGGCGGCGTTCAGCACGGCCATCGCACCGCCGCCCTCGCGGTGGGCGCCGCGGGCGAGGCGGATCGCCGGGAAGGTCTCCTCGTCCACCGGCTCGAAGGTCCAGGACTGCGCCGCCGTGAAGTCGAGCGGCGCCGCGAGGCCGGGCAGCTTCTCGGGATGCGCGAGGGCCCAGCCGATCGCGTGGCGCATGTCCGGCGGGCTCGCCTGCGCGATCGTCGAGCCGTCCACGAGCGTCGCCATGGAGTGCACGATCGACTGCGGGTGCACGACGACGTCGACGCGGTCCTCGGGCAAGTCGAAGAGGAAGCAGGCCTCGATCACCTCGAGCGCCTTGTTCACGAGTGTCGCGGAGTTCGTGGTGATCACGCGCCCCATCGCCCAGGTGGGATGGGCGAGCGCCTGATCGGGGGTGACGTCGGCGAGCTCGGCCCGCGTGCGGCCGCGGAAGGGGCCGCCGGAGGCGGTGACGACGAGCCGGCCCACCTGGTCGGGTCGCACGCCCGCGAGGGCCTGCGCGATCGCGGTGTGCTCGGAGTCCACGGGGAGGATCTGCCCGGGGGCCGCGGCGCGCGTGACGAGGGGGCCGCCCACGACGAGCGACTCCTTGTTCGCGAGGGCGAGCCGTGCGCCGGAGTCGAGCGCGGCGAGGGTGGGCAGCAGGCCCACCGAGCCGGTCACGGCGTTGAGGACCACGTCCCCGTCGCCGAGCGCGCCCGCGAGGGCGGTCACCTGCTCCTGCCCGGCGTCCAGGTGCGGGGCGGGGATCCCCTCCGCGGTGCACGCGGAGGTCACGGCCGCGGCGACCGCGTCGAGCTGTGCGGCATCGGCGACGACGACCCGCTCCGGGCGGTGCGCGAGGACCTGCTCGGCCACGAGCTCCGGGCGGGAGCCGCCAACGGCGAGGCCGTGGACGCGGGCCGTGCCCGGGTAGCGGGAGACGACATCGAGGGTCTGCGTGCCGATCGAGCCGGTCGAGCCGAGCAGGACGAGCCGGCGTGACGGGGCGGAGGTCACGGCACGGAGGCCATCACGTCCGCGACGTGGTCGAGGTACACGTCGACGACGGCCTCGCGGTAGCCGTCACCGCCGCGGCGCCGACGGAAGGCGGCGCGGCGCACGTCGTCCACGCTCATCGGGTGCCCCTCGGTGAAGTACGCGACGAGCTGGTCGCAGAGGGCGTCGACGTCGGCCCGGTCGTACGCGGCCTCGCCGTCGGCCCCCGGGGCGAAGCGCTCCCCGGCGGGACGCTCGAGGCGCTCCTTGAGGACCTCCGCGCGCTCGGTGAGCTCCGCGATCCAGGACTCCTCGCCCTTCTCCGCGATCGCATCGTCACGGGCCTGCAGGGCGAAGGCGTCGGAGAGACGGTCCAGCGCCTCGTCGACGACGCGCATGTCGTAGCCGCCGCGCTCGGTGCCGAAGCTCGCGGAGGTGATGTCCGCCCCGTCGAAGCCGGCCTCGCGGCCCTCGTAGGCGGTGCGGGCACGGGCCAAGAACTCGTCGACCTCGTGCATGTCGTACCCGACGCTGAACCGCGAGACGCGCTCGAACGATGTGCTCACCAGATGGGTCCTTCCTCGGTGCTGTCGGTGCCCCACTGTAGCGGCGGGGCCGGGGGCCGCCTGGGAGGCGGCGCGGCGGTCACTCCGCCTGGGAGGCGACGGCCTCGACGCGGGCGACGCGGGCCTCGCGGTCCGCGCGGTGCTCGTCGGTCTCGATGACCTCGGCGGCGAGCTGGCCGCAGGCGCCGTCGATGTCGCTGCCGCGGGTGTCGCGGATCGTCGCCGAGATCCCGTTCTCCCGCAGGATCTCCACGAAGCGCTTCTCGTCCCGCGGGTCCGAGGCCGTCCACTTGGACCCCTTCACGGGGTTCAGCGGGATCGGGTTCACGTGGATCCAGTGGGCGCCGCCGTGCGCGATCAGGCGGTCCGCGAGCAGCTGGGCCCGGTGCGCCTGGTCGTTGATGTCCCGGATGAGGGCGTACTCGATGCTCACCCGCCGGCCGGTCGCCTCGAAGTACTCGAAGGCCGCGTCGAGGATCTCGTCGACGTCGAAGCGCGTGTTGATCGGGACGAGCTCGTTGCGCAGCTCGTCGTCCGGGGCGTGGAGGGAGACGGCGAGGGTCACCGGGATCTCCTCCTTGATCAGCTTCCGCACGGCCGGCGCGAGGCCGACGGTGGAGACGGTGATGTGGCGGGCGCCGATGCCGAAGCCCTCCGGCGCGGGCGCGTTCAGCCGCTTGCAGGTGGTCGCGACGGGGCGGTAGTTCGCGAGCGGCTCCCCCATGCCCATGAAGACGATGTTCGAAACGCGGCCCGGGCCGCCCGGCAGCTCGCCGCTCGCGAGCAGCCTGTTCGCCACCCGGACCTGCTCGAGGATCTCCGCGGCGGAGAGGTTGCGGGTCAGGCCCATCTGCCCCGTCGCGCAGAAGGGGCAGTTCATGCCGCAGCCGGCCTCGGAGGAGATGCACAGCGTGACCCGGTCGCTGTAGCGCATGAGCACGGACTCCACGAGGGAGCCGTCGAACAGCTTCCACAGGAACTTCTGGGTCGCTCCGTGATCCGCGGACTGCCGGGAGACCGGCTCCAGCAGCGTCGGGAAGAAGCGCTCCACGAGGCGCTCGCGGAGGTCCTTGGGGATGTCCGTGAGGTCCTCGGGGTCGGTCGTGAAGTGCTCGAAGTAGTGCACGGAGAGCTGCTTGGCCCGGAAGCCCGGGAGACCCATCTCCTTCACCGCCTCGACGCGCTCGGCGAGGGTGAGGTCCGCGAGGTGGGCCGGCGGCTTGCCGCGGCGCGTGGGGCGCAGCTGCAGCTGCCCCGGCGCGAGCGCGATCGCCTGGCCGGGGACGGCCTCGCGGGAGAGGTCCGGGTTGCCGCCGGGGGCGGCGGAGGACGGACTGGTCATGGCAGGAGGACCTCCAGCAGGATGAACGTGGTGGGAGCGGCGAGGAGGATCGAGTCGATGCGGTCCAGCACGCCGCCGTGGCCGGGGAGCAGGTGGCCCATGTCCTTGATGCCCAGGTCTCGCTTGAGCAGGGACTCGGCGAGGTCGCCGCAGGTAGAGATCACGACGAGGACCACGCCGAGCACGGCGCCGATCCACCAGTCGAGGTCCAGGGCGAGGACGGAGATGCCGATCGCGATGCCTGTGCCGAGCACGAGGGAGCCCGCGAACCCCTCCCAGCTCTTCTTGGGGCTGATGCTCGGCGCCATGGGGTGCGAGCCGAAGAGCACGCCGGAGATGTAGCCGCCCACGTCGTTGCCGACAGGGACGAAGATCGCGAGCAGGACGAGGACCGCCCCGTCCTCGCGGTCGTGGAGCAGGAGGATGAAGGAGCCGAGGAAGGCGACCCAGGCGAGGGCGAACACGCCGCCGGTGACGTCCCGCAGCGCGGAGAGCCCCATGGACTCCGTGACGCGCCACAGGATGATCACGCAGACCGCCGCGGCCGTCGCGATGAGCAGCCCCTCCGGTCCGAGCACCACGGTCGAGACGACGATCCCGGCGATCCCCACGAGCAGGGGCACCGGCGGGACCCGCAGGCCGCCCTCGCCGAGCGCGCGCACGACCTCGAGCCCCGCGAGGACCATCGCGATCCCGACGAGCACCGGGAAGGCTTGCGGGACGACGAAGAGGCTCACGAGCACGACGGCGACGAGCACGAGGCCGACGGCGATCGCGGCCGGGAGGTTGCGTCCCGGTCCGCGCCGCTTCGGCGCCTCCTCGCTCACCGCTCCCCCGCCGCTCCCCTCGCCGGGCACGGCGACGGCCGCCCCGAGGGTCATCGGGGCGGCCGGTCGGCCCGCGGGCTCAGCGGTCGCAGTCATCGCAGGAGGACGGTCAGACCGTCGCGAGCTCCGTCTCCTTGGCGGCGAGCGCCTCGTCGATCTGCTCGATGTGCTTCTTGGTCAGCGCCTCGAGCTCCTTCTCGGCGCGCGTGCCCTCGTCCTCGCCGATCTCCTTGTCCTTGACCAGCTTCTCGATGGCCTTCTTCGCGTTGCCGCGCGAGCCGCGGATGGCGACGCGGCCGTCCTCCGCCTTGTTCTTCGCGAGCTTGATGTAGTCGCGGCGGCGCTCCTCGGTGAGGGCGGGCAGGACGACGCGGAGGTTGTCACCGTTGTTCGTGGGGTTCACGCCGAGATCGGACTCGCGCAGCGCCGTCTCCACCGCGGTCGTGGCGGTCTTGTCGTACGGGGTGACGATGACGGTGCGCGCCTCGGGGAACTGCAGGGAGGCGAGCTGGTTCAGCGGCGTCGGCGCGCCGTAGTACTCGACGTCGATGCCCTGGAACATGGCGGCCGTCGCCCGCCCGGTGCGGATCGCGGTGAACTCGTCCTTGGTCACCTCGATGGACTTGCTCATCTTGGACTCGGCGTCCTTGAGGATGCCGGGGATGTCGTCGCTCATGTCGTTGTGTCCTCGTTCTGCTCAGAATCTGCTCGTGGATCAGGTCCATTGTCCCGCATGCGCCGGTGCGCGCGGGGACGACCCGGTGGGAAGCCGGGAACGCGGGGTCAGTCGCCGGTGACGACCGTGCCGATGCGCTCGCCGAGCATGGCCCGGGTGATGTTGCCGGGGGCGTCCAGGCCGAACACCATCATCGGCTGGCTGTTGTCCATGCACAGGCTGAAGGCGGTGGCGTCGACGACCTTGAGACCCTTCTGCAGGGCCTCGTTGTAGGTGATGGCGGAGAGCTTGGTCGCGCTCGGGTCGGTGCGCGGATCCGCGGTGTAGACGCCGTCGACGCCGTTCTTCGCCATCAGCACCTCCTGGCAGCCGATCTCGAGCGCACGCTGCACGGCGACGGTGTCGGTGGAGAAGTAGGGCATGCCGGCCCCGGCGCCGAAGATGACGACGCGGCCCTTCTCGAGGTGGCGCACGGCGCGCAGCGGCAGGTAGGGCTCCGCGACCTGGCCCATCGTGATGGCGGTCTGGACGCGCGTGGTGACGCCCTTCTGCTCGAGGAAGTCCTGGAGCGCGAGGCAGTTCATGACGGTGCCGAGCATGCCCATGTAGTCGGCGCGCTGGCGGTCCATGCCGCGCTGGGAGAGCTCGGCGCCGCGGAAGAAGTTCCCGCCGCCGACGACGATCGCGCACTCGACGCCCTGGGCGACGCCCTCGGCGATCTCTGCTGCGATCCTGGAGATGACGTCGGGATCGACGCCGACCTTCCCGCCGCCGAACGCCTCGCCGGAGAGCTTGAGGAGGACGCGGCGTCCCCCCTGCTTCCTCGGGAGGACGGGGAGGGTGGAGGTGATGGTCTGGGTCATGACGATCCTTCCGCGCGCACTGGGTCCTGGGCGAGGATACCGGAGCGGGGCCGCACCGATGGTGCGGGGCCGCTCGCGGGTGGGCACGCTCACGCGCGCCGGGTAATGCTGGGTGTCAGCTGCCGACGCGGAAGCGGACGAAACCGGTGACGGTGCCGCCGACGGCCTCGACGACCTTGCCGACCGTCTGCTTCGGGTCCTTGGCGAACGCCTGGTCGAGCAGGACGTTCTCCTTGTAGTAGCCGTTGAGGCGACCCTCGACGATCTTGGGGATCGCCTTCTCGGGCTTGCCCTCGTTCTCGGCGGTCTCCTGGGCGATGCGACGCTCGTTCTCGACGACGTCCGCGGGGACCTCGTCGCGCGTGAGGTAGGTCGGGGAGTACGCGGCGATGTGCATCGCCACGTCGCGCGCCACCTCGGCGCCGGCCTTGTCGGTCGCGACGAGGACGCCGACCTGCGGGGGCAGGTCCTTGTTCGTGCGGTGCATGTACGAGGAGACGGCCTCGCCGGAGACGCGGCCGATGCGGCGCACCTCGATCTTCTCGCCCATCGTGGCGCCGGCGTTGGTGAGCGCCTCGCCGAAGGGGGTCTCCGCCAGCTCGGCCGGCTCGGAGGCGCCGGACTCGACGGCGGCGGCCACGGCCTCGTCGCCGAGGGCGACGAACTTGTCGTTCTTCGCCACGAAGTCGGTCTCGGAGTTGATCTCGACGAGGGTGCCGGTCTGGCCACCCTCGGTGTCGCGCACGTCGACGGCGATGAGGCCCTCGGAGGCGGTGCGGCCCTCGCGCTTGGCGATGCCCTTGAGACCCTTGATGCGGATGAGCTCGACGGCCTTGGCCTTGTCGCCATCGGCCTCGTCCAGAGCCTTCTTGACGTCGAGCATGCCCGCGCCGGTGGACTCGCGGATCTCCTTGATGTCGGCTGCCGTGTAGTTAGCCATGGTCCTCTTCCTGGTGGGAGGTGCGTGGTGAGGGGAGGGGCCGGGCGGAGCGCCCGGAGGGGGACGGGGGCGCCGGGCGGCGTCCCCGTCCCCGCCGGGTCACTCGGCGGCGGGAGCCTCGGTGGACTCGGCGGCCTCCGCGGCCGGGGCCTCGGCGGCCGGGGCCTCCGCGGTCTCGGCGGCGGGCGCCTCGGCCTCGACCGACTTCTCGGCCGGGGCATCCTGCTGCTGGACCTCGGACTGGGCCAGGAGCTCGCGCTCCCACTCGGCCAGCGGCTCGGCGTCGACGGCGGAGACGTTCTTCTCGCCGCCGGTGGACTTCGCGTGACGCTCCTGCAGGCCGGCGGCCACGGCATCGGCGATGACGCGGGTCAGAAGGGTGACGGAGCGGATCGCGTCGTCGTTGCCCGGGATCGGGTACGCGACCTCGTCGGGATCGCAGTTGGTGTCCAGGATCGCGACGACGGGGATGTTGAGCTTCTGCGCCTCGTCGACGGCCAGGTGCTCCTTGTTGGTGTCCACGACCCACACGGCGCTCGGCGCCTTGCCCATGTCGCGGATGCCGCCGAGGGTCTTCTCGAGCTTCTCCTTCTCGCGGCGCATCATCAGCAGCTCCTTCTTGGTGCGGCCGGAGGAGGCCACATCGTCGAAGTCGATCTGCTCGAGCTCCTTGAGGCGGTTGACCCGCTGGGAGACGGTCTGCAGGTTGGTGAGCATGCCGCCCAGCCAGCGCTGGTTCACGTAGGGCATGCCCACGCGGGTGGCCTGCTCCTGGATGGACTCCTGGGCCTGCTTCTTGGTGCCGACGAACAGCACGGTGCCGCCGTGGGCGACGGTCTGGCGCACGAACTCGTAGGCCTTGTCGATGTACGACAGGGTCTGCATGAGGTCGACGATGTAGATGCCGTTGCGCTCCGTGAAGATGAAGCGGCGCATCTTGGGGTTCCAACGACGGGTCTGGTGCCCGAAGTGCACGCCGCTCTCCAGGAGCTGGCGCATGGTGACGACTGCCATGATCGGTGTCCTCTTCTGGCCCTGGGCTCGCACGGCGTACCTGTCGGGGCATCCGTGGTCCTCGCGCAGGACCTGCATTCTCGGTTGTTCCCCGCGACCGGGTGGTGCGGGGCCTGGTGCCCGGGTCACCGGCCGCCTCGTCCCGCCCCGGTCACCGATCCGGGGATCAGCGGCTCCGAGGACGATCGAGGACCGTCGGCCGGCGGACCCTGGTGGGCACGCGAAGTCATCCGGACGGACCGGATGCTGGGAGCAGTCTATCCGACGCCGAGGCACCGCATGGCGCGTCCTGCGTCACGTGGCGGCGGTGGATGCGCATGCCCCGGGGAGGGACGGCCGGTCTCTCCTCCCCCGGCGCGCACCGTCCACCGCCGGGCTCCCCGGGGACCGCGATGCGCCCCGGCCCGCTTCGATGGCGGCATGCCCCGGTCACGCCTGCCCTCCCCGCACCCGCCGATGCCGCCCCTCCGGCCTCTCTCCCGCCCGGCGCCCCCGCCTGTGCTGCGGCGGCTCCTCGTGGTGGTCGTGCTCGTCGCGCTCACCCTCCTCGCGCTCCCCGAGCCCGGGGCCGGCGCGGAGGGGTCGGGCCGGTGGCGCTGGCCCGCCGCCCCTCCGCACCCCGTGCTGCGCGCCTTCGAGTCCCCGGAGCACCGCTACGGAAGCGGCCACCGCGGTATCGACGTCGGCGTCCCGGCAGGGGCCGAGGTCCATGCCGTGGAGGCGGGCACCGTGCACTTCGCGGGGAGGGTGGCCGGCCGGGGCGTGGTCTCGGTGCGCCATGCCGACGGGCTGCTGTCCACCTACGAGCCCGTGGCGGCGACGGTCTCCGCCGGGGACGCGGTGGGGGCGGGGTCGACGCTCGGGACGATCGAGGCGGTCGACGGTGCACTGTCGCACTGCGCCCCGTCGACCTGCCTGCACCTCGGGGCGCGACGCGGGGAGGAGTACCTCGACCCGCTGCTCCTGCTCGGGATGCGCGGGCCGAGCGTGCTCGTGCGCTGGGACGGGGGCGGCTCGGGCGGCGCCGGGGCGGGGCCCGCTCCCCTGCTCAGCGGGGATGCGCTCGCCACCGCCGGGCCCTCGTCGTCACGGGTGGCCCCTGTTCCGGGAGGGTCGTCGGTGCGCGCTGGTGGCCGCGCGGCGACCGCGGACTGACACGGCACCGCTGCCGACGCCCGCTCCTCGTGCGGCCGGCGCCCACTCCGCCCGGGGCACGCGATCGGCCCCGGATCACGCCCGGGGGTGGGCCTGCTCGACGGTGCGCCGGAGCCGCTCGGCGCTGACGTGCGTGTAGATCTGCGTGGTCTGCAGGGAGGAGTGGCCCAGGAAGTCCTGGACGCTGCGCAGGTCCGCACCGCCCTCCACCAGATGCGTGGCAGCGCTGTGGCGGAGCGTGTGCGGGCTGATCCGCTTGTCGATCCCGGCAGCCCTCGCGGAGCGGTCCACGATCGTGCGCACGGCGCGATCCCCGAGCCGTGCCCCCCGGGCGCCGAGGAAGAGCGCCTCCCCCGATCGGCCCGGTCCGGCCGCGAGCACGGGGCGGCCCTCCTGCTCCCAGAGGGCGATCGCCGCGAGCGCGGGCCGCCCGACGGGCACCACCCGCTCCTTGTCCCCCTTGCCGCGGACGCGCACCGTGCCGCGATCGCGGTCGATGCCGCGCCGATCCAGCGCCACGAGCTCCGAGACGCGCAGTCCGGAGGAGTAGAGGAGCTCGAGCACGGCGGCGTCGCGCAGCGCGAGCGCCCGCTCCGTCGGGTCCGCGGTCTCCGGGGTCTCCGTCGCCTCTCCGCGCTCGGAGTGCCCGGAATGCTCGCGGGGCTGGACGCGCCCGGAGGGCTCGGGATGCTCGGTGTCGTCGAGCAGGTGCCCGGCCTGCTGGGCGGAGAGCACCGTGGGCAGGTGCCGGCCCCGCTGCGGGGCGCGGAGGCGGGAGCCGACGTCGTGGGGAGTCCGTCCCGAGGCGGCGAGCCAGGTGCAGAAGGTGCGTGCGGCGGCGGCGGAGCGGGCGAGCGTCGAGGGGCTCGCCCCCGTCTCCGCGCGGGCGGAGAGCCAGGAGCGCAGCGCCATGATGTCGATACCCGCGAGGTCGATCCGCTCGACCTCTCGCAGATGGGCGAGGAGATCCGCCGCCTCGCGCCGGTACGCGCGCACGGTGTGCTCGGAGCGGCCGCGCTCGAGCTGGAGGTGGTCGGCGAAGGCCTCGAGGACGCGGAGGTCCTCGGGATGCTCCTCGCGGGTGGCGGACATGGCTCCAGTGTCCCCCACGTGCCCTGTCGGGGCCGGCACCCCGCTCCTGTGGCGTCTCCGGCGACTCGGTCGTCCCGTTCCGCGGCCGACGCCGCGGGCGCTCCCCGACGGAGGCGGCGTCCGGGCCATGCCCTACTCCCGCCGCTCCGGCCGGGGACGCCGGATCCGCTCCCCGGCGTGCTCCACGTGGCCCAGGAGCTCGAGCCTCGCGATCGCTCCGGCCACCTGCGGCTCGGGGAGCGCGACCTCGCGGACGATGCCGGCCAGGTCGAGGGAGGAGCGGGGAGGCACGGCGTCGAGGACCCGGCGGTCCGCGGGTTCGAGCAGGTCCAGCCGGTCCTGCACGGCGAAGCCGCCCTCCCCCGCGGGGTCCCCGCCGGGCAGCAGCTCGAGGACGTCCTGCACCTCGGTCACGAGCACGGCGTCGCTCTCCCGTAGCAGTCGGTGGCAGCCGGCGCTCGCCGCGGAGGTGACCGGGCCGGGCACGGCCGCGACCACGCGTCGCAGGGAATCGGCCCGGCGCGCGGTGGAGAGCGCCCCGGAGCGCCAGGACGCCTCGACCACCACGGTCGCGTCCGCGAGCGCCGCGATGAGGCGGTTGCGGGCGAGGAACCGCCAGCGCGTGGGGGCCGTACCCGGCGGCGCCTCGGAGATCAGCACGTGGCGCGCGGCGATCCGCTCGAGCAGGTCGCTGTTGCCCCGCGGGTACAGGCGGTCCAGCCCGCCCGCGAGCACCGCCGCCGTCGCGCCGCCGGTCGCATGGAGCGCTCCGCGGTGCGCGGAGGCGTCGATCCCGTAGGCGCCGCCGGAGAGGACGGCCGCACCCCTCGCCGCGAGACCGGCGGCGAACGAGGTCGCGACGTCCTCCCCATAGCGGGTCGAGGCGCGGGCGCCCACGATCGCCGCGACGGGGCGTCCCAGCAGCTCGCCGAGGTCGCCGTCCCCGCGCAGCCACAGGCAGGACGGCTGCTCGTGCGCGAGGTCCGCGAGCCGCTGCCCGGGCCAATCGGGGGCCTCGGGGGTGAGCACCCGCAGCCGGCGCCGGCCCGCGTCGGCGAGCACCGCGCCGACGTCGAGCGAGCTCAGCCGGTGCCGCCAGCGGGAGAGCGCCTCCGTCGCCGCGCGCTCGGCACCCGGTCTCGGCTCTGTCCCGGTGCGGCGCAGGAGCTCCCGGGCGGTCCCGGTGCGGGCCAGGTCGAGGGCGTCGACCGGCCCGCAGTGCCGGCGCAGCGCGAGGGCGACCTCGTCGAGGGGCTCGGCGATGAGTGACCAGGTGACGCGGGCCAGGAGGTCCGGGGAGGGGCCGCTCATCGTCGGTCCTCGTCACGGAGGGTGAGGGCGGTGCCTACGTGCTCGGCCTCGGGCCTCTCGGCGCCGGTGAGATCCGCAAGGGTCCAGGCGAGGCGCAGCACGCGGTCGTGGCCGCGCAGCGAGAGCCGTCCCTGGGCGAGGGCGTGGTCGAGCAGTCGGGACTGGGAGGGCTCGGGGGCGAGGTCACGGCGCAGGTCCGGCCCGGGGATCTGGCAGTTCAGGTGCCAGGGCCTGTCGGCGAAGCGCCGTCGCTGGCGCTCGCGGGCCGCGGCGACCCGGAGCGCGATCTCGGCGGAGGACTCCCCCGCCGCGCCGTCGAGGAGGTGCACGTCCACCGGTGGGACGTCGAGGCGCATGTCGATGCGATCCATGATCGGGCCCGAGAGGCGGTGGAGGTAGCGGCGGCGCTGGAGCGGTGAGCAGCTGCAGGCCTCCCCGTGCCCGTACGACATCCCGCAGGGGCACGGGTTCGCGGCGAGCACGAGCTGGAAGCGCGCGGGATAGCGGGCGGTGCCGCCCGAGCGGTGGAGCGTGATGTCCCCGGTCTCGAGCGGCTCCCGCAGCGCCTCGAGCACGCGCGCGGGGAACTCCGGCGCCTCGTCGAGAAGGAGCACGCCGGCGTGGGCGCGGGAGATCGCACCGGGCAGGGCGATCCCTGATCCGCCTCCCACCACGGCGGCGGCCGTGGCGGTGTGGTGGGGGCTCTCGAACGGCGGGCGCCGTCGCAGCCCCAGGCGTGCGTCGAAGCGCCCGCAGACGGAGTGGATGGCGGATACCGCGAGCGAGTCCTCGGTATCGAGGTCGGGGAGGATCCCGGGGATCCGTGCGGCGATCATCGTCTTCCCCGCGCCGGGCGGCCCGGTGAGCAGCAGGTGATGTCCGCCCGCGGCGGCGACCTCGGCGGCGAAGCGGGCCTGCTCCTGCCCGAGCACGTCGCGGAAGTCCAGGGTGGAGCGGGGACCGGTGCCGTCGGCGTCCGCCCCGTCCCTCCCATCGGGGCCGCCGTCGTCGCCCCCGCCCGGACGGTCCGTGGGGTCCGGGCCCGGGGTGATCCGGGCGCCCCAGCGGTGCAGGACCGTCGCGAGGTCCCCGGCGGCGTCCACCGAGATGCCGTCCACGAGCCGGGCCTCGGCGAGGTTCTCCAGCGGCACCACGGCACGGTCGATCCCGAGGCCGCGGGCGGCGACGAGTGCGGGGAGCACACCGGGGACGGGCCGCAGCCGGCCGTCGAGACCCAGCTCGCCGAGGTGGACGGTGCGCTCGATGCCCCGGGAGGGCAGGTCGCCCTGCGCGGCGACGAGGGCGATCGCGATCGCGAGGTCGAAGCCCGATCCGTGCTTGGGGATCCAGGCGGGGGTCATGTTGACCGTCAGCCGGCGTTGGGCGAGGTGGATCCCGCTGCGCGCGGAGGCGGCCCGCACCCGCTCACGGGCCTGCAGCGTCGAGGGCCCGGGCAGTCCCACGAGGGAGAAGGCGGGGAGCCCCGGGGAGACGTCGGCCTCGATCTCGACGAGCGTCCCCTCGAGCCCCGTGAGCGCGACCGAGAGCGTGCGCGCCTGGCCCATCTCAGCCGACCGCCCGCAGGTGCTCGACGAGCACCGTGCCGTCGAGGTGCACGTGCACGGCGATCACGTCGATGCGCACGTCGCGATGCGGGGTCGAGCGCTCCATCAGATAGGTGCCGACCAGGCGGCGCAGCCGGGCGAGCTTGTCCGGGGTGACCGCGGCCTGCGGGACCCCGGTGACGAAGCTGCGGCGCGTCTTCACCTCGACGAAGACGAGGGTGTCCCCGTCCAGCGCGATGATGTCGAGCTCTCCGCGCCGGCCGAGGCGCAGGTTCCGCTCGACGACGAGCCATCCCTCGGCCTCGAGACGCTCAGCGGCGATGTCCTCCCCGCGGCGGCCGAGCTCCGCCGTGGAGAGGGAGCGCAGGGGGCGGGGCGGGCGCGGCGGCAGGGGCGGCGGGACGGGCGCGGGAGCGGGCTCCTGCGCGGCGGCTGATGCTCGGGAGGGGGCCTCGGTCCGGGGTCCGCCGGCGGCGGTGGCGCTGTTCATGCGGGACAGCCTGGGCGGTGCCAGGCTCCCGCGCCCGCTCGGATCCCGGACTGGGGACGGAGGGCCGTTGGGGAGGAACGATCGGATGCCGCGTCAGGGCAGCGAGATGTCCGGCTTGGACAGCTCCTCGATGTTCACGTCCTTGAAGGTCACCACGCGCACGGACCGCACGAAGCGGTGGGAGCGGTAGATGTCCCACACCCAGACGTCCGCGAGGCGCAGCTCGTAGAAGACCTCGCCGCCCGCGGAGCGCACCTGCAGATCCACCTGGTTGGCGAGGTAGAAGCGGCGCTCCGTCTCGACCACGTAGGTGAAGAGGCTGACGACGTCGCGGTACTCCCGGAAGAGCTGAAGCTCGAGATCCGACTCGTAGTTCTCGAGGTCCTGACTGTTCACTCTCGCTCCTCCACGCCGGTCCCGGGATCAGGGTCGTCCCACAGTACGCCAGTGAGAGGGGCCTGCCTCACCGGAGCCTGGACGCGCGCCGACGACCGGACCGGAGCGGGGGCAGGTGACCGGGCGGGCTTCGGCGCGGAGCCCAGGCGCCAGCTACGGCGGTGGTGGTCACTCGCACCGAGGGCGTCGATCGCCTCCCGGTGGGCGGCGGAGCCGTAGCCCTTGTTCCCCGCCCAGCCGTAGGCGGGCAGCTCCTCGTCCAGCGCGACCATGTGGGCGTCCCGCGCGACCTTCGCGACGACGCTCGCCGCGGCGACGCTCGCGCAGTCGCGGTCGGCGCTGACCTGCAGCGCGATCCGCGGGACGTGCCCGCCGCGGGAGACGAGCGCGGGGGTGAGCACGTCGGCGTCGCCGTCGAGCAGGATCGCGTCGATCCGTGCGCCGTCGGGGAGCTCGAGGCCGTCCAGCGCTCGCAGCGCGGCCCGGGTGAGGGCCGTCATGATGCCCGCCTCGTCGATCTCCGCGGCGCTCGCCCAGCCGGTCGCGACGGCGAGGGCGCTCTCGCGGATCGGCTCCACGAGCGCCTCGCGGCGACGCGCGGTGAGGCGCTTGGAGTCGCGGACCCCTGCGGGTAGCGGCGTGATCTCGCCGTCCACGGCGCGCACGGCGCAGGCGCCGAGGGTCACGGGGCCCGCGAGGGCGCCGCGGCCCACCTCGTCGATGCCGACGACGATCCGCTCCCCCGGGCCGCAGGCGGCGGCGAGGGCGCGCTCGACGTCGAGAGTGGGGACGACGGCCGGGCCGGCCGGGCTCACGGCTGGTCGGGGACGTCGGAGAAGGCGTCGTGGCCGTCGTTCAGACCCGTCCAGCGGCTCGCGGGCCAGAAGACGACCTCGGCGGTGCCGGTGACGTCGTCGAGGGGGACGAAGCCGTCCTCGCCCTGGATCTCGTGCCAGGCCGAATCGGCGGAGGCGTGCCGGTTGTCGCCCATGACCCACACCTTCCCCTCGGGCACCGTGACGTCGAAGGCGCCCTGGCAGGCGGTGGTCGCCGGGTTGATGTAGGGCTCGTCGAGGGCGACGCCGTTCACCTCGAGCTGCGAGTCCGCGGACTCGCAGACGACGTGGTCGCCCGGGAGGCCGATGAGGCGCTTGACGAGGTGGTCCTGGGAGGGATCCGGTGCGAGGCCGACGAGGCTCAGCAGCATCATCAGACGCACCCGCGGGGTGGGGTCCTCCGTCGCGTCCCCCTCGACCCAGTTCCCCGGGTCCGCGAAGACGACGACGTCGCCGCGCTGGAGGTCGAAGACCCCGGGGGTCAGCTTGGAGACGAGGATCTTGTCGTTCGTCTCGAGGGTGGGGCTCATCGACTCGGACGGGATGTAGAACGGCTGGATCAGGAAGGTCTTCACGAGCACCGCGATGACCAGTGCGACCGCCATGGTGACGACCATGTCGAGCCAGAGCGGCATCCGTCGGCGCTCGCGGGCCGCCCGCGGGGCGCCGGCGCGGTGGGAGTGCTCGGCGTCGCCGTGCGCCTCCGGGGAGGTCACGTCGCTGCGGGGTTCATCGGGCTCGTTCATCACCGCGATCCTAGCCGCGGTTCCTGCATGGCCCCGCCGCGCCACGGCGAGGGACACCGCGTGACCCGATCACCCCGGTCAGAGCGCGCCGCGGCGCGAGAGCGGCCAGGCGATCGCGTCGACGCTCCCCACGACCCGCGAGACGGGGATCATCCCGCCGCCGGGCGCGCCGAGCAGGTTCCGCGAATCCGTGGAATCGCCCCGGTTGTCGCCGAGCACGAACATGCGCCCCTGGGGCACCTCGAGGTCGAAGGGGATCTCGCTCGGGACGGTGCCCGCGGGGAGGTACGGCTCCTCGAGCGCCTCCCCGTTCACCGTGATCGCCCCGGCGTCCGTGCAGCAGGTGACGCGGTCACCGCCCACGGCGATCACCCTCTTCACCCAGAAGCGGCCGCTCGCCCCGGCGCCGTCGGTCCCGAAGTAGCCGGAGCCGTCGAACACGACGACCTGGCCGCGCTCGGCGGTGTCGCGGTCGGAGCGGTCCGCGAGGATCAGGTCGCCGGGCTGCAGGGCGGGCTCCATCGAGGCCGAGGGCACCGTGAACGGCTGGGCCACGAACTGGCGCACCAGCAGGGCGCCGAGCAGGAGCAGCACGACGAGGACGGCGGCGACCGCCACCGTGAGGTGGGATCGCCGCCGTCCGTCGTGGACCTGATCGGTCACCGGGAGAGCCGTGGCTCAGGAGTGCTCGCGCTTCTCCTTGATGCGGGCCTTCTTGCCGGTGAGCTTGCGCAGGTAGTACAGCTTCGCGCGGCGCACGTCGCCGCGGGTGACGACCTCGATCTTCTCGATGGTCGGGGCGTGCACGGGGAACACGCGCTCCACGCCGACGCCGAAGGAGATCTTGCGGACCCGGAAGGTCTCGCCCACGCCGTGGCCCTGGCGGCCGATGACGTAGCCCTGGAAGACCTGGACACGGGAGCGGTTGCCCTCGATGACCTTCACGTGGACCTTGACGTTGTCACCGGCGCGGAACGCGGGGATGTCCTCGCGCAGGGACGCCTTGTCGAGCTCGTCGAGCTTCTGCATCGTTCTTCTCCAGCCCTCCGCCTCAGGTCGGACAGCATGTTCGCGGGTCTCCCGGGACGGGGGACCGTGATGAACCATCGATCCGGCGAGGGGCGGACCCCTCGTGCCGGTGTGCTGGGCCTCTGGCGGCGACTCCCATCGCCACGGACCTGCCCGGCCGCTTCCTGCGCCCCTCCCCTGAGGCAGGGGGGCGCGCGACACGCACGAGGACCCATTGTGCCAGCGCACACGGGCCGCGGCAAGCATCGGGCCCGCCGATCACGCTGGTCAGCGGGCGGTCACCGTGTCGGCTTGGTCACGGCCCCGGCGTCGCCGCGCCGCTCGGACGCCTCGAGGAGGTCCGGCCGGCGCTGCGCGGTGCGGGCGAGGGACTGCTCGCGCCTCCAGGCGGCGATGCGGCCGTGGTCCCCCGAGAGCAGGATCTCCGGCGCCTCGCGGAGGGTGCCGTCGGGATCCGTCCAGGACGCCGGACGGGTGTACAGCGGGTACTCGAGCAGGCCCTCCGAGTGGGACTCCTCGACGAGGCTCTCCGCGTTGCCGACGACGCCCGGCACCAGGCGCACGATCGCCTCGGTGATCGCGAGCACCGCGACCTCGCCGCCGTTGAGGACGTAGTCGCCGAGGCTCGCGAGGGCCACCTCGACGCCGCCGTCCGCGAGATGCTCGTAGACGCGCTCGTCGATGCCCTCGTAGCGCCCGCAGGCGAAGACGATCCAGTCCCGCCCCGACCACTCCTGGGCGGTCGCCTGCGCGAAGGGCGCCCCGGCCGGGTTCGGGAAGACGACCAGCGGGCGTGCCTGCTCGCCCAGCTCCGCGCGGCCCGCGGCCTGCACGGCCGCGAAGGCCTCCGCCCACGGCTCGGGCTTCATGACCATGCCGGCGCCGCCGCCGAGCGGCGTGTCGTCCACGGTGCGGTGGCGGTCGTGGGTGAAGTCCCGCAGCTGGTGGACGTGGAGGTCCACGATCCCCTCGCGACGGGCCTTCCCGATCAGCGAGAGCTCGAGCGGGGCGAGGTACTCCGGGAAGAGCGTGAGGACGTCGATGCGCACGGGTCAGCCCCGACCGGCTTCGTCATCGACGTCGGCGGGCAGCTCCTCGAAGAGGCCGCCCGGGGGGTCGGCGATCACCACACCGGACTCGAGGTCGACCTCCGGCACGAGCTCCTCGACGAGCGGCAGTTGCACGCGGGCGCGCTGAGGGGTGCGCACCACGAGCAGGTCCTGGGCCGGGTAGTGCTGGACGTCGACGACGGTGCCCAGCTCGCGACCGTCCACGTGGCGCACCGCGAGGCCCGTCAGCTGATCGGGGTACCAGGCGTCGGGGTCCTCCTCCGCCTCGACCTCCTCGTCGACGGTCATCGGGAGCTCGACGCCGCGCAGCGACTCGGCGTCGGTGCGGTCGGCGACCTCGTCGAAGCGCACGTACCAGCGGTCCTGCTGGCTGCGCACCGAGGCCACGGTGAGCGTGCGCTCCCCTCCCGCGGTCACCGCGGTGAAGACGGCGCCGGGGACGATGCGCTCCTCGGGAACGTCGGTGCGCAGGATCAGCCCCACCTCCCCGCGCAGTCCGTGGGCGCGGGCGATCGTCGCGACGATGACCTCTCGGGTGCTCATGCGGTTCCTCCGTCGGAAGGGTCGGGGTCCGTGCCCGCGAGCGGGTCGGGGACGTCGTAGCCGGCCGCGGTGCAGGCCGCGCCGAGCTCGGTGAGGGGGTCGTGGAGCCCGGGCGAGTCGAGGTCTCCCTGCAGCGCGTCCTGGAAGGGGGTGCGCACCTCCCGCAGCGCGGCGGCGACCGCGGGATCGTCCACGGCGACGCTCTGCGCGGTGAGCAGGTCGGAGGCCTCGGCGACCTCGGTCGCGGCGCTCGTGGGGACGGCCTGCGGGGAGGCGCCGGCGATCGCGGTCAGGTGCGGGGCGACCTGCTCGCGGTCCGCGAAGACGCTCAGCGTGCTGGGGGCCGTGAAGGTCTCCGCGCACACGAGCGCCGCGGGCTTGGCGCCCTGCTGGCCGAGGCCGGCGGCCCAGGTGGCCGCCGTCGAGTCGGGGGTGCAGGACTCGGCGAGACCCTGCCAGGTGACCGCGAAGGTGTCGAGGTCGGCGTGCTCCCCCGGGGCGGGAGCGGTGCGCAGCCAGGTCGCGACGTCGGCCGCGGCCCCACGGGTGTCCTCCGGGGCGTCGGCGAAGGCGGTCTCGACTCCGCTCGCGACGGCGGTCGCCGGGCTGCCGTCGGAGGGGCCGTCATCGGTGGAGGTGATCACGGCGGCGCCCTGGAGAACGCGCCAGGCCGGGGCCTCGTGGTAGTCGGCGTCCCCGAAGAAGCGTGTGCACGCGGCGGTGCGGGACGGGTCCGTGGAGGGACCGGTGCTCACGGCCCCCGCGTCGGAGCCGCCGGTCGCGCCGACGGGGTCGCAGCCGGAGATCAGCGCGGCCGCGGTGAGGACGGCGAGCGTCCCCGTCACCGTCCGGGAGAGCGAGGCCCTCCGGCCGGGCAACGCACGAGAGCGGCATCGCCGGGCGGACCCGGCCATGCCGCTCTCGTGAGAGGGGTGAGGCACCTCAGCGCCGGTCGACGTCGACGATGTCCACACGCACGTCATCGTCCGACAGCGCCGCCGTGACGGTGCGCAGGGCCCGGGCGGTGCGGCCCGAGCGCCCGATCACGCGACCGAGGTCGGCGGGACCGACCCGCACCTCGAGCAGCGGACCGCGACGGGTGGACTTCTCGGTCACCTGGACTTCGTCGGGGCTGTCGACGATCCCGCGGACCAGATGGTCGAGGGCTTCGGCGCGGGAGCTCATCTCAGGCCTCGTCGGCGGCGGCCGCGGCGTCCTCGGTGGACTCACCCTCGGCGGGGGCCTCCTCGGAGCCGGCCTCGACCTCGTCGGCGGCCGCGGGGGCCTCCGCCTCGGCCTTGGCCTTCTTCGCGCCCTCACGGGACGTGGAGGCGGCCTTGTCGGCCTCCGCGATGAGCTCCTCGGCGGACTTCTTCGCCTCCGCGGTCTTCAGGGTGCCGGCGGCGTCGCCCTCACCCTTGAACTTCTGCCAGTCGCCGGTGATCTTCAGCAGCGCGGCGACCTGCTCGGTGGGCTGCGCGCCCACGCCGAGCCAGTAGAGCGCACGCTCGGACTGGATCTCGATGAACGAGGGGTTCTCGGTGGGGTGGTACTTGCCGATCTCCTCGATCACGGCACCGTCGCGCTTCTTGCGCGAATCGGCCACCACGACGCGGTAGAACGGTGCACGGATCTTGCCCATGCGCTTCAGACGGATCTTGACAGCCACGTGTGTGGACTCTCCTTCGGGATGTTCGGGTGAGTCCCGCCGCTGCCTGTGGGGTATGCGGGCGCTGACGGTGCTCGGGGTGCTGTGCCGCGACGGGTAGAGGGCCGGTCGCGGCGCATACAGGGAGTGATTATGCCAGCTCGCCCCCGACCGGTTCCACCCGGGAGGGATGTGCGGCGGGGCACAGCGCTCCGCCGCTCCCCCGCACCCGGTCAACCGGCGATCGCATCGACGAGCTGGTTGACGCCGAGCACCACGAACAGCAGCGTCACGACGCCGAGGACGATGTTCCCCAGCGGGCGGTTGCGCCAGGCCGCGGGCATATGCCGGGAGTTCATGAGCACGAGCAGCGTGATCGCGAGGAAGGGCATGAAGAACGAGCCCAGCACGCCGTAGGCGATGATCACCTGCACCGGCTTTCCGAGCAGCAGCAGGAGCATCGGCGGGAAGGTGAGCCAGAGGATGTAGAAGCGGTAGTAGCGCCCGCCGATCTGCCGGTCCGGATGCCCCTCCTCCTTGCCGCGCACGTGGCCCCAGAAGTCCGCGAACATGATCGAGACGCCGTTCCAGACGCCGAGCACGGAGGAGAACGACGAGGCCCAGAACCCCAGCAGGAACACCCAGCTGAAGGCGGTGCCGTAGCGCGCGGCGAGCACGTCGGAGAGGTCGAGCAGACCGCGGTCGCCCTCGTCGATCGCGACGCCGGAGGAGTACAGCAGCTCCGCACCCACGATCAGCATCGCGACGACGAAGACGCCGGAGATGACGTAGGCCATCGCGTTGTCGATCCGCATGACCTTCATCCAGCGCGGCGTGGACCAGCCCTTCTCCGCGAGCCAGTAGCCGTAGGCGGCGAGCGTGATCGTGCCGCCGACGCCGCCCGCGATGGAGAGCGTGTAGAGCAGGCCTCCGTCGGGGATGCGCGGGACGAGCCCGCCGATGATCTGCGGGATGTTCGGCAGGGTCACGACGGCGGCGCCGACGACCGTGAGGAACATGATGCCGACGAGCACCGCGACGAGCTTCTCGAGCCGGTGGTAGCGGCCCATCCAGACGAGCGCGGCGCCGATCAGGCCCGAGAGGATCGCGTAGACGATGAAGGGCATGTCCGCGATCCAGCCGACGTCCCCGAGTCCCGGCAGCTGCGGGACCAGCGCCGCGAGCGGCAGGGCGGAGGCGCTCATGGCGGTCGCCCCGTACACGAAGCCCCAGATCATGATGTAGGGCCCGAAGTACCAGGAGGTCCAGCGGCCCACGCGCCGCCAGCCCTCGAAGATCGTGTGCCCGGTGGCGAGGGTCCAGCGGCCCGCGCCCTCGACGAGCACGATCTTGATGATCACGCCCGCGACGGCCGCCCACAGCAGGGCGTAGCCGTAGCGGGAGCCCGCGACGAGGGTCGCGACGAGGTCGCCCGCGCCGATCCCGGTCGCGGCGACCACCAGGCCGGGGCCGATGAGCTTCCAGCGGGGCGGGGGCATCGTGTCGGTCCCTCCGGTGGTCGGGCCGGGGTGCGCTGCGTCGTCGGAGTGCATCCCTGCACGCTACCGTGCCCCGGGCTCAGGCCACGACGCGACCTGCGAGGACGACGTGGCGGCGCTCGCGCAGCACCCGGTGGTCGGTCCGCGGGTCGCCGGGCAGGACGAGCAGGTCCGCGGGGTCGCCGTCCTCGAGGCCGGGCACGCCCAGGTAGGCGCGCGGCGCCCAGGTGGCCGCGTCGAGGATCGCGGCGGCGTCCAGCCCGCAGGCGGCAAGGGCGTCGAGCTCGTCGTGGATGATGCCGTGGCCGAGCACTCCCCCGGCGTCGGTGCCGGTCAGCAGCTGCACTCCGGCGTCGTGCGCGTCGCGAGTGCGCTCGTGACGGGCCGCGCGCAGGCGCCGCATGTGGGCGGCGTAGGCGGGGAACTTCCGCTCGCCCTGGCTCGCGTACGTCTCGAACTCGTCGACGTTCACGAGCGTGGTGACGACCGGGACGCCGGCCGCGGCGGCGCGGGAGATCGTCCCCGCGGTGAGGCCGGTCGCGTGCTCGAGGCAGTCGAAGCCGGCGTCGAGGACGAGCGGGAGCGTCTCCTCGTCGAAGGTGTGGGTGGTGATGCGGGCGCCGTGGGCGTGCGCGGCCTCGGCGGCGGCCCGGAAGTCCTCCCCGGACCAGGTGGGCGTCAGGTCCCCCACGCCTCGGTCGATCCAGTCCCCCACGAGCTTCACCCAGCCGTCGCCGCGCTCCGCCTCGGCGGCGACCGTCGCGGGCAGGTCCTCGGGGTCCACCTCGTGGGCGTAGCCGATGAGGTAGCGGCGGGTGCGGGCCACGTGCCGGCCGGCGCGGATGATCCGCGGGAGGTCCGTCTCCCCCTGCAGGGGTGCGGTGTCGGTGATCGATCCGGCGTCGCGTATCAGCAGCACCCCGGTGTCGCGGTCGGTGCGGGCCTGCGCCCTGGCCTCGTCGAGGCTCGTGGCAGTGCCCTCGTCGCTGATGCCGATGTGGCAGTGCAGGTCCGCGAGGCCGGGGACGACGACGCCGTCGATCTCCCGGATCTCCGTCCCGGCGGGCAGCTCGGGGCGCTCGTGGTGGATCCTGCCTCCGACGACCCAGGCGCCGCCGATCTCCTGATCGGGGCCGGTCAGGACCGGGCCCGTGAGGTGGAGGACGGTGTGGTCCGGCGCCTGCCGTGCGTAGGACGGGCTCTCCGTACCGGGGCGGAGCCCGGCGGAGAAGGCCTCACGGGCGGCGTGTGCGGAGCGTGCTTCGGTGCGCATGCCCCGAGGCTAGCGACTCCCGCCGCCCGGAGGCGCCGACGGGCTCAGCGGCCGCCGAGCAGCTTCTGCATCTCCGGCGGGAGCTGGCTGGGGTCGAAGTCCGCCACGTCCTGGCCGGACGGGGCGCCGCCGCCGAAGGCGGATCCGCCCTGGCCCTCGCCGGACCTCGCCTTCTTCGCGGCCTCGGCCTGCTCGCGGGCGGCCTTCGCCGGGTTCTTCGACTTGGCCTTCTTGGCCTGCTTGGGCGCCTGCTGCTTGCCGCGGGACTTCTTGCCCATGCCCATGCCGGGGCCGCCGGGCATCCCCGGCATGCCGCCGCCGGCCATGCCCTTGCCCATGGTGCGCATCATCTGCTGGGCCTGCTTGAACCGCTCGAGGAGCTGGTTGACGGCCTGCACGGTGGTGCCGGAGCCCTTGGCGATGCGGTTGCGGCGCGAGCCGTTGATGATCTTGGGGTCGTTGCGCTCCGCGGGGGTCATCGAGCGGATCATCGCCTCGATGCGGTCCACCTCGCGCTCGTCGAAGTTGTCCAGCGCCTCGCGGTACTGGCCCATGTTCGGCAGCATGCCCAGCATCTTCTTGATGCTGCCCATGTTCTTGATCTGCTGCATCTGGGTCAGGAAGTCGTCGAGGGTGAAGTCCTCGCCGCTCGCGAGCTTCTTCGCAGCCTTCTCGGCCTCCGCCTGGTCGAAGCTCTTCTCCGCCTGCTCGATGAGGGTGAGCACGTCGCCCATGTCGAGGATGCGGTTGGCCATGCGGTCCGGGTGGAAGCGCTCGAAGTCCTCGAGGCCCTCACCGGTGGAGGCGAAGAGGATCGGCCGCTCGGTGACCCCGGTGATCGAGAGCGCCGCACCGCCGCGGGCGTCGCCGTCGAGCTTGGAGAGGACCACGCCGGAGAAGCCGACGCCGTCGCGGAACGCCTCGGCCACGCGGGCGGCGTCCTGGCCGATCATCGCGTCGACGACGAACAGGGTCTCGTGCGGGTTGACGGCGTCGCGGATGTCCCGCGCCTGCTGCATCATCTCCTCGTCGATGCCGAGGCGGCCCGCGGTGTCGACGATGACGACGTCGTGCTGCTGGAACTGGGCGGTGGAGACGCCGTTCATGGCGACGAGCACGGGGTTGCCCACGCCGTTGCCGGGCTCCGGCGCGAAGACCGGCACGCCGGCCCGCTCACCGACGATCTGCAGCTGGTTGACGGCGTTGGGTCGCTGGAGGTCCGCCGCGACGAGCATCGGCGTGTGGCCCTCGGACTTCATCCAGCGGGCGAGCTTGCCCGCGAGGGTCGTCTTGCCGGCGCCCTGGAGGCCCGCGAGCATGATCACGGTGGGCGGGTTCTTGGCGAAGTGGAGCTCGCCGGTGGCGCCGCCGAGGATCTGTACCAGCTCGTCGTTGACGATCTTGACGACCTGCTGGGCCGGGTTGAGGGCCTTGGAGACCTCCTCGCCCAGCGCGCGCTCGCGCACCCGGGCGGTGAACTCGCGCACCACCGGGACGGCGACGTCGGCGTCCAGCAGGGCGCGGCGGATCTCGCGGACGGTCTTGTCGACGTCGGCCTCGGTGAGACGGCCGTGACCGCGCAGCCCCTTGAGGCTGGCGGTGATGCGATCGGAGAGGTTGTTGAACACGAAGAGCTTCCCCTAGGTCGTGTGGACCGCCCCAGTGTAGTGGCCATGCCCGGGGAGACCGAGGCGCACGGTGCCCGCGGAGTCGAGGGACACAGGAGCGCCCTCGCGCCTGGTGCCCGTCGCCGGCGGCCCGTGGGGGCGTGATCGCCCTGGAGCTGGAGGGGGAGGGCGCGAGGTGCGGCAACCGGGCGGCGCCGGGTCCGACGGTTGGCCGTCGCCGATGTCACGCCGTGCATCGGCCTGGTCCGCCGCCCCTCCGACCGTCGGGAGCGGTCAGGACCGGTCGGCCGGCGCGTCTCCCTCGTCGGACGCCGACGGGGTGAGCGTGATCGTCCCGCTGTCCAGGAACGACGATCCCGCCGTCGGGTCGACGTGCTCCGTCGCCCCGGACTCGTAGGCGATCTCGATGCCGTCGGCCCGCTCGTTCTGCCCCGGGAACACCTCGGGCAGCGACGGTGCGCGCCGCAGCCGGGGCCTCCGGCTCTCCTGCTCCTGCATCGCCGACCGCCTCCTCGCGATGGTCCGTCCCGTGCCCAGGACCCTACCCCCGGGGAGCTGCTCCCCGGGGACGGGAGCCCGATCAGGTCGCGGCGGCGTCCATGAGGCCGGCGATGATGCGGCCGACGGTCGGCGCGTCCAGCGCGCGACCCCGCTCGTCGGTCAGGTACAGCACGTCGATCGCGCGCTGACCCAGCGTCATCACGTGCGCGCTGCGCAGCTGCAGGCGGTGCACCGTGATCGTCTCCGCGACGTCCGCGAGCAGGCTCGGACGGTTGCGGGCGTTGACCTGCACGACGGTCGCCTCGCTCGAGGCGCCCGGCAGCAGGGTGACGACGGGCGTGTCGTCCGTGGTGCGGGGCGGCGGGGCGGGCGGCAGCTCGAGCACGCGGGCGTCCGCCCGGTCGCGGTGCTTGAGCTCCCGATCCAGCGCCTGGCGCAGCACGGTGGGGTGCGGGAGGTCCTCCTGCGTGCCGGAGACCCACCAGGTGTTCACCGCGATCCCGTTCATCGTGACGACGACGGCGCTGCGCACGTCGATCCGCTGGCGGGCGAGCACACGCGCCATGGCCGCGAACACGCCGGCACCATCGGGCGCGCCCAGGCAGATCTGCGAGATCGGCTCGTCCTCGGTGGGCGCCGGGTACAGCACCTGCGCGCTGCCGCTGCGCTCCACGGAGGCACGCACCGCCTCCTGCACCGAGCGCTGCGGCGTGAGCAGCAGGCGCGGGGCGGGAGAGCTGCCCGTGAGGGCGTCCCGGGCGAGGTCCGTGAGGTGGTCGACGAGGGTCGAGCGCCAGGTGGACCAGGCGGCGGGGCCGGCCGCGATGGCGTCCGCCTCGGTGAGCGCGCGGAGCAGCTCGAGGATCGTCGGGTCGAAGCGGATCTTCGTCAGCAGGTCCTGGAGCGTCGCCGGATCGGCGAGGTCGCGGCCCGTCGCGAGCGCCACGAGGGTCAGGTGCTCACGCACGAGGGTCGTGATGGTGCGCGTGTCCGTCTCGTCGAAGCCGAGGTGACGGGCGGCGGCCTCCGCGAGCGGAGCACCCTCCGCGGCATGGTCGCGGGCGTCGGCCCGCTTGCCGAGGTCGTGGACGAGCGCGGTGATGAGCAGGAGGTCCGGTCGGGCGACCTTCGGCAGGAAGCGCTGGACCTCCTTGACCGTCTCGATCTGGTGGCGGTCCACGGTGAAGCGGTGCACCGCGGAGCGCTGCGGGCGGTTGCGCACGTCGTGCCAGCCCGGCACCCAGCGCTCGAAGATGCCCTTGACGTCGAGGGCCTCGTAGACGTCGGCGATGTGCTCCCCTGCGAGGGCGTCGACGAACACGTCCCGCTGGGCGGCGGAGAGCGGACGCTCGGGGCTCTGGGCGATGCGGTCCAGGGTCGCGTCCGCGAGCGGCAGGCCCGTGGTCGCGGCGTGACGGACCGCGGCGAGGTCTCGCAGCGGGTCGGTGCCGCGCGGGTCCACGGAGATCTCCCCCGCCTGCACGATCACACCGTTGCCCACGCGCGTGATCGCGGGCCGGCGCTCGGAGCCCTGGCCGCGGGTCGAGGAGCCGCCGGGGGCGACGGCCGCCTCCGCGGCGCGGATCGTGCGGTGCAGCTCCCAGCTCACCGCGCGGGCGGCCTCGGCGAGCACCGCGAGGTGGTCGTCCGCGGTGGCGTGGCCGGTGAGCGCGGCGACGGCGTCCTGGTCAGCGCGGCCCAGCCGCGTCCCGGACTTCCCGGTGACGGCCTGCAGCGCGTCCCGGGCGTCGAGCAGGACCCGGGCGGCGGAGTCGACCACCGCGTGGTCGTGGTCCGCGAGCCAGCTCTCCGCGATCGCGCGGATCACGGTCACGTCCCGCAGGCCGCCGCGATCGGACTTGAGGTTCGGCTCCGTGGAGTGGGCGAGGGGGCCGTACCGGTCGGAGCGGTCGTGGGCGAGGTCCACGAGCTCACCGATGCGGCGTCGCGCCCCGCGCCGCCACTGCCCGCGCACGCGGTGCGCGGCGTCGTCCACGAGCTCCGCCTGCCCCGCGACGAGCCGCAGGTCCAGGAGGGAGATCGCGGCGCGGAGGTCCTCACGGGCCACCTGCTCGCACTCGAGCGGGCTGCGCATCGCATGGTCGAGCGAGGTGCCGGAGTCCCAGATCGGGTACCACAGGGCGCTCGCGAGCCGGGCGGACTCCTCGGCGCTCATCACCTCGGTGTCCACGAGGAGCACGAGGTCCAGGTCGCTGCCGGGGCCCAGGTCGCGCCGGCCCAGCGAGCCGATCGCCGCGAGCGCCGCGCCGGACGCGGGGGCGCCGGCCCCCTGCCAGAGCTCGATCAGCCAGGAGTCGACGAGCGACGCCTGATCGAGCCTGCGCTGGGGGCCGGCGGTGGGATCCGCGAAGCCGGCGTGGAGGACCTGGGTCAACCGGCGGCCGGGGAGCTCCTCAGAGGGCATCCGCGTCCCGCTCACCGGTGCGGACACGGACGACGGTGCCGACCTCGGTGGTCCACACCTTCCCGTCGCCGATGCGGCCGGTGCGGGAGGAGGCGACGACGAGGTCGATGATGTCCTTCTCGTCGGCGGGATCGGCGAGCACCTCGACCTTCACCTTGGGGATGGTGTCGATCGTGTACTCCGCGCCCCGGTAGACCTCGGTGTGACCGCCCTGGCGGCCCCATCCGGCGACCTCCGTGATGGTCAGACCGCTGACGCCGTACTCGCGCAGGGAGTCGGTGACCGCCTGCAGGGCGTGCGGCTGGATGATGGCGGTGATGAGCTTCATCGGGCGTCTCCTGCGGTGGCGGGCTGCGGGTCCTCGGTGGTCGACGGGGTGGGCGCCGAGCCGGTCGGCGCGGCGGGGGCCGCCGGTGCCGGGGCGATGCGGTCACGCCGGGTGATCAGCGAGCTGCCCAGATCGTATCCGGACTCCGCATGGTGGGTGATGTCGATGCCGGCGGCCTCGTCGGCCTCGGAGATCCTCCAGCCCATCGTGTACTTCAGGGCCAGGGCGATCACCAGGGTGAGCACGCCGGAGAAGACGAGCGCGGAGGCCGCGACGAGGATCTGCACCAGCAGCAGGCTCACGCCGCCGCCGAAGATCAGGCCGCCGTCGGAGGCGAGGACGCCGATGAGCACGGTGCCCACGAGGCCGCCCACGAGGTGGACGCCCACGACGTCGAGCGAGTCGTCGATGCCGAAGCGGTACTTCAGGCCCACGGCGAGGGCGCAGGCGATGCCGGCGACGAGACCCAGGACGATCGAGGTGACCGGGTTCAGCGCGGCGGCCGCCGGGGTGATCGCGACCAGACCGGCGACGACGCCCGAGGCCATGCCGAGGCTCGTCACGTGGCGGTCGCGGATCTTCTCGATGAGCGCCCAGCCGAGCATGGCGCCCGCGGTCGCGACGGTCGTGTTGACCCAGGCGAGGCCCGCGGTGCCGTCGGCCGTGCCGGCGGAGCCGGCGTTGAAGCCGAACCAGCCGAACCACAGCAGCGCGGCGCCGAGCATGACCAGCGGCAGGTTGTGGGGCTTCATCGGCTCCTTGCCGAAGCCCTTGCGGGCGCCGACGACGATCGCGAGGACGAGGCCCGCCATGCCGGCGTTGATGTGGACCACGGTGCCGCCGGCGAAGTCGACGGGCTCCGCGATCGAGGCGAAGATGCCGTCGGCGCCGAGCAGGCCGCCGCCCCACACCATGTGCGCGAGGGGTGCATACACGACGAGCACCCACACGAGCGCGAAGACCATCCAGGTGCCGAACTTGACGCGATCGGCGATCGCGCCGGAGATCAGCGCGGTGGAGATGATCGCGAAGGTCATCTGGAACCCGGCGGCGACGAGGAAGGGCACGCCGCTCCCGGCGAGGATCGACTGCTCGTCGGTGCCGGAGAGGCCGAGGAACTCGAGCGGGTTGCCGAAGAGCCCGCCGATGTCGCTGCCGAAGGCGATCGAGTAGCCGCCGAGGACCCAGGCGATCGCGACGACGGCCATCGCCCCGAAGGACATCAGCATCATGTTGAGGACGGTGCGCGCACGCACCATGCCTCCGTAGAACAGGGAGAGACCGGGGGTCATCAGCAGCACCAGGGCGGCACTGACGAGGATCCACGCGGTCGCCCCCGTGTCGAGGGTGAAGGGCTCCATGTCGGCTCCAGATTGTTCAGTGGGCGGTGCCGGCGCGCCTGCGCACGGACCGTCCGACCGGATCGGTCGTGTGTCTCATGGTGTGAGCACTGCCGAGATTCGCCTATGCCGAGAGGGCGCCGTGATCATTCCGTGATACGACGATCCGGACGGTGGACACGACGGGGTCTCCCCGGGGCCCCGGAGCCCGGGGGACGAGGAAGGGCCGGTGCGCGCCCCTGGCCGGGGACGCGCACCGGCCCTCGCCGGATCCGTGGCTCAGTCGCCCAGCAGGGCGTCCACGAAGGAGTAGGTGTCGAAGGGGGTGAGGTCGTCCATCCCCTCGCCGAGGCCCACCATCTTCACGGGCACGCCGAGCTCGCGCTGCACGTTGACGACGATGCCGCCCTTCGCGGTGCCGTCGAGCTTGGTGAGGACGATGCCGGTGATGTTCACGGCCTCGGAGAACACGCGCGCCTGCTGCATGCCGTTCTGCCCGGTGGTGGCGTCGATGACGAGCAGGACCTCGGCGACCTGGTCGCCGTGCAGGCCCTTCTCCGCGACCCGGCGTACCTTGCCGAGCTCGTCCATGAGGCCCTTCTTGTTCTGTAGGCGCCCCGCGGTGTCGATGATGACGACGTCGACGCCCTGGTCGATGCCCTGCTTCACGGCGTCGAAGGCGACGGCGGCGGGATCGGCGCCGTCCTTGTCCGAGCGCACAGTGTCGACCCCCACGCGGGAGCCCCAGGTGGCGAGCTGGTCCGCGGCGGCGGCGCGGAAGGTGTCCGCCGCGCCGAGGACGACGCTGCGCTCCGCGGCCACGAGCACGCGGGCGAGCTTGCCGACGGTCGTGGTCTTGCCGGTGCCGTTGACACCCACCATGAGGATGACGGAGGGGACGGTCTCGCCGTCCGGCGCGGTGCGCACGGTCGCGGCGATCCGGCGGTCCAGCTGCGGGTCCACGAGGCCCACGAGCTCCTCGCGGAGCACCTCGCGCACGGCGGCCGGGTCCTCGGTGCCGAGCACCTGGATGCGGCGGCGGAGGTTCGCGAGCAGCTCGTCGGTCGCGTCGGGGCCGAGGTCCGCGAGCAGCAGCGTCTCCTCGATCTCGTCCCAGGTGGACTCGTCGACGGTGGAGCGGGTGAGCAGCCCGAGGATGCCGCGGCCGATCGAGCCGGAGCGGGAGAGCCGGTCGCGGAGGCGGACCATGCGGTCCTGCGGGGCCTCGGGGGTCTCGATGACCGCGACCGACGGGCGCTCGGTGGTGGGGGTGCCGGCGACGTCCTCGACCGGGGCGGACTCCTCGGCCGACTCCTGCGCGGAGGGCTGCGCGGCAGGCTCCGCGGCATCGGGCTCGACGGCCGCCGTCGCGGGCTCCGCCGCGGTGGGCGCGTCGGCGCGGGTCGCCTCGTCGCCCGCCGGTGCGGCGGTCTGCTCGGGCGCCTCGGCGGTCGGGGCGTCCTCGGTGGGGGCGGCGGCGGTGTCCTCGGCGGGCGGCGCCGCGGGCTCGGCCGGTGCGGAGAGCGTGTCCGCCCAGGTGGGCGCCGCGGGGCGCTCCTTCGTGGCGGTCGGCGCCCCGGTCGAGCCGGTGCCCTCGGGGCCCTGCTGGTCGTCCGTGCCGGCATCGGGGCTCTTGCCGCCCCGGCCGCGCAGCACGGCCCAGGCGCCGGCGCCGATCACCAGGAAGACGCCACCGCCTCCGGCGATCAGGGCGAGGATGTCGTTCGGATCCACGGGTCACCTCCGAGGTCGGGGAAGCCGGTCGAAGCGGCGGGCCAGCGGCCAGTCTAGGCGGCGGTCCCCGGGAGGCGTCCCGGACCCGGGATCAGGAATCCGCGGTCCCCGAGCGTCCGGAGACGTCCGTGCGGGAGGTGCGCGAGCTGTGACGCGCGGCGGAGCGGCGCTCCGCGCTCGCCTGGAAATACGCGGCAGGATCCCCGTCGCGGTCACCGCGCAGGTTGGGCAGCGCGACGGCGGCGAGGATCACCAGGGCCACCACCAGGGCGACCAGGAGGAAGACGACGGTCACCAGCGTCATGGTCATTCCCACATTGTGCACGCCGAGCCCGCCCGTGACCGGGAGATCCGGGCGGGCGCGGCGCAGTGCGACGGAGTTCTCATCGCTCGGTGGGCGCCGGAGCGCCCGGGACGGGGCGGATCAGCCCAGCTCGGGGAACCAGATGCCGATCTCGCGAGCGGCGGACTCCTCGGAGTCGGAGCCGTGCACGAGGTTCTGGATGACGGGGAGGTCCTGCTCGCGGGCGAGGTCGCCGCGGATGGTCCCCGGGGCGGCGGCGGTGGGGTTGGTCGCCCCGGCGAGGGAGCGGAAGCCCGCGATGACCTCGACGCCCTCGACGACGAGGGCGACGAGCGGGGCGGCGCCCATGTACTCCACGAGGCCGGGGTAGAAGGGCTTGCCCTCGTGCTCGGCGTAGTGGGCGGCGAGCTCCTCGGCGGTGGCGGTGCGCTGGGCGAGGGCGACGATGTCGTAGCCCTTCGCCTCGATGCGACGGATGATCTCCCCACGCAGGCCGCGCTGGACGGCGTCGGGCTTGAGCAGGACGAGGGTGCGCTGTGCGGTCATGGCACCAGGGTACCGGCGACGCGGACTGGGACGGCCGACGCCCCTCCCCCGACGCCGGGCGCCGAGGGGACGGAGCTCAGCGGTCGGCGTCCTCGGCGCCGTCGGCCCCGCGCTCGGCGAGGAACCGGGCGTCCACGGCGTCCTTCTCCGCGTCGAAGCGGTGCCCCGCGAACAGGCCGTAGACGTAGAGCAGGGCGAAGAAGGTGCCGACCACCCACATCAGCCCCACCTGGAGCCCCAGCAGGATGACGGGCACCTGCAGCGCGACGCCCACCAGGTAGGGCCACGCGCCGCGCCGCAGCAGGCCGCCGCAGGCGACGAGCGCGAGCACGGTGAGCAGACCCCAGGTCCAGGTGAGGGCGCGCTCGTCCGGCACCAGCTGGTGCGCGACGAGGACGGCGAAGAACACGACGACCGCCTCGACGGTGAGCGTCGTCGCGGCGAACATGCGCTGGGCGCCGTGCGCGCGCCCCGAGGGCGCGAGCGCGGCGAGCGGGGAGCGGCGGGGCGCGCCGGCGGTGCGATCGGCCATGGTCACTCCCCCTCCGCGCCGAGCAGCTCGCGGACCTCGGCGGCGAGGGTCACCGACCCGGCGACGACGACGCCGCCGAACTGGTCGCCCTCCTGCTCGGCGAGGTCCACCGCGAGCTGGATCGCGTCGGGCAGGCTCGCGGTGTCGACGACCCGGTCCTCGTCGTCGAACACGTCCCGGGCGAGGTCGGCGAGGACGTCGGCCGGGATGGCGCGCGGGGAGGAGGACGCCGTCACGACGACCTGGTCCAGGAGCGGCTCGAGCACGGCCAGGATCTGCTCGGCGTCCTTCTCCTGGAGGATGCCGACGATGCCGACGGTGCGGGTGAAGCGGAAGTTCTCGCGGACGGTCGCGACGAGGGTCTCCGCGCCCGCCGGGTTGTGGGCGGCGTCGACGATCATGGTCGGCGACTGCCGCACGACCTCGGCGCGACCCGGCGAGGTCACCGTCGAGAGCGCGGCGGAGAGCATCTCGCCGTCCAGCGGGATCGTGCCCCCGCCCAGCAGCGCCTCCGCGGCGGCGACCGCAAGCAGCGCGTTGCTCGCCTGGTGCTCGCCGAGCAGCGACAGGAACACCTCCTCGTAGCGACCCGCGATCCCCTGGATCGTGAGCATCTGGCCGCCCACGCCCGGGGTGCGGGCGATGACGCCGATCTGCTCGTCCTGCACGGCGGCCTCCGCGCCGAGCTCCGTGACCCGCTCGCGCAGCACGTCCATGGCCTCGGGCTCGACCTGCGCCCCGAGCACGGCGATGGCGCGCTCGGTGAGGATCCCGGCCTTCTCCCCCGCGATCAGCTCGATCGTGTCCCCCAGGTACTCCTGGTGGTCCAGACCGATCGGGGTGATCACGGCGACGTCCGGATCCGCGACACCGGTCGCGTCCCAGGTCCCGCCGAGGCCCGTCTCGACGACGGCCACGTCCACGGGGGCGGAGGCGAAGGCCTGGAACGCCATGGCGGTGAGGTACTCGAAGAAGGTCAGCGGGGGGCCGCCCGCCGCGGCGGACTCCTCGTCGACGATCAGCGCGAAGGGCAGGACGTCCTCGTAGGCCTGGACGAAGCCCTCGTCGTCGATCGCCTCGCCGTCGATCGCGATCCGCTCCGCCGGGGAGTGCAGGTGCGGGCTCGTGGTGCGGCCCGTGCGCAGGCCCGCCTCGCGAAGGATCCGCTCGAGGATCCGCGCGGTCGTGGTCTTGCCGTTCGTCCCGGCGATGCGCACGGTGCGGTAGGAGCGCTGCGGGTCCCCCATGAGCTCCATGACCCTCCGGATGCGGGAGAGGTCCGGCTCGATGCGGTTCTCGGGGGCGCGCCGGAGGAGCGCGGCGTAGACCTCGCGCAGCTCGGGAGAGAGGACCCGATGGGACTTCGGGGGCACGGTGGGGCTCCTTCGACGGCTGAGCGGGACGCCGGCCAGTCTACGAGGGCGGCCCCGGCCGCCGGCGGTGCGGGAGCGGCCGTGTGACGAGGCGGACCCCGCGGCCGTTCCTCCCCATCGTCCTTGCGTCCACACGGGGAGTTCTCCCCATGGGCCGGCGGCGGGCGCGACCGTAGCCTCGGCCGGGAGCACAGCATCCGGGACCGCCCGGGTCGGGAGCGAGGAGGCGCACGATGAGCCAGCTGCAGGTCACGCTCGAGGAGGCCGCCGCCCGGGCGGTCGCCGGCGGCGTCCCTCCGGAGGATCTCCACCCCGTGTACCGGGCCCTGCTGGACCGTCGCGGCGAGCATGCCCCGGCGTCCCCGGGCACGGCACCGAGCGGGGCGACCGCCGGCCCCGGCTCGCCCGAGGAGCTCGCGCTGATCACCGCGCAGCTGACCGCACGGGCCCTGCTCGTGCTCGCCGTGACGGATCGCGAGGGCACGCACCGGCTGCGCGCCTCGCTCGCCCCGCAGCGGGTCACGCTCGAGCAGTCCCACGGGGCGGGGACCGCGCTCCTGGAGCATGCGGAGCTCGAGGCGCTCCCCGCGCGGATCACCGCCCTGCTCGACCGGGCGGGGATCGCCCCGTCGGTGCCCCGGCAGGAGGTGGGACGCGAGGCGGAGGCGCTGCGCCTGACTGATGAGCAGGTCGCGAGCGCCCGGGAGTCCCTCGCCCGTGGGGCGTCCCCGGCGGCGGCCTTCGGCGCCCTCGGGGACCTCCCCTCCCCGCTGCGGGACGCGCTCACCGCGCGGGGCCCTCGGCTCGCGGCCTCCCTCACGCTGCACGACCCGCGCCACCGCGCCCTCGCTGGACCGGTCAGCTGGTCGCGGCTGTGGGTGCGCGGAGCGCGCGGCCTGTACCGCACCGACGCGAGCGACGCTCCTCTCGGCCCGGTCCTCCCCGTGGACGACGGGGACGTGACGGGCAGCCTGCTGGCCGTCATCGAGGAGGGCGTGCGCTTCGCCGCCGCCGCGACGACCGCCCCGAGCACGGGCGATCGGCGATGAGCGCGTTCTGCGGCATGGACCCCGCGCAGGTGCGCGACCATGCCCGGCACCTGCAGGACTCCTCGGCCCAGGTCGAGCAGCTCCGCCTCCGGCTCGACGCCGCCGTGCACGCCGTCGCCTGGGAGGGCGAGGACGCCCACGCCTTCCGCGAGCGCTGGGAGCACGTGGCCACGACGCGCCTGCGCGATCTCGGCGAGCAGCTCTCGGCGCGCTCGCTCCGCTCGCTCGCGGAGGCCGACGCCCAGGACGCCGCCTCCCGCGACGACGCCGGGCTGCCCGGCGGGGACGCTCCCCGGTCACCGGGCGCGCCCGGTCCCGGGGCGGACGGTCCGGGCGCAGGCGACGGCCCCCTCGCGGACCTCGCCGGCGCCGCCTCCGACGCCCTGGGGCACGGGCTGGATGCCGGCATCGACCTGCTCGAAGGCGGGCTCGACGCGCTCGGGATGCGCACCGAGGGCATCGCGCAGTTCCAGCGGGACGCCGACCACCTGGGCGGCATCTTCGAGGACTGGGTGACCGGCGAGCGCGTGCCCACCCTCGCCGAGCTGGGCGCCGCCTCCCTGCTCACCGCGGGATCCGCCGGGGTCGGGCTCTACGAGGCGGCGACCGGGCAGGACACCCCGTTCCTCGACGACCGCCCCGGCGGCATCGTCACGGACGTCCGCACCGAGCCGCTGCCCGCGCAGGGACCGCGGACCCTGCAGGACCTCGTCGTCGCGAACGACGCCCTGCGACCGGGCGGCGCGGCCGCCGTCGAGGCCGGGCAGATCGGGATCCAGCGGATCCGGCCGGCCGACGGCGGCGAGAGCGTCTACCTCGTGCAGGTCCCGCCCACCGAGGGATCCGGGATCACCGAGGTCCCCGGCGCCTACGGCGGCCAGGGCAACTCCCGCGACTGGGGATCGAACCTGCGTCTCGTCGCGGGGCAGGACCCGGCCGCGATGGACGACGTGCGTGCCGCGCTCACCGCGGCGCAGGTGCCGGACGGCGCCGAGATCATGATCGTCGGCCACTCCCAGGGCGGGATCATCGCGAGCCATCTGGCCGCCGATCCCACGTTCAACAGCGCGAGCGGGGCGCCCGGCAGCTACGACGTCACGCACACCTTCTCCGTCGGCTCCCCGATCCAGACCGTCGTCCCCGCCCAGGCCGGCACGCAGAGCGTGAACGTGGGACATGAGGCCTCGCTCGGCGCGGGCGGGTTCGGCGGCGACCTCATCGCGGAGACGGACCTCGGCGGGCTGCAGGTCGACGGCGGCCACCTCACCGCACCGAACCGTCACGAGGTGACGCTGGACCCGTACCCGGGCACGAGCTGGAACCCGGTGCCGGTGCTCGAGCGGAACCACGACACCGTCGGGCCCGGTCACGACCCCGATCAGGGCTACGCCGGCAGCGTGGGCCGGGCGACCGCGGGCGATCCCACACTCTCCGCGCTGCAGCGGGCCCTCACCGGCACGTACCTCGGCGAGGGGACGGAGGTGCTCTCCTCCCAGGTCGTGACCGTGGGGCGCGGGGAGCCGTGACGACGGCGGGCGGCACGGGGCGCGTGCCCGGAGCCGTGCACGGCGCCGGGGGCACGGTCGGTGCGCAGGTGGACGCGGGCGCTCAGCCCTCGAAGTCGGACAGGAGCACCCCGTCGAGCCGCCCGCGCTCGGCCTCGAGCTCCGGGCGCAGGTCCCACATGTCGTACTCGGCGCCCGACGCGTCGAGCAGGGTGATCTCCCCTGCCTGCCGGTCGCGCTGCTCCTCGCGACCGCTGTGCTCGTAGGCCGCGGCGACGATCGCCGCCATCACCGCGCCGAAGGTCTCCAGCGCCTCCTCCGCGGACGCGGCGGAGGTCTCGACGCTCCCGCGCACGTACCGGCGGAACTCGGCCTCGAAGCCGACCTCGAGGCCGGTGGAGGTCACGCCGTCGACGTCCTCGGCGGCGCGGTTCAGCGCCTTCTCGAGCGAGACCTTCCCCAGGCCGCATCCGCTCAGCAGCAGCGCCGCCGCCGTGGCGGCGCCGCCCAGGAGTCCGCGTCGTGCCACCATCATCGCCTCCTCGTCAGGTCCTGGTCCGAGCATCGCATCCCCCGACCTGCTGCGCGCGGCCTGCCCGAGGATGTGGACGACCGCGCTGCCCGGCGGGGCCGCCGCGCACGAGGTCTCCGCCCGGCGGCCCGCGACGGCCGGGAGGACGCCGAGCGGAGAGCCCCCGGAACGGGAGGGCCCCGCGCGCAGCCCCTGACGGGGTGCGGCGCGGGGTCCCCGGGGACCGTCGCTCAGGACAGGAGCGCTACCGACACGGTCACCGTGCCGCCCGCGACCTTCTCGGTCGCGGCATGGGCGCCCGCGGCAGGATCGGCGGGCACCTCGAGCTGCGTCGCGAGCACCTCGCCGGCCACCAGGTCGCGGTGCGCGGAGACCGCGGCGACGACCGCCTCGTCCCCGGCGACCGTGAGGGCGATGCGGTCGGAGACGTCGAGCCCCGCCTCGCGGCGCGCCTGCTGGATCGCACGGACCACGTCGCGCGCGATGCCCTCCGCCTCGAGCTCCGGCGTGACCTCGGTGTCGAGCACGAGGAAGTCGCCGCCGCGAAGCACGCCGATCGCCCGGCCCTGCGTCGCGGAGCCGGAGCCCGCGACGAGGTCCAGGGTGTACTCGCCCTCGACCAGGTCGATGCCGCCGGAGGTGACAGTGCCGTCCTCCGCCTGGGACCAGTCCCCGCTCTTCGCGCCCTTGATGACGACCTGCACCTGCTTGCCGAGCCGCGGCCCCGCCGCACGGGCGTTGACGCTCAGCCGCTGCTCCACGCCCATCTCGCGGGCCTCGTCGCCGGAGGCGTCGAGCAGCCGCACGGACTTGACGTTGAGCTCGTCGGCGAGGATCTCGGTGAACGCCTCGAGGGACGCGGGATCCTGGTGGACCACCGTGAGCTCCGCGAGCGGGAGGCGGGCCCGCAGGCCCTCCTTCTTGCGCACCGCGTTGCCGGCGCTCGCGATCGCGCGGACGTCGTCCATCTGCACCACGAGCGCCTCGTCCCGCGGGAAGAGGGCGTCGTCCGGCCAGTCCGTGAGGTGCACGGAGCGGCCGCCCGTGAGCTGCTTCCAGATCTCCTCGGTGACCATCGGCAGCAGGGGCGCGGCGACCCGCAGCAGGGTCTCCAGGCACGTGGAGAGCACGTCGATCGCCTGCTCGTCGCCCTCCCAGAACCGGTCGCGCGAGCGGCGCACGTACCAGTTGGTGAGCATGTCCAGGTGGTCCTGGATCTGCTCGGCGGCGTCCGCGATCGCGAGCTCCCGCAGGGACGTGCGCACGCCCCGCACGAGGTCCCCGGTGCGGGAGAGCAGGTAGCGGTCCATGACGTCGTCGGACTCGTACCGCTCCTGACCGGTGTACCCGGTGGGCCGGCCCTCGGCGTCCTTCTCCCCCGCCGCGTTCGCGTAGAGCGCCAGGAAGTACCAGACGTTCCACAGCGGGAGCACCACCTGGCGGGTGGCCTCACGGATCTTCGGCTCGTCGACCACGAGGTTGCCGCCGCGCAGGATCGGCGAGGACATGAGGAACCAGCGCATCGCGTCGGCCCCGTAGGTCTCGAACATCTCGCGCACGTCGGGGTAGTTGCGCAGGGACTTGGACATCTTCTGCCCGTCCTCGCCCAGCACGATGCCGTGGCAGATCACCGAGGTGAACGCCGGGCGGTCGAACAGCGCCGTGGAGAGCACGTGCATCATGTAGAACCAGCCGCGGGTCTGCCCGATGTACTCGACGATGAAGTCCGCCGGGTTGTGGGACTCGAACCACTCGGTGTTCTCGAAGGGGTAGTGCACCTGCGCGAAGGGCATCGACCCGGAGTCGAACCAGACGTCGAACACCTCGGGGATGCGGCGCATGGTGGAGCGGCCCGTCGGGTCGTCCGGGTTCGGGCGGGTGAGCTCGTCGATGTAGGGGCGGTGGAGGTTCACCTCGCCGTGCTCGTCCCGCGGGAGGGTCCCGAAGGCCTCCTCGAGCTCCGCGAGGGAGCCGTACACCTCGACGCGCGGGTGGTTCGGGTCGTCGCTCTTCCACACCGGGATCGGCGAGCCGAAGTACCGGTTGCGGGAGATCGCCCAGTCGCGGGCGCCCTCGAGCCACTTGCCGAACTGGCCGTGCTTGACGTTGCCGGGCACCCAGTCGATCTGCTCGTTCAGCTCGAGCATGCGCTCGCGCTGATCGGCGACCTTCACGTACCAGGAGCTGACGGCCTTGTAGATCAGCGGCTTCCGGCAGCGCCAGCAGTGCGGGTAGGAGTGCACGTAGGACTGCTCGCGCAGCAGCCGCCCCTGCCGCTGCAGGATGCGGATGATCGGGCGGTTCGCCTCGAACACCTGCAGCCCGGCGATCTCGTCGAGGGCCGTGCCGCGGAAGTAGTCCAGGAACTGGGCGCCGTCGTCCACGGAGACGATGACGGGGATGCCGTACTCGGCGTTGACCTGCTGGTCGACCTCACCGTAGGCGGTGGCCTGGTGGACCACGCCGGTGCCGTCGTCCGTGGAGACGTAGTCCGCGACGGTGACGATCCACGCGTTCTGCGTGCCCCACTGCTCGCGGTCCTCGGAGTAGACGGTCCACAGCGGCTCGTAGGCCATGTGCTCGAGCTCGGCGCCGCGATAGGTGCGCGGCTCGATCGCGGCGACGGCCTCCTCGGCGTCGGCGTAGCCGAGCTCCTTGGCGTGCGCGCCGACGAGCGCCGCGGCGAGCAGGAAGCGGCCCTCCCCCGCGGCGGTGCCGTCGGCCGCGCCGAGCGGACCGGCGGGCAGCACCGCGTAGTCGAGCTCGGGGCCCACGGCGAGGGAGAAGTTCGTGGGCAGGGTCCACGGGGTCGTCGTCCACGCGAGGGCCTTGACGCCGGCGAGACCGAGCTCCTCCGCCTTCTGACCGGTGAAGGGGAAGGTGACGGTGACGGTCTGGTCCTGGCGGTCCTGGTAGACGTCGTCGTCCATGCGCAGCTCGTGGGAGCTGAGCGGCGTCTGGTCGTTCCAGCAGTAGGGCAGCACGTAGTAGCCCTCGTAGGCGCGGCCCTTGTCGTGGAGGGTCTTGAAGGCCCACAGCACGGACTCCATGAAGGAGACGTCGAGGGTCTTGTAGTCGTTCTCGAAGTCGACCCAGCGGGCCTGGCGGGTGACGTAGTCCTCCCACTCCTTCGTGTACTTCAGGACGGAGGAGCGCGCCGCGTTGTTGAACGCCTGGACGCCCATCTCCTCGATCTCCGCCTTCTCCGTCATGCCCAGCTCGCGCATGGCCTCGAGCTCGGCTGGGAGACCGTGGGTGTCCCAGCCGAAGCGGCGGTCCACCTTGAGGCCGTCCATGGTGCGGAAGCGCGGGATGACGTCCTTGACGAAGCCCGTGAGCAGGTGCCCGTAGTGCGGGAGGCCGTTGGCGAAGGGCGGGCCGTCGTAGAAGACGAACTCCTCGGCGCCCTCGCGCCGCGCGATCGAGGCGCGGAAGGTGTCGTCGGTTCGCCAGAACTCCTGGATCGCGTTCTCCAGGGCGGGCAGGTTCGGCGAGGGGACGAGCGGGTCGCCGGAGACCGGGTAGACCATGGGGGGACCTCCGAGGAAGCACAGGGGACGGCGGCGGGACATCTGCTGCCCGAGGACGCTCCCGGCGCGGGGCCGGTGGCGCGGTACCACCTCGGTTGGCGTCCCTCGCCGGTCGTGCCGGTGCGGGGCGCCCCCTTGTTCCTCAGCTGTGACGGGCTGGTCCCGGCGGGTTCTACTGGGCGCGCGGCACGGGGCCGGTGCGCTGTTCTTCCCGCGGCTCTCCGGTGATGGCCGGGTCGGTGCCGATGCGCGACAGTGTACGCGCGGCGCCGCGCACGGTCATCCCGCGCCGAGCGGAAGGGACAAGGTGAACACGGTGCGGCCGGGCCGGGAGGCGACCTCGACGGTGCCGCCGTGCGCCTCGGCGATCGCGCGGACGATCGACAGACCCAGGCCCGTCGTGTTCTCGCTCCCGGAGCGGGCGCGATCGGCGCGGGTGAAGCGGGAGAAGACGTCCGGCAGGATCTCGGGGTCGATGCCCGGGCCGTCGTCCTCGACCTCGAGCACCGCCCGCTCCCCCGCGACCCGGAGCCGCACGGAGACGTGGGTGCCGGCGGGCGTGTGCTTGCGGGCGTTGGAGAGCAGGTTGACGATCACCTGCGTGAGCTGGCGGGCGTCACCCCGGACGGTGACGGGGGCGTCGGGCACGTGGACGTCGACGCGGTGCTCGCGGGCCGTCGCACGGGCGTCCATGACGCTCTCGAGCGCGATCTCGCCGAGGTCGACCTCCTCGTGCTGGCGCGGGGCGTCCTCCTCGAGCCGGGCGAGCAGCAGGAGGTCCTCGACGAGCGAGGTCATGCGCGCGGACTGCGCGTCGAGACGGTCCACGGAGCGCCCGCCCTGCTCGGTGAGGTCCTCCGTGAGCCGCAGCATCTGCGTGTAGCCGCGGATCGCGGTGAGCGGGGTGCGCAGCTCGTGGGAGGCGTCCGCGACGAAGCGGCGCATGCGCTCCTCGCTGCGGTGGCGGGTGTCGATCGCCCCCTCGACGTTGTCCAGCAGGTGGTTCAGGGCGCGACCCACCTCCCCCACCTCGGTGCCGGGCACGGCGTAGCACTCGGGGACCCGCTCGGTGAGGGTTACGCTGCCGCGGTCCAGCGGGGTGCGGGCGACGTCCCCCGCGAGCCGGGCCACGCCGTCGAGCGGGCGCAGGGTACGGCGCACGAGGGCGGAGCCGCCGATCCCCGCGGCGGCGAGCGCGGCGAGGGTGGCGACCAGGAGGGTGAGGTCCAGGCGCAGCAGGGTCTCGCGGACGGGGTCCACGGGCAGGCCGGTCGCGATCGCGGTGGCGTCCGCGCCGGCACCGGATCCTCCCGTGCCGGCGCCGCCGTCGGAGCCTCCGGCCCCGGAGCCGCCGTCGGTGAGCAGCACCCGGTAGGTCCCGATGCTCAGGGACACGGTGGTGCGTCCGTCGTGCTCGGTCGAGCCGATCGGGGTGGGGTCGAGGTCCGCGAGGGCCGTGCGCAGCGTGGCGAGGTCCTCCGCGCCCAGGTCCTTCAGGTCCCCGGACTGGTCGCGCCAGGTGGCGGAGGTGACCTCGCCGTTTTCCAGGGCGACGGTCAGCTCGTACTCGCCGCTGCCGGGGTCCCCGCCCGTCGGCGCGGAGGGCAGGCCAGAGGGGTCCGGTCCGTCCTGCGGCGTCGTGACCACGCCCTCGCGGACCAGCGCCCGGGACGCGGCGCGCTCGAGCTGGCCGTCGAGCTCGTCGTAGAGCTGGCCGCGCACGGAGACGTGGGCGATCACCCCGATCGCGAGGCACACCACGGCGACCGTCGCGGCGAGCAGGGCGAGGAGCCGCGCTCGCAGGGTCAGCGGGCGGCGCCTCATCCGGCGGGCTTGAGGACGTACCCGGCGCCGCGCACCGTGTGGATCATCGGCTCCCGGCCCGCGTCGATCCGCTTGCGCAGATAGGAGATGTACAGCTCGACGATGTTCGCCTGCCCGCCGAAGTCGTAGTTCCACACCGCCTCGAGGATCTGCGCCTTGGAGAGCACGCGCTGCGGGTTCTCCATGAGGTACTGCAGCAGCTGGTACTGGGTCGCGGTCAGCGGGACGACCTCCCCGCCGCGGGTCACCTCGTGGGTGTCGACGTTCATGACGAGGTCGCCGACGACGAGCTCCTCCGCCCCCTGGGCGACGACGCCGGAGCGCTGCACGAGGCGGTGCAGGCGCAGCAGCACCTCCTCGATCGTGAAGGGCTTGGTGACGTAGTCGTCCGCCCCGGCGGCGAGGCCCTCGATGCGGTCCGTGGGGGCGTCCATCGCGGTGAGCATGAGCGCCGGGATGTCCGGGTGCAGGGCGCGCACGCGGCGCAGCACCTCGACCCCGTCGATCCCGGGGAGCATGCGGTCCAGGACGAGGACGTCCGGCCGCAGCTCGCGGGCCTGGCGCACGGCGTCGAGGCCGTCCCCCGAGAGGTGCACGTCCCAGCCGGTCATCTGCAGCGGGAAGCGCAGGAGATCGGCGATGGTGGGCTCGTCCTCGACGACGAGCACGCGGACGGGGCTGCCGTCGGGGTGCTCGAGGCGCGGGAGCGCGGCGAGGGCGGCGAGGGCGTTGTCGGGCACGGGGGACCTCCTGGCGGGATGCTGCTCCGAGACTAATCGGCGATCGCGCCAGGGACACCGCCGACCCACCAGGTCACAGCGACCGCTGGCGGTCCCCACAGCGCGCGCACAGGCGTCAGCTCCGCCCGACCCGCTCCCAGCCGTCCGCGCTGACGGCGGCGGCGTCCGCCTCGCGGTCGGTGTCCAGAAGGGTCTCCCCTCCGCTCGTGATCGCGATCCGGCCGACGAGCGCGCCGAGACCGCGGACGGCCTTGTCGGTCGTGACGGCGGCGCGCACCTGCACCTCCCCGGCGAGCGCGGCGCCGCCGGCGTCGACGAGGTCGAATCCGCCGCGCCAGGTGAGGCGGCCGCCCCAGCCGGTGACGACGCCGTCCGGGAGCTCGATCCGCTCCTCGACGAGGTCCTCCACGGGCCGGCCCCGGTCGCGGTCGCGGCGCTCGAGCGCACCGGCGAGGGGCGCCCAGGTGGCGCCGCCGTCGGCGCTGGCCTCGATGCGCAGGGTGTCGTAGGCGGTCTCGAGGTGGGCGAAGAGCTCGAGCTCGAGCCGCGCGGGCTCCGCCGCCGCCGGGAGGTCGGCGGCGACGGTGAGCGTCGCGGTGCGGGCGTCCTCCTGGCCGGCGAGCCATCCGGCCTCCGCGGACAGCAGGCCGTGGGCACGGGCGACGGCGGTCGAGACCTCGCGGCGCACGGCGTTGGTGCTGGACCACTCGCGGGTGGGGTGCACGGCGTTGGTGAGGAGCACGATGACGGTGTCGGTGAGCGGGTCGATCACGAGCGAGGTTCCGGTGAAGCCGGTGTGGGCACCGCTGAAGGGGCTCGTGAGCCCTGCGTGGTAGGACCAGGCGGCGAGCTCCGGGCCGAGGCCGCGCCGTGCCCCGCCCTCCCCGGTGATCCCCGCGATGCGGTCGGTGAACATGTCCTGGACGGTGGCCCGCTCGAGCACGCGGGCGCCGCGGTGCTTCCCGCCGCCCAGCAGCATGCTCGCGAAGACCGCGACGTCCTTCGCGGTGGAGAAGACGCCCGCGTGGCCCGCGACGCCGCCCAGGGCGTAGGCGTTCTCGTCGTGGACGCGGCCGTGCACGAGCTCGCCGTAGAACTCCTGGTACTCGGTCGCGGCGATGCGGGGGCGCAGGGAGGCGTCCGGGGTGTACATCGTGTCCGTCATGCCGAGCGGCGCGGTGATGTGGTCGTGCACGTACGCGTCCAGGCGCTGCCCGCTGAGCTCCTCGACCATCCGGCCGAGCGCGATGAGGCCCAGGTCGCTGTAGAGGTACCCCTCCTCCGGGGCTGCGGTCGGGGTCGCCGTGAGCGCCGCGTCCCAGCGCGAGGCCTCGTCCGGCCAGTCGCTGTGCAGCGGCAGGAAGGCGGGCAGCCCGCCGGTGTGGGTGAGGAGGTGGCGCACGAGGATCTGCTGCTTGCCGTTCTCGCCGAAGCGGGGCACGTGCCGGGCCACCGGGTCCTCGAGGGAGACGCGGCCCTGCTCGACGAGCTGGAGCACGGCCGTCGCCGTGAAGAGCTTCGAGAGGGAGGCGAGGTCGAAGATCGTGTCCGTGCGGGCGGGGATCCGCTCGGTCTCCGGGAGCTGCGTGGTGGCGTCCGCCCAGCGCAGGGCGTCGCCCTCCGCGTGCTCGAGGACGATGCCGCCGCCGACGGCGACCAGCACGCTCGCCCCGGCGAAGCGCGGCGGGTCCTGCGCGATCGCGGCCCGCAGGATCCCCGGGACCTTCTCGATCCACGCCTCGTCGAGGCCGGCGGCGTGCGGCGAGGAGGGATGCAGGGGGTGCCCCGGTCGTCGGTCCCACGGGTGACGGCCGGCGGGGCGACGCCCGCGGTCCCAGGCGGGCACGGCGGCCGCAGCGGCGGCCCGCGGGCTCGGCTTGGGCGGCGAGGGGTCGCCCATCGCGAGGGCGGGGACGGGCGCGGCGAGCCCTGCGGCGAAGGCGGCGGCCATGAGGCCCGTGCGACGAGGGAAGGAGGAGGTCATGCCCGCCCACCGTAGGGCGGAGCCCGCCCTGTGGCAACCGTCACACCCGCACCCCTGGCCGGTGCGGCACGCTCTCAGGGAACCGGCCCTCCTCGCACAGAGCCCCCACAGGTCGCGACGGTCGGATGGTCCACGTCGACGGGGCAGCCGCCTCGTCGCCCCGATCACCGGAGGTCCCGATGAGCAGTCCGCGCGAGCCCGACCCCCCGCTCCGCCCCTCTCCCGCCCACATGCCCGCGAGCTCCCACGCGCTCGCCCGCGCGGCGGGTGCGCACTCCGGCGGTGCGCACGCGCAGCCCGTGGCCGCCGCCGTCGAGGCGCCGCTCGCCGAGGTCGTGCAGCCGACGGGACGGTCGATGTCGACCCTCGCCCGCGCCGCCCTCGGCGCCGGCGCCGCCTCGCTGGGCGCCGCCGCGCTGCTCGTGATGACCTTCGGGCCGGCCGCCCTGGCCCTCGAGCCGAGCACGCTCGCCTCCTCGCCGCCCTCCGCCTCGGCGGAGGCCCCCCATCCCGTGCGCGCGGCCGACTGGGTCGATGCCGCGCCCGAGGTCGCCGTGACGCAGCGCGAGCAGGAGCTCGAGGCCTGATCCGCCGCTGCGCGGGCCGTGGGTGAGGTGATCCTCACCTGCGACGCAGGGGCCGTGCGTGGGATGCTGGTGCGACGGCGCCCGGCATCGGCCGGGGCCCGGATCGACCATCAAGGAGCGAGGATGTCGCTGTTCGGAGAGCCCTTCACCGCCAAGTGCCTGAAGTCGGGGGTCACTGTCGAGGTCGCCGAGGGCCAATCCCTGCTCCAGGCGCTCCTCGACGCCGGCATCTCGATGGACTACTCCTGCGAGGGCGGCGTGTGCGGCACCTGCGTCGTGCCGCTGGTCTCCGGCGAGGTCGAGCACCTCGACGAGTTCCTCATGGACGACGAGCACGACACCCAGATGACCACGTGCGTCTCCCGTGGCGTGGGCGAGATCGAGATCGACGTCTGATCCTTCGCTGAACCCCGCCGGTCATCCGGCGGGGAGCGCGATCAGCGGGCCGGGCCCGCCGATCGGGCGGCGTGCTCGGCCGCGAGCCGGAGCGCCCCGTGGACGGGCTCAGCGCCCCGCACCGTCCTGAGCCCCCGCATCTCGAGCCCGGCCCGGACGCCCGCGCGGACCGTCCCGCTGCGCTCGAGCACGGATCCCGTCATGACGACGGTCCCTCCGACCCCTGCTCCGGTGTCCCGCACCGCGTCGAGCGTGCCGAGCAGCGCCTCCGCGGCCCCATCGAGGATCCTCGCCGCGACGACGTCACCGGCGGCCGCCGCCTCGCTCGTGAGCGGTGCGAAGCGTCCCCAGGCGGCCGGGGCGAGCGGGTCGACGGCCGCGATCATCGCCTGGCGCACGTCACCCGTCCCCGGTTCCCCCGGCGCGGGGAGGCCGAGCTCCCCGAGCACCGCCGCCGACAGCGACGTGGAGGGGCCGCGCCGGTCGAGGTCCGCGGCCGCCGCACGCAGCACCTCCCGGCCGATCCACACCGCGGAGCCCGCGTCGCCGAGCAGCCAGCCCATCCCGTCGGACCGCTCCACCGGGCGGTGGCCCGCGAAGCGCACCGCTGCGGCGCCCGTGCCGGCGAGCAGGAGCAGGCCGTCCCCGCCGGTCCCGCCCGCGGCGAAGGCCGTGACCATGTCGTCCACGACGTGCACGTCGGCCGGGTCCAGCAGGTCCTGATCACACGGCGGCGAGGAACGGGCGGTGAGCCGCTGCCCGAGCCCCTCCCGCACGGCGCGCTCGACCCGCCCGTGCCGGGCCGGTCCGGCCCCGGCGATGCCGAGCACGACCACCGCGCGCGCCGCAGGTCCTGCACCCTCGGCCCGCGACACCCCGGCGAGGAGGGCGGCGCCCTCGACGAGCGCGGCGGCGACGAGGTCCAGCAGCGCCTCGAGCGCCCCGGGGGCCGCGGAGCCGGGGTTCGCGCCGGGCCCCTCGCGGCGCAGGAGCTCCTCCCCCGCCTCCCCGCTGCGGGGGTCGAGGAGGTGGAGCCGCAGGCGGGCGTGGGTCCCGCCGACGTCCGCCCCGAGCAGCAGCGTGCTCCCCCGGCTCGTCCCGCCGCCCATCGCGCCTCCTCGTCCATGGTCGGGGGTGTCTCCTGGAGATCCCCGATCCCGCATGCTATTTTCCTGCGAAGTCTTTCATCCGAAAGTTCTTTCCGCACGGTGGCGGTCCCGTCGCCGTCCACGCGTGCGCGCCGCACCCCGTTCCGGAGGTGACCATCATGAAGGATCGTCCGCCCCGGGGAGCCGCGCCGGCGACCGTCGTGCCTCCCCACCCGGAGGCCCACGCACCATCCCGTGGACAGCACGCGCCCCGGACGGCCGGCACGCGATGATGTGCGGCACGACCACGCAGCGGCGCCCCGTCCCGGTGCGTGCGACGGAAGGAGACCGGCGATGAGCTCATGGCAGTCGCTGCTGGACCTCGCCTCCCCCACCGAGGAGCGCAATCCGGCGACCGAGGACCTCGACACGCTGCCGGCCGCCGAGCTCACCGCGAGGATCCTCGAGGCGGACGCCGCCGTGATCACCGCCGTGCAGTCGCTCTCCGCGCCGCTCGCCGCGCTCGTCGAGGACTGCGTGGCCGCGATCGCCGCCGGCGGCACCGTGCACTACGTGGGCGCGGGCACCTCGGGGCGTCTGGCCGTGCTCGACGCCGCCGAGCTCCCGCCCACGTTCAACGTGGGCCCCGACCACTTCACCGCGCACCTCGCGGGAGGCCCGCGCGCGATGGTCGTCGCCGGCGAGGGCGCCGAGGACTCCGCCGAGGACGGCGCCGCGCTCGTGCGCGAGCAGTGCGGCCCCCGTGACGTCGTGATCGGGCTCGCCGCCTCCGGCCGCACGCCCTACGTGGGCGGCGCGCTGACCGCCGCCCGGGAGAAGGGCCTCGTCACCGCCCTGATCGCCGCGAACCCGCAGGCCCCGCTCGCCGATCTCGCCGATCACGCCCTGCTCGCCGACGTCGGCCCCGAGGTCGTCACCGGCTCCACCCGCATGAAGGCCGGGACCGCGCAGAAGCTGCTGCTAAACGCCCTCTCCACGGCGACGATGGTCCGGCTGGGGAAGACCTACTCGAACCTCATGATCGACATGCGGGCGAGCAATCAGAAGCTGCGCGCCCGCAGCGTCCGCATGCTCGTGCAGGCGAGCGGCGCGGCGCCCGAGCACGCCGCCGAGGTGCTCGAGGAGGCGGAGGGCTCGATCCGGGTCGCCCTCGTCGCCCTGCTCGCGGGGGCCGAGGTCCCCGCCGCCCGGGACGCCGCCGCCGCCCGGCCCCCCGATCCCTCACGGGCGGGCGACCCGGCCGGGATCCGCGCCGCGGTCGCGCTGCTGACGGAGGCGCGCCGATGACCGCCGCCGGGCACGAGCAGGTGCTCACGACGCTGCGCGCGATCGCCCCCGGGATGCAGGGGGCGCTGCGCCGCATCGCCGACGTCATGCTCACCGATCCCGCGGCCGCCGCGGAGCTGTCCATCGACCGTCTCGCCGAGGCCGCGGACTCCTCCCCCGCCTCCGTCGTCCGCCTCGCCCGGGACCTCGGCTTCTCCGGCTACCGGGAGCTGCGCTTCGCCCTGCGCGCGGACCTCGCCTACGCCTCCGGCCGCGACGCCTCGAACGGGGGATCCGCGGAACTCCACCGCGACATCGATCCCACCGACTCCCTGGACCAGGTGATCGCCAAGATCGCCTTCGCGGACTCCCGCGCCGTGACCGAGACCTGCGAGCGCGTCGACACCGGCGAGCTCGCCGCGATCACGGCGCTGCTCTCCTCCGCTCGCCGGGTCGCGACCTTCGGGGTGGGCGCCTCCGCCTTCGCCGCCACGGACCTCCAACAGAAGCTCTCCCGGATCGGCCTGTGGGCGGCCGCCTACAGCGACGCCCACGAGGGCCTGCCCGCCGCCTCGCTGCTCGGCGAGGGGGACGTCGCCGTGGGCATCTCCCACGGCGGCGACACGATCGACGTCGTCGACGCGCTGCGGATCGCGCAGGAGGCGGGGGCGCGGACGGTCGCGCTGAGCAACACCGCCGGCTCCCCGCTCGTCTCCCTCGCGGACCATGCTCTGCTCACCGCGGCCCAGGAGTCGCCCTTCCGCTCCGGCGCGACGGCCTCCCGCCTCGCGCAGCTGACCCTCGTGGACATCATCTTCGTGACGGTCGCGCAGCGGCACCACGAGGAGGCGGGCAGGGCGCTCGAGCGGACCCGCGAGGCGATCGCGGCGCGCCGCCTGGACCGGGGCGGCCGCCGCCGCTGAGCCGGGCCCCGTCGGTGCTCACGGCCCACGGCCCACGGCCCACGGCCCAGTATTGGCACGTCAGGGAGCATGATCGGCCCGCCATGCTCCCTGAGGTGCCCATTGTTCCTGAGGTGCCCATCGCCTCTGGGGTGCCGATGGCCCCTGGGCTCCGGTGGCGACGCGGACCCGGCTCAGGAGCAGAGCGCGTCGCGCCAGAGCTCCGCGTGCCGCTCGAGGTGCGCGGCCACTCCCGCCCAGTGCGCGCCGTGGCCCTCGAGGTACATCGAGCCCCACGGCTCCCAGCCGCTGCGGTGGGCGCGCTCGAGGTGGTCGTGCATCGCCTGCGCCCGGCGCGGCAGCAGGGCCGCGAGCTCGGCCCGCAGCGCGGCATCGGCACCGTAGCCCCGCCCGGTGGTCCCGTCGGCCGCGTCGGCCTCGTGTCCCCGTCCTGCCGTCCCGTCGGCCCCGTCGACGCCGAGCACGAAGGCGCGGAGGTCCTCGGCGGCGCGGTGCGGATCGGCGGTGACGTCGTTGAGCGTGAAGGCCTGCGCGGAGTAGGCGAGGTCCCAGGCGCGGGTGCTCAGGCCGGCGCCGTCCCAGTCGATGAAGACCCACCGCGGCCCGAGCACGAGGTTCCAGGGGGTGAGGTCCCCGTGGCAGACGAGGTCCGCGTCGGCGACGGGGATGAGGGCCGGCCCGAGGCCCAGCTCCTGGGCGCTCAGCCCGGCGCAGGCGTCATGGATGAGGCGCACCATGGCCCCGACCTCGGCGAGCTGCGGGCGGCTCAGCGGCGGGGAGTCCATCGCGAGGGCGCCGGGCACGTACTCGGTCACCATGCGGCCCTGCTCGTCCTGCCCGAGCGGCGCCGGCAGGTCCACGCCGCGGTCCCGCAGCGTGCCCATGAGCGCGAGCACCCCCGGCGAGTGCCGGGTCCAGGGCTTGCGCACGGTGTCCCCCACCCGCATGACGCCCGCGCTGGCGTTCCCGCCCGCGAGCGGGATCTCCGGTTCCATACTGGGAGCGTAGTGGCGGCCCTGCACGCCCCGGGACATGGCCGACGGCGGCGGGGAGGTCAGAGGCGGGGGCCGGCGAGCGCCCAGGCGAGGACCACGAGCACCGCGGCGCCCGCGGCGACGGGCATCGCGGCCGCGAGCGGCAGCGCCGGCCCGGCGACGAGCAGCCCCAGCACGACGAGCGAGGCGACGCTGAGCAGGACGGCGAAGAGCAGCGGACGGCCCATGGCGCGGCGGCCGCCGCGGGTGAGGGTCGCCCCCTCGCGGAGGTCCGGGTCCTCGTGGTGCGTGAGCGTGGTCATGGTGTCCTCGTCGACGGCAGGGTTCCTCGGGCCGGGAGGCTCGAGGACGGGCGACATGACCCGATCCTCCTCGTCCCCGCCGCCCCGGACATCCCCTCGCCGGAGGAGACGCCGTCATCCTTTCGTCGTACGTCCGACGAGGCGCGCCCCGCCTCCTCAGCGCTCCGCGGGGTCCGTGTCCCGCGCGGCGAGCTCCGCGAAGGCGCCGCCCGCGGCGAGCAGCTCCGCGTAGGTGCCGCGCTCGACGACCCGGCCGTGGGAGAGGACGACGATCTGGTCCGCGTCGCGGATCGTGGAGAGCCGGTGGGCGATCGAGATGACGGTGCGGCCGCGGGAGACGGCGTCGAGCGCCCCGGACATGGCGCGCTCGGTCGCGGTGTCCAGCGCGGAGGTCGCCTCGTCCAGGAGCAGCACGGGCGGGTCCCGCAGGATCGTTCGGGCCAGGGCGAGGCGCTGCTTCTCGCCGCCGGAGAAGCGATAGCCGCGCTCCCCCACCACGGTCGCGTAGCCGTCGGGGAGGGAGGAGATGTGCTCGTGGATCTGGGCGATCTCGCACGCGGCGACGAGCTCGGCGTCGCTCGCGCCGGGGCGGGCGAAGCGCAGGTTCTCCGCGATGCTCGCGTGCAGCAGGTAGGTCTCCTGGGTGACGACGCCGAGGCTCGCGGCGAGCGACTCGCGGGTCAGCTCCCGCAGGTCGTGGCCGTCCAGGGTGATCCGCCCGCCGCTCGGGTCGTAGAGCCGGGCGAGCAGGTAGCCGGTGGAGGTCTTCCCGGAGCCGGTCGTGCCCACGAGCGCCGTGTGCCGGCCCGCGGGGATCGTGAGGTCGATGTCGTGCAGGGACGGGGAATCCGCTCCGGGGTAGGTGAAGTCGACGTGCTCGAGGCGGATCTCGCCGCGCACCCGTGCGGGGTCCAGGGCGACCGCGCCGGGTGCGTCGACCACCGTGAGCGGCGCGTCGAGGTACTCGAAGACCCGGGTGAACAGGGCGAGCGAGGAGTTCACCTGCGCCGCGACCCGGAGCATCCCGTTCACCTGGGGGAACAGGCTCGACTGGAGGGCGATGAAGGCGACGAGGGTGCCGATCGTGACGCCGCCGCCGGCGAGCAGCAGGTGCCCACCGAGGAGATAGGTGAGCGCCGGGAACAGGGCCATGAGGGTCGTGAAGACGGCCATGTGCCAGCGACCCGCCATCTCGGAGCGCACCTCGAGGTCCGCGAGGCCGCGGGAGTCCGCGGTGAAGGCGTCCACGAGCGCGCGGGTGCGGCCCATCGTGAGCCCCAGCAGGATGCCGGAGACGGAGAGGGACTCCTGGATCCCGGCGGAGAGGTCCGCGGCCTTCTCCTGACGCTGCTTGACGATCACGCGGCGGCGCGATCCCACGCGGCGGTTCATCCATACGGCGAAGGGCAGCGCGATGAGCGAGAAGAGCGTGAGCCGCCAGTCCAGGGCGAGCATCGCGACGACCGCCATGAGGATCCCGGCGCCGCTCGAGACGATCTGGGTCATGACGTTCGTGACGACGGCCTGCATGGAGCCGATGTCGGAGAAGATCCGGGACTGGATCTCGCCGGTGCGGGTGCGGGTGAAGAAGCCGAGGCCCATCCGCTGCAGGTGACCGTAGACGGCGACGCGCAGGTCGTGCATGACGGACTGCCCGACGCGGGTGGAGAGCATCGCCTGGGTGACGCCGAGGGCGCTCGAGACGATCGTGACGGCGATCAGCCCGCCGACGGCGTACAGCAGGAGGTCCTCGCGGCGATCGGGCAGGGCGACGTCGACGATCTCCCGCACGAGGAACGGGGAGACCACGCCGGCGGCGGCGCCGAGGGCGATGAGCGCGAGCACCGCGAGCAGGGTCCGACGGTAGGGCCGGAACAGGGAGAGCACCCGTCGGACGTCCGCCTTCTGCCCGGGGGCGAGGCGCAGCTCGGGGCCCCCGCGACCGCCTCCGCCGCCGCCCGTGCCGGGCCCGCCCATGCCGGGGTGGACCGTCACAGCCCCTGGTGCCGGGCCACGCGGTGGGCGGCCGCCTGGGCGAGGGGACGCACGGTCACGAGGTCGAGGTTCACGTGGTGCGGGGCGTTCAGCGCGTAGGAGAGGACGTCCGCGCAGTCCTCGGCGGTGAGCGGGTTCTCGACCCCGTCGTAGACGGCGTCGGCCTTCCCCTGGTCGCCGAGCCGCACGAGGGAGAACTCCTCGGTGCGGACCATGCCGGGGGCGATCTCGATGACGCGGATGGGCTCCCCGTTCAGCTCGAGCCGGAGGGCGGAGGCGAGCATGTGCTCCCCGGCCTTCGCGGCGTTGTAGCCGGAGCCGCCGGGATAGGCCTCGTGGCCGGCGACGGAGGTGAGGAAGAGCAGGTCGCCGCGGCCGCTGCGGCGCACGGCGGGCAGCAGGGCGCGGGTCACGCGCACGGCGCCGAGCACATTGGTCTCGTACATGCCCTGCCACTTCTCGAGGTCCGCCTCGGCCGCGGGCTCGACGCCGAGGGCGCCGCCGGCGACGTGGACGACGGCGTTGAGCGTGCCGCCGAAGAGCTCCTCGACGCGGGCGGCGAGGTCGGCGACGGAGTCGTCGGAGGTGACGTCCACGGCGAGCACCTCGCAGCCGGTCTCCTCGGCGAGCGCGGCGAGGCGCTCCTCGCGGCGGGCGATCGCGAGCACGCGCCAGCCGTCGGCGACGAGGCGGGCGGCGGTCGCGCGACCGATGCCGGAGGAGGCGCCGGTGACGACGGCGGTCAGGGGCGCGGAGGACGGGGCGGGGCGGTCTGCGGCGGAGGGGGAGGTCATGGCGTCGAGCCTACGTCGCAGGGGCGGGGCGCGGCGCCGGCGTACCGGCGGCGCGGGGGCCGCGTGGACCGGGCGGCGGGCGGACGGGTCACCACGCGGACTCCTCGTCGGTGCGGTGGGCCTCCGGCTCGATCTGGAGCGTGCAGTGCTCGAGACCGTGGCGGGTGCGGAGCAGCTCCTGGGCGGCGTCGAGCACGCCGTGGGCGTCCGCCCGCTCCTCGACCCGGAGGTGGGCGGTCGCGACGTCCATGCCGGAGGTGAGGGTCCACAGGTGCAGGTCGTGCACCTCGGTGACGCCGTCCAAGGCGGCGAGATCCGCCTGCACCGCCGCGGGGTCGAGGTGGCGTGGCGTCTCCTGGGCGAGCACGCCGAGCACCTCGCGGCCCAGCATCACGGCGCGCACGGCGACGAAGGCGCCGATCGCGAGGGCGACGACGGTGTCCGCGAGGGCGCTGCCGGTGAGCGCGACGAGCACACCGGCGACGACGACGCCGATCGAGCCGACGGTGTCCGCGAGGACCTCGAGGTAGGCGCCCTTGACGGCGAGGCTCTCGCGCGCGCCGCCGGAGAGGATCCGCATGACCACGAGGTTCACGGCGAGTCCCAGCACGCCGACGACGAGCATGCCGGTGGTGCCGATCTCCGGTGCGGTCCCGAGCCGCCCGATCGCCTCGATGAGCACCCAGGCGGCGACGGCGAGCATGACGAGCACGGCGAAGAGGGAGGCGAAGACCTCGATCCGGTAGAGGCCGAAGCTGCGGCGCCCGCTGCGGTCCCCGCGGCCGGCGACGGTCGCGGCGCCGAGCGCGGCGGCGAGGGTGAGGACGTCCGCGGCCATGTGACCGGCGTCGGAGAGCAGCGAGAGCGATCGGGTGAGCAGGGCGGTGACGAGCTCGACGACGAAGAAGCCGCCGATCAGCACCAGGGCGATCGCGAGGCGGGAGCGGTGGCGGCCGCCGGCGCTCAGCGCCTCCGCACCTCCGCCGTGGGAATGGCTGTGTCCCATCAGGCTCCCTCCCCGCGCTCGGGATGGCGCAGCGGCGAGTGCGCCGTGTGGGTGAGGGCGAGGTCAAGCAGCTCGAGGACGTGCGGGTCCTCGAGCCGGTAGTACATGCGGCGCCCCTCGCGGCGTGGGGTCACGATGCGGTGGGCGCGCAGCAGCTTCAGGGCGTGCGAGGTCGCGGACTCGGACTGGCCGGCCGTGAGGGCGAGGTCGTGGACGCACAGCTCCCCGCCGCGCAGGGCGAGCAGGAGCGTGAGCCGGTGCGGCTCGCCGAGGAGGGAGAGGACGTCCGCGACGTCCGCGACCGCGGCGGGCGCCGGCAGGTGCGCGCGGGCGTGCCCGACGGCGTCAGGGTCCACGGCGTCGGAGTCCACGGCGTCGACGACCTCAGGATCGGGGCCGACGGCGGAGCCGGGGTCGACCACCGTCACCTGATCATCTGACGAGACGTTCATACGTCAAGGGTAGGAGTCGCCCTCCCGCGAGGGCAAGAGGGGCTCCGCTCACACGGGAGCGGGCTCCCGATCGCGGGAGGCGTCCAGCAGCTCCTGGATCCGGGAGCGGCAGGTGCCGCAGCCGGTGCCCGCGCGCGTGGCCCGCGAGACCTCCGCCGTGCTCCCGCAGCCCCCCGCGACCGCCGCGCACACGGTCCCCTTGGTGACGCCGTTGCACTGGCACAGGACGTCGTCCTCCGCCATGTCCGCCGCGGAGGCCGCCGGGGCCGCGGCCCGTGCGGCGAGAGGCCGGGCGAGCAGGTGCACCGGGTCCCGCGGGACCGGCGTCCGCAGGGTGAACGCGGCGCTGAGCTCCGCCGCGGCGTCCTCGTCGCCCACGATCGTCGCCGCGACGAGGCGCCCCTCGTGCACGACCACCTCGGTGAAGCGGCCGCCCGAGGGATCGGCGAGCCGCACGGACCGCGGGGCGTGCAGACCGGGCCCCGGCCGCTCGATGCGGCCCATGGTCACGAGTGCGAGGCCCACCGCCTTGACCCGCACCAGGTCCCCGCCCGTCCCGCGCGGCGGCCCGGGCGCCCGCGACTCCTCCTCCCGCGGCCTCCAGGACTCGACGAGCCGGCGCGCCTGCTCCCAGCCCTGGGCGACGAGCCCGCTCGCCCCCTCGGGCGGTTGGGCGCAGTCGCCGATCGCGAAGACGTCCGGGTCCCCCGGGCACGTGAGGTCCTCCCCCACCAGGACCCCCGCCCCGCACTCGAGGCCCGCCGCCTCGGCGAGCGCCGTCTGCGGCACCGTGCCCGTGCACAGCACGAGGAGGTCCGCGGGCCGCGCCGAGCCGTCGGAGAGGTGCACCGTCTCGAGACGACCCTCCGGCGCGTCGACGCCCGTCGCGCTCGCCGAGGTGACCACCGTGATGCCGAGCGTCTCGAGCGCGCCGTGCACGATCTCCGAGGCGTCGCGGTCCAGCTGCCGCTCCATGAGCCGCTCGCGGTGATGGACGAGGGTCACCCGCGCACCGCGGCCGGCGAGTCCCGTGGCGACCTCGATGCCGAGCACGCCCGCGCCGAGGACGACGACCTCGCCGCCGCCGTCGCAGCGTCGGAGGATCCGCTCCGCGTCGTCGAGGTCCTTCAGCGGGCTCACGCCGTCCACGAGCGGCGACTCCTCCGCGGCGCCCCCGGGCGCGCGCAGCCCGGGGACGTCGGGGATCCGCGCCGCCGAGCCCGTCGCGAGCACCAGACGGTCGTAGGGATGCGCCTCCCCGAGCTCGTCGTGGACCAGGTGCGAGGCCCGGTCGATGCGCACGGCCCGCACGCCGCGCAGCACGCGCGCCCGCTCCGGCCCCACCTGCTCGAGGGCGAGCGCGGC